>JBBTJN010000082.1:4201-56612 GCA_038059415.1 Elusimicrobiota bacterium | reverse complement strand
GCGTCTCGCCTTCTTTGACTTCCAGCTTCTCGACCTTAACGGTCTCGCCGGGAATAACCCAAAGCTGTTTTCCGCCCGTCTCGATAATCGCGTACATAGGACTCCTCTTGAGGTGGACCCGCATCATAGCAAAAACCCCGACGGCTGACAAGGCATTTGTCATCGTCTCATCGTCAGGGATGCGCGGCGCGGAAGGCGGCGAGGATATCGGGCAAAGTGCGCCGCGGCGTATCGTAGCGCACGAGCAGCTGTTCATCCTCTGTCAGCATGTCCTTGGCGGCCTTGCGCGCGGCGGCAAGATTCAGCTTCTTAAGGAACAGCACGGCGGGGCCATAGTAGAACTTGAGGCCCAGGCGCTGGAGTTCGCCTTTAAACCAGAACGGCGTCGCGGCGAGCAAGGTGAACTGGCGGCCGTCCTTCAAGTAGACCTCGACGACGCCGCTCGTGTGCTCCGGGCTCGCGGGATCGCTCAAGTGCGTGAGCTCTATATGGCCGACTGCGCTCGACACCTGCGTCACCTTTTTCTCCGGTGGTAGTAGCGCAGCCAATAGCCGCCCATCTCGGCGGCCATCGCATCTACCGCGGCTCGCACGGTCTCACGATCGAGGCTCTCCACGAACAGGACGGGCTCGGACCACCACGCCTTGGACTTGGCCCCGGTCATCCACGCCGCGGCGCGGTCGTAGGTCGCGATCTTGAAGGTGGAGCCGCCGCCGCCCTCGAAGGCGACGGACAGCTCGCAGTCGCCGGAGGAAGCGTCTGCGGGCGGAGTGAAGTCGATGGACACGACCTTGGGGGCAGGCATTGGTAGCGCGAATTATACCGGATTACGCGGCCGGTTTTTTCCGTTCAGGGGAGCGCAAGCTCTTCTCGGGCAGACCCGGCAACCAGCGCGGGACGAATAAGAACAGGACCGCCGCAACGGCGTAGACCGCGATGATCGGCGTCAGCGCGCTTGGGAAAGCCGGGTCGCCATGAGCCTTTGTGTTCGCCACCATCAGGCCGTAACCGAAGGAGATCAGCGCGTTGAACAGAGAACCGCTCACGCCGAAGGTCTGAGAGGCCATCTTGGGGTCCGTGTTGCTGCTGATGTAAGCGTTGATCGCCGAGAAGAACGGACCGACGAATAGGCCCAGCAGCATCACACTCGCGAAGATACCGGGGTAGAAACCCCAGGACAGGGACACGCCGATCGCGGCCAGGAGGCCGACGCCGAAGAACTTGATCCAGCCGCGGTCGGTTAAGCGAGAGGCTGCGGCGATCACAGTCATGCCGACGGCGACGGCTCCGGCGGCGGCGAGGATGCTCACCGGGAACAGGGGGAACAGGCGCACACCGGCCCATATCGCGACCAACGCCAGCACGCCCGCCTGCATCAGCTTCTCGGCGGCGATCGATTTATTGACCAGAGGAATGCGCACCTCGGGGAGACGAGCCAGGCTCACATTGGAGAGCAGCTGGCCGAAGAAGAACGCGCCCAGCAGTTGGCCGTAGATCAGGGCCTTGGCGCCGTGCGAAGCAGCGATCAGAGGCATCACGAGGTTCTGGAAAGGATAGATCAGGCCGGCGACCAACGCCGACAGCAGCAGGGCGTTGCGGATTTTAGGCGTCGCCATCACCGACTTGTAGACGTCGGTGCGCAAGACCCAGAACATCAAAGCGCCGGCGATCCACAGCGGTGATCCCAGTCCGGTGCCGATGAGCGGCAGAGCCAACGGCAGGCCATATGCGTACACACCGACCGAGCCCCCGAACAGGGCGATCTCCTTCCAGAATTTCTTCACGAAGGAGACCGCCTTCTTCGCAAACGGCTCGGCCACGACCTTCACCGCGGCGACGGCGTTCGAGGCGTAATGAGCGATCTTGGGAATTTTCCAGTAGCTGAGGCCCGCGAGGCCCACGTTGACCGCCGCCGCGATCCAAAACGGCGTCATCGGGCTCATCCTGTCCACGAGCCCGCCGATCTGGCCGATTGAGCCGAGCAGGACCTGGAGCAGGAAGTAGATTGAGAAGCCGATCGTAGTGAGGTTGCCGATGTGCAGCCAACTATGGCTCCGCTTCGGATCGGTGATGGCGAAGAGACGCGTGTAGGCGCTGCGGCACGTCATCAGAAGCGAGAACTGCCACGTATTGGCGATCGAGACGAGCAGGAGCGGCCAGAAGCTGATCATGCCGGCCATCGCCAGGAGGGGCACGGCCACACTCAGCACGGCGCGTATTGCGGAGATCATCGCCAAGCCCTCGCGCGGGGCTAAGCGGGCCGCGGTCATGCCGCCCAACGGTCCGAGCGCAATCGCGGCCAGAGGGCCGAGGGCCGTCAGCACGCCGTAGGTCACGGCGCCGACGGCAGGAATTACGACCATCGGGAAGGCGATCAGGGTCAGAATGAACACCGACATGCCGATCGCGTCCGAGATGTACATCCACTTGAGGGCCTTGACGGAGACGGCGGCGTCGGGCGCTGCGGGCGTGGGCGCGGGAACCTGCGGCTTGCCCTCGGCGACGGTCAGGAACTCGTCGCCGGGCTGGAGGCCGTTATCGAGTAAAATGACTCTCTGCGGAGCGACGGCGGACAGGGCGGGCTTCCCCGTGACGAGAAATTCGGTCGGGAAGGACGTCGCGACAGGCGCATCGACCATCTCCGGCAGAAGAGGCTTGTCCGGCGAGACCAGGCCGGAAATCCAACGGGTTCCGGTGAAGACGGCGTTGAGGACGCCTCTCTTCTTGGCGCCGTCGCCGGCGGACAGCTGTCCGCCGACGAAGGTGAGATGAGTCATCGCGTCCGCGGCCTGCACCGGAGTCTCGATTGCGCCGCTCAGCGTTTTGACGTCGGCGACGCCGTTAGGAACGCGAGTCAGGGCGACCGGGATGAAGGAGGGCGCAATGAGCGCCGGGATCGGAGCGCCGAGAGCCGTAGGGGAAAATTCCCCCGCGAGGCTCGGGGAGAAAGTCATCGCGGAAGACAGGGGCGCGATGCCCACGCTGTTCGCGCCGAAGGCCGGGACCACCGGGACGGCGCTGGTGCGGCCGGAGGCCGCTCCGTTGAGGACCAACGCCGCCGCCTGATAAGACACCAGGCCCGGAGAGAACGCCAAGGTCAGGATGGCGAGAAACCCGGCGAGGATGCGACGCTTATTTCCCATCTCCATAAGATGATAACCGGAGTCCGTTCTGGGCGCTTGGGCCTTCAGGCCTCCCCCGCGGCAACAAGGGACCTAGGGAGCATAGGCCCGGAACCCGAATCGACGGGGCCGGAGCCTCAATTAGCAGCCAGTGAAGGGCAGTCTAGCTTCAAGGAGCTCGTGTCGGGAACGGAAGCGCGGCCGTGCCCACGGACGCGTGTAACGGTTCAGCCGATCTTGAACACTTGCTTACTGACACTTGGGCCATCTCGCCGAGGTTCTCCAACCTGCGGCGATTGAGCGTCTTGCGCTTGATCGCCGCGCGTCGTTTTAGGATTTTCTTAAACCTCCCGGCGTACATCTGATTCGGACTCACGTTGAAAATTGAGCTGTTCCGGTTGAACCTTTCGACCTTGCCCTGCATCTGCGGGTGATACGGCGCCCCGAAGATGTGCCCGATGCCCCGGGCCTTCAAGTAGTCCGCCAGGATCTGGCCGATGAACCCTGGCCCGTTGTCGCTGAGCATCTTCGGCCGAGTCGAGGGATTATGCCCCTCGCGCCGGGCGTTTCCAAGGGCTTCTTCCATCACGTCCGAGATCGAGTACGAAGTCTCGTCGGGCTTGAGCGGCAGCGCCAGCAGCTTTCGCGAATAGTCGTCGACCAGGAGCACGAGCGTCGTCAACGCGACGATGCGAGGACAGTTGTCCTTCACATCCGAATTATAGAACAATACGGGGATGATGGCTTTAGTTCCCTAAATGAAAACTGGACGCATAACGCGCGCTTGCACCGAAGCGGCGTTCTGCCTTTTCCTGGGTACTGGAGACGGCTATGGCCAGTCCTTGGATCGCGGTGAAATCCTTGCCCAAACGGCGGTCAACGCTCCGTTCTGGCCCCTCGAAATGCTGGTGAGAACACAGAGAACTAAAATCCCCTACATCGACAAACTCTTGGATATCTTGGAAATCAGGCCCGGGATGACCATCCTAGATATCGGCGCGGGTACCGGCCAACAGGCCGTCATGCTGGCGGAACGAATGAAGGGCACGGGAGTGGTCTTTGCCACTGAAATACAACCAAACCTCGTCGATTACATCACGGCGCAAGCACGGCAGAGAAAATTGGCCAATCTAAAAGCCATTTTGGTAAAAGCGGGAGGGATCGATCCGTTCTATGGCGAACACCGCTACGACCTGATCCTTTTTTATTCGGTTGTCAATCAACTGCGCGACCGGATCAACTACTACCGGCAACTCAAAAGTTTTCTGGCGCCTCATGGGCGTGTCGTGGTGGTAGACGGTCAACCCGGCAACCAATTCTCTTTCTTCCGAGAGGACTTCGAGGACTGGGATGGGCTTGTTAAAGAGCTAAAACGGGAACCGCCTGACAGCCCTTTTAGCCAGACTCTGCATGATCCCGAACTTGTGGCCGAGATCGGCATCGAAAGAGCGGTGTTGTTCCAACTCAACTCTCTTATACAGGACGGCCTATTGTTTACTCGCTTCAGCGTAGGGCTGGACTTCGTCAAGGGCGTGTCTTTCACTCCGGAAGAAACGCCTATGGCCTTATGGCTCCTTCATCATATGAGAATGGCTCAATTGCCTGAAAAAAGGCTCTTATTGGATCTGTCGATGAGAGAGTTTAGTCATGCACAGAAACTCAATAAGCTCCTGATTGTCCAGCGATTGCGGCCCTACCTAAGACAACCCACTCCTTACCATTCAAGCGCCCCTGAATCCCGGTGGTTCCTAAATCAAGCGCTACTTCCCCGCGAACACGAGTTCACTGCCGCCGGATATCGTCTGGAGAACCTTCTGGACCTGCCCCCCTTCCAGAAGATCTGGATTTTTTCGACTACGCATTAATTCGATTTTTTTGTAGTCTCCCTTTAAAGAATCCGGAGGAAATATATGATACGAGCATCCAAGTTCTCTTTTGCCATTGGGTTGTTGGTGGTGGTTTCGACGGCGATCCCGAATGCTAAGGCGGCAACTTCCAAGCCCGCAAAGACTAAAGTCAAACTCTGCCAAAAAGATGTCGATCGTTTGTGTTCAAATGCAGATAAAAAAGGAATCCCAAACTGTCTATTTTCTCCTGAAAATAGAAAACAGCTTTCCCCGAGTTGCAGACAAGAACTGGACGCCCGACGAAAAAAAACACTGACCGCATGCAAAGCCGTGGCGGAATTAGTGTGCAAAAAAGAGATGCAATCCGGAGCGCTGATAGCCCCTTGTCTATATGAACGCGTGGAAGACCCCGGTTTCCCTGAAGAGTGCAGGGCTCGTCTCGACCAAATACCAAATGAAACTCCTCTTTGGGAATAACTTCTAGCGCGCCAGCGATTGACTGAAGAAGCTGGGCTTTGCCCAGTCGCTTTGTCTGTCGCAAATATGATCGCTTCCGGCGGCGAAGCCCGCCCGCAGTTCTCCTAAAACAATGAACGGCGGCCGCACGTCATCGGCGCGGCGCAGGATCTCGACGATCCTGTAAAAGAACTCCTCCCATACTTTGCGTTTATCTCTCTTAAGGCTCATCGGTCCGGCCTCGTCAGCGGATGCGCAATGCCGGGCTCGTCGAAACGCACGGTTAAGTCTTGGGCGGCGCGCTTCCAGGCCGCCAGCGGAACCAAGATTGCCTTCCCGCCCTCAGATTCCAAGCGGAGGGTCACAAGACCCGAACGTCTGCCCCCTCCCCCAAATCGAGATGAAGAGTATATCTGCAGAAACCTCCTGAGGTTTGGATGCAATCCAATATGCCCCCTCCGGTCCAACAGATTCATGGAAAAGACCTCCTGATCTCCAAGATAGACCTTGCCGGGTAGAAATTTCTCCACTCCCCCCCGGGCCGTATAGATGGCGTCGATATTGTTGAAACCAGGGGGAGCAACCTTCAAGCCGCCTCTCAAATCGACGACGCCGACCTGTAAGTCCGGCCGCAGCAGAGAGACGTTCCCCAGAATAAACTCTCCCTGCGCGGATCTTAGCGAAAGCTTCATGCCCTCATGGATTTTCATGGACAGCGGATAAAATACCGCCTCGGGCAGGAGTTGATCGGACGTTTTGAGCGCGAGAAGCGCCTTAAAATGGCGCTTTCGTAGGAAATCGCCCCGCAGATCATGAGTAAGCGTGCCACTCATGATCTCGACAAAGCGCCAAGAATCGCCTCCATCCAATCCGACGGCGATCCGTGCGTGGGAGTCGAGATCTCCTGAAGAACCTCTCGCTGAAGGGATCGGCAAACGCTTCAAGGGCTTGATGGTGATGAGCGGCAAGCTGGTCTGTCCTCGGCCGGTTAGAATCGCGAAGAATTGTTCGGCAAGGAGTGCGTTGCCCGAAGGACTGCCATGGCCCTTCGGAGCTCGATAGGGGTAAGAAAATATTTCCTTGATTCTGCTCGGAAAGAGGTTGCTTCGGCCCAGAGAGCGTGCGATTTCGAGGACATCGTGATTATCGTAATGCCCGAGGACGATCTGCGCCCCGCTGTCTGCCATCCTCCGCAGCTGTCTTCGATATACTTCGGCTAACTCCCCCGTGATGTCTCTTCGATAATAAAATGGATTGGGGATTTCCTTGTCCCGGGGAGCCAAGCACGCCAGGAAGGCGGGCGCTCTCGAGTCATAGCGAAGGTAGCGCCAATGCGGAATAAACCGTCTATAGGCGGCGGTGCGCTCTTCAAAGGTGTTACCCAAGACCTCGACGAGCTTGAGCCCATTCCCGTCGAGAATATTTCGCGCATGGAGATAATAGATATTCGATGGAGAACCGTGATCGAAGGTCGTGTCTCTCCCGGAGAAGAAAGTCTTGGGCCCCAGCACCACATAATCGAGATCGAAACGGCGAGCGACGTCTTCCCATAGGATGAACGCCTGCTGGAAGCCGTACCACCCGCTGCCGAAATTAAGGACCTCTACCTGAGAATATCCACGCTCCCGAAATAGACGCTGGAGGACGTTTGGATAATCCTCTGAAGAGCTGACTTCAGATCCGTAGGTGAAGGAATCTCCAAGACAACCGATGCGCACGACGCCGGGGCGCTTGCGCATGTCGAAGTGGGTGAATGAACTGTCTCGTGGCTTATCCTGCCAGCCCAAACGCAGCAGAGTCCGATAAGGCACATACCGCACGGGTCGGGCAAAGGATCTCGGGGGGAGCGGCTTCCAAGTCGCGCGCAGATATCGCCAATAGAGGACCGCATCTAAACCCACCAGGCCCACCATGCTTACGAAGAGGACGAGCGCCCCTCGAACGATGCGCACGCCCGCACGGCGATGGCCCATGACTAAAAATGTATTATATTATAATCGAATATGCTGAAGTTATCCGGTTGCGGGACATGACATTCTTTGATTCCTATCCAGCCAGAAGGATCGTCGAGTTCCAAAATCTGCGGGATTGGCCAGATCGTGGATGGAGATGAAGCGCGAGCCAGGTTCTGGGAGAAGAAAATACTCCTCTGGGAGAAAACACGGTATTCAGCGCTCGCCTTGACCAATCCTTGCGCATGGACGGTCCGTGAGCGAATGCGCCTGGCGTCGAGGTTGCTGGTCACCGAGTTTGAAGGATGTCGTACGGTCCTGGATTTTGGTTGTGGGAGCGGATATTTGGCGCATTCGATCATCGAAGACGCCCGCCGCGCCTACACGGGCATCGATTTTGCGAGAGCAGCCATTGAATCGGCGCGCAAACGTTTCGAAATCTACGCGCCAAGGATTCGTTTTGAATGCAAAAACGTTTTTGAATCTCTTCGCGAGGAGGGGCAACTCGCGGTATTCCTCGGGCTAACGGATTGGCTCGATGACTGCGAAATCACCCGCTTCTTCGAGGGGTTGGCGGCGAAAAGACTTCTTTTTTCTTTCTCTGACGCAGAAGACACCTTTGCCGGCGTGTATCGTCGCTACAGACGCCGAGTCGACGGCTCTTTCCCGGCCCGGAGTTATCGGAAGTCGGAAATCACGGCGGCGGCCGAGCGAGGCGGCTATTGCGTGAGATCGATCATCCGTTCGTTCCGACTTGGGCCGGGATGCCTGGTGATAGCAGACAAAAAATAAGAAGGCCAAGATTGGAATATTTCGATCGCCGCGCGTCAAGCTACTTGGCCAAGAGCGAGACGAGCCTCCTATGGAAGTCCGTGCGTTGCGAGGAATGGCGGGCGATCCGTAGCGCTCTCACACTAAGACCGGGCCTAAGTCTTCTGGATATGGGCTGTGGGGCGGGCTATTACTCCTTGCAGATTCGAAACATCATGAATGTTGAGATATATGGGGTGGATGAGTCCGAGGCGATGATGGAAGCCTATCGAACGCAAGGATTCTCCGGAATATGCAGCCCGATCGAGGCGTTCGTCGGCGATAAAAAATACGATCGAATTCTGATCGCCGGCGTGCTCGAATTCGTCAAAAACCCTGAACCGGTCATCGCCAAAGCAGCCGGGCTCTTGAAGGAACCAGGGAAGATCGTTTGCCTGATTCCGAATGTCGGCACGATCGGCGTTGTCTATCAATGGGCTCACGCACTACAGGGTTGCCCGACGTTCATCCGGGATCACGAATGGTACTCAGTGATCGCAAGGAGACATGGACTCGACCTCAAGGGCCTCGCCCGGGCGTCTTGCCTGAGCAAGACCATCGTCTTCCAGGGCCGAAACATGGAGATCGAGGATGCGCGAGGTTAACGAGGGCGGCCCATCCGGAACAAAAACGCTCTTGGTTCTATGTAGCGGTTTGGGATTGGGTAATTCGACTCGCCTGCTCGGCGTCGCGCAGGCTCTCCGATTTAAGTTCAAGATAGCTCCGGAAGCGCTGCGCATCATCGTATGCACCAGTGGAAGAGCCGTCGAATTTTGGGCAACCGAAGGCCGACCCGTTCAGGCGCAGGTCGTGGCCCTTGAGCCCTATCAGGCGATGCTTGATTCGGCTGGCTCACGGATCGATTGGCTGGGCCTCATTCGCCCAGCCAGTGCGGGAATTTATCTGCGTAACTGCCGCAAGATCTCGTCATTCATCAAAAACAACGTCATCGATTTGGCGCTGATTGACTCCGATTATCACTGTCTGCCGCTGCTATTTGAGGGTATTCCTATTTTTATTTTGGGACAAGCGCGCGATGTCTTGAAGAGATACATCCAATACGGAATTCGCGCGCGCGTTCCGTTGAGAAGCATGGCTATCGAACTTCTCGATTATTTATTCCAGCGGTTCATTGGCGAACGCATTCTTGTGCCCTCTTTTGAACCGAATCCTCCAGCAGGAAAAAGCGTGCTGGATGTTCCTCTGATCGTTCGGCAGGAATTTGAGAAGGTCTCCGACAATTCTGCTCAAGGGCCAGCCCATGTCCTTTTAAGCGGTTCCAACATTGGTTCGGAACCTCTTCTCATTGACGCGAAGAGACATGGGCTCCCGGTCATTGGAACGTCGGGAGAAACTTCAGCCTTGGACGCCCGGGGGCTTCCTCGCATTGATCACTCGGCGGCGGTCATCGCGCAGGGCGGTCTCAGCTCGATCTCGGAATGCCTGGCCCGCAAGAAACAAATGATCTTACTGCCCATCGAAGGCCACGGTGAGCAAATGATGAACGCCCTTGAGATTCAACGGCGCGGCGCCGGGATATGCGCCTTGAAACTGCGTCAGTCGCCGTCCAGCCTGTTGGAGCGGCTGTCCGAGATGTGCGGTTCAGCGCCGAATATCCGGTGGCCGGCGGTCAACGGCGCGGGAATAGTCGCCGAGATTCTCCTTCGCAGACTTAGACTTTCGAGCGGAGCTGAATCGACATCCCGATTCAAAGCGCTCGAATGAGGATCTTTCTTCCTGGCAGTGGTTTCGCCAGAACCGGGCTTTTGGAAAAGACCCGGGAGGACTCATAGCCTATCGCGAAATCGCGGATGGGCTCCGCACACGTCACGGTGAAAGTTCTTTCGTACGGTGCGATGAAGGAGCCTCCGGTAAACATCGTGGAGTTTCGACCGATCGACTCGGCAAGCGTGATCGTTCGACTGTTCTCCCCACAGGAATAGGAGAAATAGGGGCGGATAAGTCTCTGTGTCCAATCGGGACTGACCCAATTAGAGGATTGCGAAATGGGCTCTCCGCTCAATATGACGCGGACAGCCCAGTGGTTTCGACTCGACGCGTTGAGGCCGACATCGGCAAAAATATTATAAACGGGGTCCTTCCAAGGGCAGTCATTGAATGTTAGACGGAACGTCCTCTCACCCAGCATAGGGCGCAGCGTCGATACTGCTTCGAACGAATAGCTATCACTCAGGTTGTGAAAATAAGGGGGCAATAGTTCCGCATCCGTGACTTGATACGGGACGATGACGAGCCCCTCATAGCGGCTCGGCTCCCCGAGCCTAATTTTCCCTGCTTTGATTCCGGCTCGGAGCGTCCCTTCCAAATCCTCACCGAGCGGCCAGCGTTTGGATGCAGTTGAATCCTTTAAGTTTGTCGGCAAGGATGGGTGCCCCACAAAATAACCATCAATACGGTCTATTCCCAGGGGGCGTGGAGAAAATCCCCGTTCCTCCTCCGCCTCCACTTCGCGATAGATGTGGACAGGGGTCTGCTCACAATTGTGATTGACGTAGAAAATTCTCCGTTTCGCTTCGGCGTATGTCCACCCTGTTTGCGCGCGAATATGACGCGCCATGGCTTTGAACATTCGGATATTGGTTAGTATTGGGTGGGGTTCCCGCAATAAGCTAACGAACCTCACGCTCGCCAGACAATTCAGAGATATCAGCAACGGAAGAACGGCGATCACCGGAAACAGCGCACGAGCAGGGCTGCTAGCGCGACGATTAAAAGAAACGAGAGCGGCAAGACAGATGCCTCCTAGGACCGAGAACAGGAAGTGCTTTGTATCCGTGAACGACGCCAGCCACCGCGAATCGTATAATTTCAACAACACGAGAGCGGCGAATGCCGCGCCTGATGCGTAGACCGATAGGCGATCCCGACGCGCGGCGAAAGCGCCGATCAAGAGACAGACAGCCACATGAAAGCACGTCGAGTATCGTAAAAATCTCTCCGGGGTTAGAACCCAGAACAAGCACGGCAGACAAGTGCTGACCGCTGCGATGGCCAGAATCCTGGGACAATTCCTCCTAAATCGCAAGTCAGGGGAATCGGTCTCGTCTGATTCGGGGGAAGGGGCCGCGATACTCCGCGCGACCGCGAGGAGAAGTAGCGCGATCCAAACTTCGGCTGGCAGGAGGCTCCACAGACGTTGCGGGAAATCTCGAACGGCGACGTGGACGTCGAAGGCTCTCATCCTCCCCAGGGTGAAGCTCCATCCAATGATATCCTGGCCTGTGAAGGGAAGATTCGACTGACCCAATGATAGAGAGAACGTTCTGGCGGCAAACCAGGCTCCATAGGGAAGCAACGGCACCAGGAATAAGAACGATCCGAGGAAGAAGCTTTTTTTATCCAGCGCCGGAACTTGTAGACGCTTCGCGCTGAGTTGAATGACCACGCCTGATAGGAGAATAAAAAGAAACGTTAAATGCAATTGGATCCCCAGTCCACAAATCAGGCAAAACGCGCTCCAGGCGAAGCTTCGTCTGCCCCGAATCCCGGCAAAGGCGCCGCAAAGCGTGATCAATGAAAACACGGTAAAGATGGGAAGAAAAGAGGGATTCATAAAAGAACACACGACTAGAAGCATCCACTTTGGAGAGAAAGCGCACGAAAGCGTCAAACACGCTGAAAGGACGCCGAAGAAACGACGCGTAAAAAACCATAAGGCCGCCCCGCTCGTCGCCAGAAAAAATATTGCAAGCTCCCAGCAGGACTTCCAGCCACCGACGAACTTGAGCGCGAGAGCCAGTAGACCATAGTAGAAGCCGCCGGGAAGATGGCCGCCGCCGGACATTTCCGGACCGAATAGGACGGGATGTCCGGCGGCGACCGCATAGGCGCGATCGATGTCACGCGCCTGATAGATGCTAAAGTAGATGCCGTCGTTTAGATCTTGGAAAACGATGAAAAGGATCGCGCCGACGACGAAGGCTTCCAATAAGACGCCCAAGGAACTTGATTTTCCAAGACCACTCATCGGTATGCGGTCGTCGGAATCCGCTATTGCCATGCTCAACTCAATTCGGGACGCTTGAAACTCGAAGTCGACAGACGCGCCTCGATGAATTCAGCGATGGCTGCGATACTTCCGAAACGTTCCCGGGAAAGGTCCGATGCAACCACGCGCAACCCGAACTCCCGTTCCAGGAACAGCGCCGTCTCGACCATTGTTACAGAGTTCATCACGCCGTTTTCAAACAATGGCGTATCTTCAACCAGCGACTCCGACGGGATATGCGAACGGCCTTCTCGAAGGAAATCTTTCACGCGAGCGACAATCTCATATCTCCTCATCGCCAGTAAACGCCGAACGAAGCGGCAGCGAGTTTAAGAGGCGTCGACCAATCGTCCGGGGGATAGTTGTGCATAAGGAGAGGCAAAGTGAGGCCGCGAAGAAACAAGACCACGGCGGCTCCCGTCGCACGGGCCGCAAAGTCAGGCTCAGGGCGTCCAGCGGTGCGGCGCCGCAGGATGGAGATCGCCGCGATACAGACAAAAATCCATTGGGAAATCTCATGAATGATGACCCGAAAAGCCAGGCCGCCGTAGGAGCTCCACGCCAAAGGGGGGTAGAGTGTCGCGCGGATCAGGAAGTTGAACAACCCGCTTCCGGCAAACGTGACCAAAAAGGACGTCACGAGATTGCCAGCCGTCTGGTCCGGGCGCCGGCGAGCCAATGCGAGGGCCGTCGGATAATAGAACAACGCCATGAGCATCTCGCGGGTATGGACGTTCCAACGCCGCCAATGCTCGGCGTAGTCCGGAGCCAGGAGAGGCGCCTCGTAATTGTCGCGCAGATCCCAGCCCAACAAGCGCGCCGAGCCGATGCAGGTCTGCTCACACGCGTAGCGGACGAGATAAAACGCCAAATAGGTGACGGCAAAAGCGACCCACAAGTGCCACCAAGGCCTGTCGCGCCAATCTTTCATGAAGACGGGGCCGAGGATGAAGCATCCCGCCCATCGATCTAATGCCGCGTAAGCCAAGACGTACAAACCAGCCTTGCCCAGAGTCGCCGCGCCAGAACCCAGGCTCTCCCTCATCCCCAGTCGGCCCCAGCGCGACTGCATATGTGACGGAGCAACGCTCACGCCGATCCCGCTCATGAAGGGAAGGGAGAAAAAATAGGCCAGGACGTCTCCGATTGTGTGGTGATGTACGCGGGCGGTCCTTCGCTCGTAGAGATAGTAGATGACTTTCTTAACAAAAGTGGCGAGGAACATGATCTTGAGGCCATCATCAAGCACGAAACCATTACGATACTGCAGAAAAAGCCCGCTGTAGCAGATCGCTAAAAGCCCGAATATCGCCAATGCGCACGCAGCCCGGAAACGGGAAACTGCGGGAATAGGATCCCCCGCAGTCAGCGCCCAAAGAGCCAGGGATAAGCCCAACAGCGCCGCAGCCATCGCCGGGTAGAAATAAACGGCCATGAAAAAAATACCGACGGCAGCGGCTAGTCCCTTACGCCGCTCTGGAGCCAGCATACACGAGACCGCGAAAGTCAGCGCCAGCGCAGGCCAAAATGGCGACCATGGATTGAATAACGTCTTAACGACGGGAAAGTTCATATTGCTTCTGGTCGTCGGGAGCAGAGGGCGGCGGCCTCGCGGCGACGAGGCTTTCCCAGAGACGTGCGGGGAATAAGTTTAAGCTCGAACCAACGTTTCGGGATTTTGGGCTCGGACAGGCGCTCGGCGCACCATCGCTCCAACTCCGCGAAGCCACCTCCATCCGTACGGCGCCAGACCACGGCCGCCGCGACGAACTCACCCGAGATGGGATGCTCGATCCCGAACGCGCAAGAATCCTGGACGTCGGGATGCAGGGCCAGGACAGACTCAACCTCTTCCGGTTGAACCTTGATCCCCGCTCGGTTGATCGCGTCGTCGAGGCGCCCCAAAAGGCACAGGGCGCCGTCTCTCTCCATAACGCCGCGGTCGGCGGTTCTATACCAGCCGCCCCGTAGCGCCCGTCCGGTGAGCTCCGGGTGCCCGAGATAGCCGACCATCAAGGAATCCGCGCGCACCCAGACGCGTCCCTCGCGCCCCAAAGGCAAGGCAACAGGATCTCCGTCATCCTCGCTTGAGACGATCAACTCCGCGCCCCAGCCACACCTAAAGACCCCGGCGCGGGTTTCGCCGAGTTCGGAACCCGCGACCCAGCTCGCCGTCTCGGTCATGCCATAAGCATCGACCACCTCCGCGCCAGCGGCCCAGCGGACAAGCTCCCGACGCAGTTCGCCGTCCAACGGCGCCGAGGCGCAGTGGACTCGCCGAAGTGTCCGAAAGTGAGGAGAATCCGACACGCGCAGGGTCGCGCGCCACAACGCGGGGACTCCGGTCACGAAACTGGCCCGTGTTGCATCGATGAGCGCTCCGAGATCGAACCCGGACCCGAGCCCAAAGGGCGCGGCAACACAGACCTCCCCGCCCGACAGCAACGGCAGAAGAAGTCCCCCAATAAGTCCATGCCCCATATGCAGCGGCAGTACGCAGAGAGCACGTTCGAGCGCGGCAACGGGCATGGTCCGGCGCAGCGCCTCGAGGCGGGATGCGATACCCGCGCGCGTGTGAACGACTCCCTTAGGACCGGACTCCGTACCCGACGTATAGAGCACGAGCGCCTCCGCGCTGTCTGCGGATGCAGGAACGCATCCCAAAGGCGGACCCTCAACCAAGGTTGGAGATTCAATGATCTCTACGTCGGAAAGAAACTTCACGGAAGCTCCCAAACCAGGCGTGCTGCCTCGCCGCAGAATCAAGCGGGCGCCGCAGTCCGAGAGCACCGACTCAAGCTCGCGCTGCGGCAGGACTGGGTCCAAAGGCACGGCGCAGGCGCCCACACGCCATAGAGCCAGCAGATCGACCGCAAAAACGGCGCTCTGCTCTTGGACGAGCGCGCAACGGATACCAGGTCCAGCGCCGAGCTTCGCCCACAACGCGGCGCGGATGACGATTTCGCGTTCCAGCTCTGTCGAACTCCAGAAGCGGCCGCATCCCATATCGCGAAGGGACCCCATCGCCGGCCCCTGCCCAAGAAGTGTGTGCGACAAGATCAGTCCACACGTTCCCTAGCTGATTGTTCGACGGCCAGCCGCAGTTTCTTGATATACGGCAAGCGCAACGCGGTAGTCGAGAGCCTATCAAGACAGCCCAAGGCCTTGTCATAGTCGGCACGCCTGAAGGCCTCCTGCGCCATGTTTAAGATGATCTTATCCTGGAGGGCCATGACTTGACCCAAGACCGGAGTATCGAAGCTGATTTTCTTCTGGAAACCCGTCAGCTCCGGCGGAAGGATGTCTAGGCGCTCCAGCCAGTCCTTGGATGCCTTATTCGCCAACGTGGAATCGCCTACTACCGATATTTCCGCATCATCCTGAGCCAAGTCCACGATGGGAACCTTGAGCTTGCCATCACCCACGAGCCAATCCACAAAATGCTGATTATGCTTGCGAAAGCGCAATCTTGCCTGAATACGGATGCGCCGGAGCGATACGCCGGGGGGGACCTTAAAACGGAAGAGAGTCTCGTCATATTGCATAGGGGAAATGACATGAAGCCTGTCCTCGGCAAACATCCAGCTTCGGTGTCGGTCAAGCTCCAGGGGCTTGCCGTTGGCGCCTACGGGATATACCCGGTATACATAGGTCCTCTTGTCATCTAGATGCCCCTTAGCATCCAGCATCCCATAGCGGAAGAGTACCTGTCCGGTATCCGTACGGGCTACCACCTCCGTCCAGGCCTCAATGAGATCCGCCTCTGGACCAGCGGGGAATATATGCCCAACCTTGACGTTGGCCAACCTCACCACGAACTCCAGTTCCTTCCCCGCGCACACCTGCTTAGGAGCCACAATATGGAGCGCCATAATTTTGTCCTTCAGGAACCGCTCAGTCAAGCGGTATTGTTCCTTGAGCCCATACATAAGAGGCACGGTCATATTGGCGGCCAGGGTTCGGTGATCTGTCACCGTCCCCTTTGCGGCGGAGGAAACATCGTTGCCGGAAGGAATTTGCGGCATGTGACATGTCTGACAATGTTTTGTATTTTGAGCATTTTTCTTGTCGTTATAAGGGCTGCTTTTCCAATAAAGATAGTGAAGTCGGTTATGACACATCGCGCAATACAGGCTTTCGCGATAGAAGGGCTTCATGAAGGCATTCTTATGAGAACTTGGCTTATTGTTGATAAGAGTCCTATGGACAAATTGACCCAGTTTGGACTTGGAGTGGGCAAAAAGATACCGTCGTGGTGGGGCAATGGTGAAGCCACTGCCGCCGGGCACGTCTGTCTGAGTGACGGAATGGCAGGCGATGCATGAAACACCCTCGAACTTCTCAAAGGTTTCCTGAGGCTGACCTGGGTTGACGTTACCGGAGAGCAGGGCCACAGGTGCGTGGCAGGCCGCGCAAAATCGGAAGGTCTCGCGTCCGTCCAGCTTTTCTCTAAGTTCGTCAATCTGGAGATATCCCCTGGTCAGACCATCATTCTTGGTTTCCCGTATCAAGAGGTTCTCCACGACCGTGGAGATCTTGTTGGGACTGCGATAATGGACGGAATCCTCCCATTGCTTCAAGGTGTCTACATGGCAGCCCGACACGCCGCAGGACTTAGATCCAAGGAAGAGTTCTTCTTTCAGAAAGCCGCCGGTCGAGGTCTTTAATACACTAGGCGCAAAAGGGTTGGTTGTGCCCAGAGAGTAACTATAGTTGGGGATCGTCTTGCGGGGATCGGGCTCCTTGTAGAAAAATGAAGCTCCGATGACCGCCACGATGATCAAAACTGTAGCCGTGGTAACCTGTAGAGATATCTTAATGACCATCCGGTGCAAAAAAGACAGGCGTTCAGGTGGGATGTATCGCGCGAAACGACGCAGGGTCATCCAGATATAAGCAGCCAAGCCACACACGCAGAGCAGGGAAGCGGCAATATGCGCCCACCACATCACCGCGTGGCCCGAGACGCCGACAAAAGTCAGGTACACTCCCGAGCCCAGAGAGAAGAACATTGCCGCTAGCGTGGAAAAGCCGACCGCGGAGTAGCGACGATCTGGGAAAAGGCGGCGATATTGGCGATGCCGGAGGAGGAACATGACGCAGGGGATGGCGAACACAAACCCCAGCAAAATGTGGAACAGCAGAAACATCATTTCCCAAACGGCTAGATTGGTGACCAAGAAAAGATAAACGCCAGTGATGGTTTCGAAAGCGATGACGACAAAGCCATACCGGAAAAGACGCGTCCTCCAGTCTCCCCTCAGTTCAAGTTCGCGTATTTTATCGAGCATTGGAATATCCCGTACTACCCAGGTTAGTGGGGATAGCGGGTTTTCTAACTTTAGCCTTATTACTTTAGCAAGTTGGAACCATTGCCATTACTATCTCCAAGTTGTTTAATGGCATCGGAACTGAAATATCATGAAATCGCCCTGGGTCCGACGCGGTCTTGCCGCCGCAGGATTGGTCTTCCTAACGTTAGGCACAATGGAATTGGCAATCAGGTTGGCGGTGCGTGCGAATCCTCAGTTTAAGAACATCAAGGCATCAAAAATCTTATGGAATCGCCTTTGGAATGTCTGGCTCATCCCCCTGCATCAGAACCGTGTTGTTCCGCCTTTTCGCATTTTCGCGAATAAGGGCTTCCAAGACGAAGCGCATCTTCGCGCCATCTACCAGACCATTAAGGCCCCCCCCAATTCTTCATGGATCGGGTATGATTTTTTCAGGGCCCCGGAACTGTCCAAACTCACGGAATTCTCCGTTCATACCAACTCGCTTGGATTTCGAGACCGCGAGAGGACCGTTAAGAAAAAGCCCGGGGTTTACCGCATTATGGCTCTTGGTACCTGCCAGACGTTTGGCCACGCGGTCAACGACCACGAGACCTATCCGTATGTGCTTGAGAATATCCTAAGAAAACAAGATGGGACGCGCCGGCATTATGAGGTTTGGAACTGCGGCTGGGAGGGAACGACGGCTATCGTGGGGTTGGCTTTTTTACGTAATGAAGTGCTCAAGTACAAACCTGACATGCTCATCGTTGACTATGGCGGCGTCGATTCATCGGTGCTGGATGATGATGTGGTGATCGGGAGCGCCTTCCTTTCCCAGCGCTTGGCCTTAGGAAACCTCTTCAAGAAAGGCGTACGATGGAGTCTAAGAACTCCATTGGGGGATTCCTACCTTCTTAACCGTTTTTTTAATTGGATCATTACGCGTTCTCGGGGAAAAAATATCCATGCGTGGGAGTTGGTGACAGAAGTTATTATGGAAGTGGCACGAGAACACAAGCTCCCAGTCATCCTCCTCGATCAGAGGACGTCGCCGATTCCTCCCGAGACATACAAACGACTAAGCCTCCTGGCGCCAAACAGTTCTTTCCTCAGCATAAAAGAACTCTTCCGGACCCATCCGGCTTCTGCCGCTCAATGGGATGTCTATCGTCGTCACTACAATTGGGGAGAGGAGTTGGGGATAAAAGATCAGACCGCCGTCTATTTCGCCAACTTCTATTATCCCAACCCTATGGGGCAACTCCTCATCGCGCACGGCCTAGCCGAGCGAATACTCGAGACTCACAAGGGGAAGTAACACTTTTCCCCAGGCTCAGAAAGCAATATAGATCGCCGGCAGAAGGTTGGGCCCTCCGGCAAGCATCAGGAGCAGGCCCAGCACGACCAAGACCAGCCACAACGGGATCAACCACCATTTGCGACGCGCCAGCAACCGGCGCAGGACGGCACCCAAAAACTCACGAATACTTATTGGCGACTGTTCAGGCGTCTTCATCTCATTCTCCCATCAGCGGTCGAACCGCCTCGGTAAGGATTCGCGCTATGCGGCGATGACCCTCGCCGCTGGGATGTATCGGGTCCACAAATAGGCTCTCATCTCGGCTAAGAAGCCTCTCAACGTCCACGAGAGGGACGCCAAGGCGGGCCGCAGACCTGCGCACAATCTCATTATACTCATCCAGGCTCGATGCGATCCGGTAAGGCTCTAGGGAACGCGCCTGCTCAAAGGCTTCCCGCGCCTGTTCACAGAGGCCTTGGGCGGCGAGAACGGAGCTGCGCCGGTACTTCGCTTCGTTCTCGGCAGAAGCCCCCGGTCGCCGCTCGAGCCGGTAGGGCGTCGTCATCAAGACCAGCGAGGCGCCATCTTCCCGCGCTCGGCGCGCGAAGAGATCAAGCCCGGCCGCGAACTCCTCCGGCGGTACCCGCAAGCTGGGGACATCGATGGAGTACGGCGGTCGCGTGCCGTCCGGCAGGCAGCCCAGGCTGCCCCGCCAGCCCGATGCCGTCCGAGACAGCCAACGCAAACCGGCGAGGTCGCGCAGAGTGTTGCGCACCGCTACGGCAACGGCCGAGCGTCTCGGCTCCAGAGCCGCAGAGTCGGGACGACGGTCCTGGAAGAAGAAGCGATAGCGGTCGACGTCGTTGGCTCCGTAGGCCAGAACGAGGACGCGCGGCGGGAGCCTGCGGAACTCTTCGTCGTAGAAGCGCAGGCCCTGCCAGCTTGAAAACCCGATCTGTCCCGCATTGACCACCGAAACGCGTCGCCCCCCCTCTCGCAACGCGGCCTCCAGTCGGCGGGCGTAGGTTCCCGACTCGGGTACGCCCCAGCCGAACGTCGAGGACGGCCCGAGTACGAGCACCGAACCCTCCTGAGACGATCCGGTAGCGGGTGCGGCACTAGATTCAGGCGCGCGCAGGCCTTGGGAGTTCGTGGCCACCGGCACTCCCATAAACCGAATCCGAACGTTCTCTTTTTGCCGCCAGCCGAGGGAAACGTCCATCCGGAGCAGACCGCCGACGCGGTCGAGCGCATCCCCTTGATCGACCCAGCGGCGAGCGGCCCACTCACCGCCGATTAGGGCACCGACTGAAGCGGCCAATGGCGCGATCAACGCGAGGGCGCGGAGCTTCGTGCGGTAGCCTCTCATGGCGCCAGAAGCCTCGCCAGGCGGCTCTGCGCGCTGCGCGCCCGATACTCGTCGATCAACATCGCGGCGTCCTCAACCTTCTCGCGGAAGAGCCCAGTCATCCGAACCTCATAATCTTCCTGGCGATGAAAACCAAGGTAGAGCCAGAAGGCGAAGAGATTGAAGACGACGAAGGGATAACAATCGTGCTGCATTCCCCTGTCTGCGCCCGAGCCTTTGACGTCGGGATGCGGCATCAGGCCGTTGTCGAACAGGTAGCGACCGGTGGTCTTGACGCGCTCCCGACCGCCGAGCGGCAGGAACCCGTGACGGTCCACGATCAGATGATCGAGGAACTGACGGTCGGGGGGCGTCGGCCAATCGCGCACTGGGTTCGAATATTCGATCCCGAAGCGCTCATAAAGCGCGCGAAACTGTGTGAGCACTCCGTCCATGTGCCCAGGGAAGTGCATAAGTTCGCGGGTCAGTCCGTCGGCCGCGTGCCGGATGCCGTTCTCCAGGCAGTAGACGATCGCGCGCACATGCCAGGATAGGGCGCTGAACCCCGGCGTGGAGAGCATGAAGAAGCCGTGGCGCGCGACATTGCGCAGATATCGGTCGTAGCTGAAGTGCCGCAGGAGCCGGTCAATCCTCATGACGTGATGTGTAAATCGTTCGGCGCCCAGCTTTTTACGCAACCGCTCGACGTTCCCCCGAGGGATCGGCGACGACTCGGTTCCTGCCTCGACGAAAGTGAGCAGATGTATCCGCGAGAAGCGCCCCGCCATCAGCGCCGCCGCGCAAGTGGAGTCGGTCCCTCCGGAATAGATGACGACGGCGTGTTGGTCCGTCACGGCCGCAGTTCCGACGCCGGGGATGGGCCAATCTGATTTAAGAGAAAGCGAGCCAGCCGTCCGAAGAGGATGTAAGGCAAATGAGTCCCGCTCGCCACAAGTCGACCATACGTCGTGCGCATCCGGTAGGGCAGCAGCAACGCTATGGAACAGAGGGCAAAAGCGAGTCCGAAGCGAATCAGCCTGCCCCCAAGAGCCCTCAGTCTAGTCCAGGAACCAGTCCCGCCTTCAACCCCCGCAAGGCTCATAAATCCATAACGCCCGGAATGGGGGGAAGTCCCGCTCGCTCTTAAGGCAGTAGTTGGCTTGTTTAATTAATGCTGCGATCATGTCCACCTGATTTGCCCAGCCGGTTTCCGGAGCTCTCGATAAATAAGGGTGAGAGCCTCCCCATTGGAAATAGGATCGGAACCGCTGAAGGATTAGGAGCTTGTTGAGCCACATTGTCTTTTCGAATTCCGCCTGAGAAATACTTCCGACCTCTCTGCCGCCGTTAGGCAACCCGTCTAAATGAAGGCGATGGAGCCACCAGTTGGCGTAATCCAGTTCTATGGGAGTGAAAGAGACCTCATCGTTGAATTGCAATCCATTCGTGAAATATTTTAATAACCCCAGGTCTCGTATGAGACGATTTAAATGGAAAAGCACGGCCCTCCCCAACATTTCGTCGCCGCCCCGACCATCCCCCACAGCATCTCGAGCCGGTACCCAAACAAGCCGGTGGAAAGGACTCTGGATCGGTTCCCGCTCAAGAGCAACGAGAAACCCCTCCCAGTCCGCAAAATCAGAGCGGTCAAAATTCAAGAAACAATGGACCCTCTCATGGATAACGGCCAAGCGGCCTCCCTTCGCGAGGAATCCGCGCATCGTTCGCAAAAAGGCAACCAGATGACGAATATGAACTATTGAATTGTAGAACAAAACTAGGTCGTAGCGATGTTTGGCGTACAATCCGTCGATGCCGTCTCGCTTCACCAAGATGGGATGGACATTCGCCAGTTTCCGTCTCCGAGCTTCCCCCGCCATATAATTCACCAAGTTCGGATCGATCTCGGTGGCGAAGACTTCGCCTCGATCCTGCAGTCGTTCGGCGATTTGGTAGGCAGCCTGACCCGAGCCCGCGCCCACATCCAAGACCGTCATGTCCGGCCGTATATCGAGAATATCGAGCACTTTCCTTATGTCGTCCCGTTTAAACTCCTGCGTCTTGACGATTAACTCCAAATTGTTATTCCAATAGATCGTGTTCTCCTTTTTGGGGCTATCCTCGGGAGAGGAGCTTGGTCCTTGAGCGTACCCCGAAACCGGAGGGACCATCAACATCAAACCAACGATCCATCCCAATACCATGATCAACCTCAACGATAAGGGTTCAGCGGACCCTTGGAATAAGCCGTCTGCGGGAAAGGCAGAAACTTGGGCTCGTAGAACTGCATGCAGACTTCATCGGCAAAAAATTGACCCCGACGCGTAAGTGCTACTCTGGTCGCGTCATCCTCGAGCAGACCGGTAGCCTTCATCATTTTAATCTTCTTGCCGAAGACTGCGTCCGCCTCGGCTCCCACGGCCTCCCGATAACGGATTTTCGACACGCCGTAGCTCTTGAGCGGCAGGACGAAGGCCCAGCGCTTCTCATCCTCCTCCGTTCGCCGCAATCCGCGATCGATCGCGAGGCGTCCCGCGGAGATCGCGGCATAATATCTCTTAAGGCTGTGGCCCGTGTTCAACGCCAGCCGCCCCTGAACGTTCGACCAAGAAGAGATGCCCATCCCGACAACGTCTCGCAAGCGGCAGCAGTAGTCCCGCAGGTAATATGAAATATGCCTCGGGCTTCGGGAAAATATCCGGCGGAAGTTTTCCTTATATCCGTTCTGCTCGGAGAACAGGACCCCTAGCTCTTTCATTAGATAAACCTGTTCGAGCGCAGGAAAGGAATCGGGAACCCTTTGGAATTGGGCATGGACGGCGCCTTTCTTGTCTCCGTGCGGTTCGATGCGAAGCCTGTACAGTTGATACGCATCGACGCCAGCGGCTTGCGCGGACCTTAGTGTCCGAAGCCAATTCCCCGGCGTGGAGCCGGGCGAACCGTAGATGAGGTCGATGGAGAGGCTCTCGAAGCCGGCGCGGCGCACGTTGGCGACGGCCGCAAGCGCATCGGCGGACGCATGCGGCCGCCCCATGCGCTTGAGTACGTCATCATTGAGAAACTGGACGCCCATGCTGATCCGGTCGACGCCGTGGTCCTTGAGGATAGAAAGCTTCTCAAGGCCCTCTCGACCCAAGACCGTCGTCGGCTCGACTTCAAAGGAAAACTGCAGACAGCCGCTTAAATCAAAGCGCGATGTCACGGCGCGCATGAGTCGCCGCATCTGCGCCGACGGGAGAATTGAAGGCGTACCGCCGCCGATCAAGATCGAACCGGGAGCAAGCCGGCGCCCAAGCATACGGCCCCAGAGCTCCATCTCCTTCTCGAGATGATCGAGATAAACGTCCATATCGGCCGGTGAATCGCCGAGGGTGACGACCCAATGGCAGTACGTGCAGCGCGTTTTGCAGCTTGGGATATGGATGTATAACGCCGCCTGAACGGCGGCGTTGGAGCCAATATCTTCGAGAAGCTTTTTCGCATCGCAGGCAGGGTACTTGGTCAGCGGCGGATAGTAAATGGCGGGGAAAAAACTTCCATCGAGAGGAAGCAGCCCCAGTCTCCTGAGAGACGGAGCGTCAAGGGCCTCCAGTTGAACCTTTGATTCCCGAAGCAGCGCCTCATCGTTCATCCGTGGGCCCCCACCAACATCAACGCTACGCCGCCAACGGCTACGGCCGCTCCCAGGCCCATTCGCAGGGATATCTTTTCGTTCGAGGACCAAGCGACCATGGGAAGAACGAACAGGGGCGTCGTGGCGCAGAGCGCTCCGACCAGCGAGGCATCGAGGCGCTGGAGTGCGGCCAGCGAAAGCCAGAAGCCCCCGAAGGTCGTAACGAACACCGTCACCGCTACTTGAGCAAAAAGAGACGGCCGCGCCAAAGGCGCCAGCCCAAGACGGCTCTTCCCGGTCAGCAGGCCCCAGAGCGCAAGACCGGCGCCGCCGCAGGCCAAGCGAATAAGCGCAGCCTGGACCGCAGGAACATGGGGTACGCCTCTCTTGGCAAAGACCATACCGGCCGTCATGCAGAGCCCCGAAAGCAACGCGCAGGCCACCCCCCGGGTCTGGATCTTCCTCGTGGTGGCAAAAGAACGCTTGGAGAGAACCAGGGCCACGCCGGCCACCGTGAGCAGTATCCCGGCCCAGGCGGCCGCCGAAGGTCTCTCCCCAAGGAAAGCCGCCGAGGCCACCGCGACGCCGATCGGAGTCAGCATCCCCATCAAGGCGGCCCTCTCGGGGCCGAGGCCCATGAGCGACATGAAGTAGAAGGTGTCGCCCGCGGCTATGCCCAAAAGACCGCTGATGGCGAGCAGCAACAGATCTCCCGGGGCGACCGGACGCGCTCCTACGGCGATGACGGCGACTCCGAGAAAGAGGGTTCCAAGGAGAGTTTTTGCGAGGTTCATCGCCTGCGGCGTTAGATATTCTCCAATATTGCGCCATAAGACCGTCGCAAGAGCCCAGGATGCTGCGGACGCCAACGCCAATACCGCTCCGCAGGCTTCAGGCGTCATAGATCTTAGCCCGCCCTGGACGCGCCCTGACTCGTACACGCGCGCCCGTCGCGACGGTTTCGGCGGAACGGACCGTCAGGACCATCTCCTCGGCTGCGACCTCCAGCAGATAGTATCCACCGCGCGGCACGCACGCGCGAACGACCCCGGTCCAGGCTGGAACCGCATCGGTCAGTTCCATGTCTTCCGGGCGAAACAACGCTCGCAGTCTCGAACCATCCCTATGACCCGATGTGAGCGGCTCATGGACGCCGCCGGATAGCTCTGCCCGGCCTGCGCGACACATCCCGGGAACCTCGCTCGTTGCGCCAAGGAGCCTTGCGCCCGCGGCAGTCGTGGGCCGAGACCACACCTCTTCGGCGGGGCCGTCCTGCACGACCTTGCCCTCGAAAAGAAGGATCAGCCGGTCGGCGACAGTCAGCGCATCGTCGTGGTCGTGCGTCACGTAGAGCGCGGCCGCTCCCGCCCGGCGCAGAGCCGCAGAAACGACGCGTCGGGCCTCATCGCGGGCCGGGGCGTCGAGGCCCGTCAAGGGTTCGTCAAGAAGCACGAGTCGCGGATGATGGATCAGCGCCCGGGCCAGCGCCACTCGCTGCTGCTCGCCGCCTGACAACTCGGCCGGACGCCGCCGAACGAGAGAGCCGATCCCAAGAGACTCCAACGTCTCCCCGACGCGACGCGAGATCTCGGCCTCGGAAACGTTCCGCGTGCGCAGCGGGAAGGCCGTATTTTCGAACGCGTCTAGATGCGGCCACAACGAATGCCCTTGCGGAGCGTAGCCAAGCCCGCGCTCCCGCGGCGGCACCAACACTGCTCCGGATCGAGAGACGAGCCTTCCGTCCAGTCGTACTTCGCCCTCATCTGGAACCTCCAGACCCGCCACCAACCTCAGCAGCGTGGTCTTCCCCGCTCCGGAAGGACCGAGCACGGCTGCGATGCGGCCCTCCTTCAGGGAAAATCTCGCCCCCGAGAGAACAATCCCCCCTCCGAGCCGCCGACCGAGCATTGAGACGGATAGGACTTTCCTCGTCATCCCTTGAGCGCCAAGACCACGCGGTCGATGAAGTTCTTAGTCTCCTCGGGATTGACCGATTCGGCGTCGAACGCCCATGCCCGTGATTGATGAAAGGCTCCCTCTCCGCTCGGCGCGATTCCGACGTTCTGCCCATCGAGCGCCTTGCGGCCTTCGTCGGAGAGCAGCCAATCGACGAAAAGGCGCGCGGCATTCGGGTGAGGGGCACCCTTGTTGATCGCGATCGGCATGAAGTGGAGCATCGTCCCTTCCTCCGGGACGCGAAAAGAAATCGGCGCGCCGCGGACCATGGCCCCCCGCGCCTCCGTGTCCCGAGTCAGCGCGACCGCGCGGCGGCCGCTGGCGACGGCCTCGTCCATCTGGGCGGCGTTGGCCGCGAGTTGGACGTCGTTGGCGCGCAAAGCCTTGAGCCACCTTAGGCCGAAGCCGAGCCGTTCAACGATCCATCGATAGAGCGGCACCGCCACGCCTGCGCTGGTCGGATCAAACATCACGACGCGTCCCCGCCAGCGAGGCTCAGCGAGTTCCTTGATGGTCAGGGGCTCCTCGCCGTTCTTGACGAGGGTCGTATTCCACATCAAAACGATGCGGAAGTTGGCATAGTAAAAGTACGCGCCGTGCGGATCCTTCGCCCACGCGGGACGCTGGTTCCAGTGAGGCAAAGAATCGAGAGGCGCCAGCCACCCCTTGCGGCGGAACTCCGGGAAGGCCTCCGTCAAGCCGCTCGAGACGCAGTCCGCGATCTCGCGGCCCTGTGATTTTTCCATCTTAAACCGTTGGACGAGTTGGGTGCCGCCTGAGTAGAAGGGCCGGACGGGCACGCCCGGATATCGATTCGAAAACTCCCTGATGACGGCGTCGTTGTACGGCAGAGGAATGGCATACCAGTCCAGCCCTCCATCCTTCTTCGCCGCTTCATAGAGGACGTCAGCAGGTGCAGTCGCCGGCACAGCCGCCTGGGTCGGCACCGCCAACGCGGCCGCCAGCGCGACGCTTGTAGACAGACCCGATCGTATCAGCATGCCTTCTCTCCTTGACGCCTATCTATCGATCCCGCCCACAAGATCGTCGCCGTCCCAAGACCTGCCAGGACCGCGCCTATGAGAGAGGCGGCCGACATCTCCCTCACCTGCCCCCCGGTCCACGCCGCATAGGAACTTGCGCCGAAAGATTCCCACCCGGGCGCGGCGAGCAGAACCGAAGCCTCTATCTCGCGAAAGGACGCGCAGAAGACGACGGCACCGGCCGCGGCCAGCGCTGGCCGCGCGGCAGGCCAGAGCGCCACGCGTGCGGCGGTGATGGGCGAAGCTCCCAAAGCAAGAGCCACCTCCTCAAGCGCGCGGGGCGCGCCGGCGACGGAGGCTCGTCCCGCGAGATAAGGGAGGGGTAGTTCGCGGATGAGATAGGCGAGCGTCATCAATGCCGGAGGCCCAAGCCGCATCGGCGACGCGCCGAACGCCGCGGAAATCGCGACCGCCAACGCCGTCGCCGACCAGCCGAGCGGGGCGGAAGCGGCGGCATCCACCCATGTCGCCCCGCGCGTCCCGGGGCGCGCGGCCAACGCAGCTAGGGCAAGGCCGACCGCGGCGGAGAGGACGGTCGCGGCGTAGGCCATGCCTAGGCTATGCGCGAACGCTCTGCGCCACTGAGGATCGCAGGCAACCGTGATCCAGGCGTCCATGTTGAGGCGGCTCCAAACCTCTGACGCTGGGGCGTGGACCTGCAGCCCATACGGCGTCAGAGACCTCAGCAAGAGCGCCATCGCCGGCAGAATGGCGCCGATGATGACCATCAAGACCAGGCCGACGAGCGCGGTCGCACGCGCGTATGGACCGAGCGGCCAGGTCTGGGCATCGACGCGGGGAGAGGCGAGCGCCTCGGCGATGCGCGAACGGACCAACAACGGTCGCACAGACGCTCCAAGAGTCAGCAATAATGCGGCCAACGCCGCAATCGAGGCAGGATGGGCAGAGTAGAGGTTCCAGCGAGCGTAGAGAAGATTGGGCAGAGTCCAGATTCCAGACGGCAGGCCGAGCACGGCCTGAGGCCCGAAAGCCGCCGCCGCCGCGAGGAATGAAATCAAAGAGGCTCCTCCCAACGCCGGAGCCGCACGCGGCAGTGTCACCCGGAGCAGGATGGTCCGCGCGTCCGCGCCGCAGACAGCCGCCGTTTCCTCAAGAGCGGGGTCCATCCGAGCGAAGGCCGCTTCGAGAAATAGGAAAGCTGGGGGAAGGACGCAGCTCATGACGACAAGGGCCATCCCCGAGGGCGAGAAGACATTGAGCCTCCAGGCCACACCCAAGCGCTCGGCCAGTACGTTGAGAAGTCCACCCTGGCGGTCGGCCAGAAGGACCCAGGCCGCGGCAAGGACGGATTGAGAAAAGAGTATCGGCGCAGCCAACCCCGTGCGCCACAAACCCGGCGCCGGCAGTCCGCAGCGCGCGATCAGGAACGCGGCCGCGCCGCCGAATAAGACCGCCGAAAACGCCGAGACGGACGCTAAGAGCAGAGTGTTCCAAGCCGCGCGCGGCAGAGCCGGAAGAGCGAAAACTTCCCTCCACCCCATGAGGGTCCAGACCCCATCCTCTCCGGTCAACGTGCCGACGGCCAGCCGCATCGCGGGCCAACCGACCAGGAACACGAGCGCCGTCAACGCGACGATGCGGGGGAGCTTGTCCTTCACTGCCGAATTATAGGACAATTCGACAAAGAAGCGCTCTGCTGCGTTATGTCCTACCCATAATCGCTACGTTGGAAGATGCTGACACGACAAGTAGCCGTCTTTGCTTCCTTCCTACTGGCTTATCCGACTTCCGCCGGCGCGTCGACCGCGCCGAAAAAACGCCCCGACATCATCCTTATCTCCATCGACACCCTCCGGCCGGACCATACGGGGTGCTATGGCTATCGCCGCCCGACCACGCCGAACCTGGACGCCTTCGCGAAGGAATCGGTACTTTTCGAGAACGCCATCTCCGCCGCGCCTTGGACCTTGCCGTCCCACACCTCCATGTTCACCTCGCTGTACCCGAACCGTCACGGGCTGGTCCAACATCCCAAACCATTCTTCTTCTGGAGGAACCTCAAGCTCGCCGCCGACATCTGGAGCGCGGAAGGCTGGCCGGGACTGATTGCCCGTTTCCTGAAGGAACCGCGCATCAAACCGCACAAGATGGACGGCCATATCATGACCTTGGCCGAAAAACTCCGGCAGGATGGCTACCGGACCGCGGGATTTGCCGCCGCCGACACCCTGGACGGCTCCTACGGTTTATCTCGGGGCTTCGACGTCTACGATAACCTGCCTTTTAGGCCCGCCCCGGAGCAGAACGCCCTGGCTCTGGACTGGCTGGGACGATCCCAAGGCAAGCCGTCCTTCCTTTTCCTCCATTACTACGACGCCCATGGCAACTTCGGCCGCGATGTCAAGCAAGGCGCCCGGATGGGGGCCTACCCGGTCTACGACGCCCCGGCGGAGGTCCGCGCGATGTTCGATGATGGCCGCCGCGGCCGCTTCGATGGGAGCATTAAATCTCTTCTGAAGATGCACCGCGGCGGCGGATTCGCGCCCGAGGACATCCGCACGCTTAACGCCCTCTATGACGCCGGTATCCGCAACACCGACCGACATTTCGGAGATTTTCTCGCGCGCCTCAAGACAATGGGGCTCTTCAAGGATTCGATCATTCTTCTGACGTCAGACCATGGAGAAAACCTTCTGGCCGAAAGCGGCGAGATCCTTCACCACACCGGCCTAAGCAATATCCTTCTACACGTAGTCTGTATCCTCAAACCCGCGGGCACGGAGATATCGCCCCGACGCGTGCCCGATCTCGTGCGCACGATCGACTACATGCCCACCCTCCTGGAGGGCGCCGGCGCATCGCTCGAGCCCGGGCTGCGGCGGCAGATGCAGGGTCTCTCGCTGCTGGGTCCTCTGCGTTCGGGACGGTTTCCGCAACCCAACGCCTATTCCGAAGTCGACATCACGGGCTATGGATTTCCCCCGGCCAAGTCCATCCAGGACGCGCAGGGCTGGAAACTGGTCTACCATCCGGCCACCCATCGCACGCAGCTTTACGATCTGCGGACCGACCCCCTGGAGAAACGCGACCTGACGGAGCGTGATCCCGATCGGTCCGGCCTCTTGCTCGAGGATCTGATGCGCCACAGCGGAGTGATGAGTCCGGACACCCAGCCGCCCAACATCGTGCTCGTCTCCATTGACAATCTAAGAGCGGACCATCTGGGGAGTTACGGCTACGCCCGGAATACGTCTCCCCGTCTGGACGCCCTGGCAAAAAGATCAACCTTATTTGAGAATCATATCTCGCCAAGCGCGTGGACTCTTCCTGCGCATATGTCTCTTTTCACCTCCATGTATCCTTCTTATCATGGGCTGACGATGGAAGCCGACCCATGGAACTTGCGGCGGTGGACCGGAACCCTGAGCGACGGTGTAGCGGCCCTCCGGCTCCGAGTCCTCGGAAGACCCGTGCGTTATGGTCCGGCGTTCCAACTCAATCGTCTGCGGCCGGGCCTGAGGCTCCTGCCTGAAGAGCTTAAAGCCGCCGGATACCGGACAGGAGCTTTCGTGTCCGGCAGTTTTCTCTCCCGGCGCAACGGCTTCGACCGCGGATTCGACCGTTTCGTCAATAGCCCGGAGAACACCCCGGCCCATCGGCAAAACGAAGCCGCTCTGGGCTGGTTGGCCGATAAGCCGGGGTCTCCTTTCTTCCTATTCCTCCACTATTACGACCTCCACCATACTCTTAAATCGGAAGGCATCCCCAGAGCGGAACGTTATCCCTACGACTGCCCCGGCCCTTCTCAAAAGGAGTTTCTCTCCAGCTTGCCCGGGGATTTCGAAGCCCGATTCACAGGGATGCCTCCGTCGCGCATGCAGAGCGTCCCGCCCGAGGAACGCCGGTGGATCGTCGGGCTCTACGATGGGTGCATCAAGCGCGTGGATTCAGATCTCGGGCAGTTCCTCTCGGGGCTCAAGTCCCTCGGGCTCTACGATTCGACGCTGCTCATCGTCACCGCCGACCACGGCGAGGAATTCTGGGAACACGGTTCATGGGGTCATGGCCGCCAGCTCTTCCAAGAACTCATCCACACGCCCCTCCTCATCAAGACGCCTCGTCAGAAGGACGGGCTTCGAGTGCGCTCCGTGACCAGCGGCGTGGATATCCTCCCGACCCTGATGGAAGAAGCCGGTCTCACGCCCTCGCCGCAACTCCAAGCCCAGATGCAGGGCGCCGGCCTTCATCCGGTGGAGTCGGAGCGCCCCGTCGGACCCGTCTTTTCGGAGAGAGATTATCAGAGCGCGGCACGCGCCGTGATCACGCCCGACGGTTGGAAGAGAATCGTGTCTTTTGAAAAACGAAGAACGGCAATGTTCGACTTGATCAACGATCCCAAAGAGAAGAACGACTTAAGCCCGGCGCATCCTGATAAACTCGCCGAACTCGAAGAACTTCTCTATGAAACTTTTTCTGGGCCGATCGGACACTGACGGGAAAACGCCGGCCGGCGTACTCCTTCAGGGCCGCCACCGGACCGCGGCGACGAGCAGGACCAGATCCTCGGAACCGACGGCGCTCATCGAACGCTGGGGCCAGTATTTTTTACCCGTCACGAAAGCGTCGCCCGTCAGGAAATAGGAGACCCCCCCCTCCGCCAAATCGTGGATCGGCGACTGGAGCTTCACTCGTCCCGAAAGGACGACGCCCAGCGTGCGGCGCCGCGCCGGCTTGCTTGCGAGCGTCACTCCGGGCTTGAGCCTCATCATGAAGGGCCGCTCGTCCGTGCCCTCGAGGACGATCAGCATCGCGCTTGAGCGCGCGGCGGCACGCAGAGCGAAGCGCCGAGCCCCTCCCCAGGCGAAGATATCTCCCTTTTGACGGCGGACCCCGCCGTCTGCGGTCTGGACCGACCCCGAGAGCACATAGGCATGGCCTTCCCGCGCGGGCGCGGGCGCCGCCGCCTCCCGGCCCGCCTCCAGACGGATCGTCCGCACTGAAGGACCGTCGGCGCGAGGGATGGTCCATGAAATCTCTGGGGCGTCCTGAAGGTTGCCTAAATAGGAGAAGACGGGAATCGGCGCCTTGCGAGAGACTCCCCGATCCGGAAAAGACGGCGGCTCAAGATAGGAAAGGACTGCTCCCGGAGAGATACCCCGCCGTTTCACATACTGGGTGACCAAGATATCCCCATGATTCCACTCACCCTTGGATTCATAGACCCGCTCCAACAACCGGCGCATGTTGCCCGCCTGTTGATGATCCTCCCTGGAGGGGGTCGCCTGCGCCGCCAGCCAGATCCGCTCCTGGCGAGTGAAGAGCGAAACGGTTCTCTCCCGCTGCGGATGCGTGAGATAGGCAAGATCAAAAAGACGACAGCCGGGCTTCAGCGGATAATAGCGGTTCGGACCATCCCGCCCCGATTCCGGGTGGAGGAACACGGCATCCCCCGGCACGCAGCGCCCGGATATCTCTCTGAGCGCGTCCTTCCAAGAGGACTGCGCGTGGCCAAGCTCTTCCGCCAGGACTGAGCCGCTGAGCCAGATCACGCCGCCCACCAGTCCCGCCCATACGGTCGCGCGTCCGAAGCGCGGATGCAGATGCGCCCCCGTCTCCGCGACGGCCTCAAGGCCGCACGCCGCCCAAACCAGAAACAGCGGCGCGATGAACGCGAAATACCAGGGCTCGAAATGATAGTTCGACCTAATGACGAACAACGACGCGAGAGGAATACCCGTCCAGATCGCGAGATGCTTCAAAGCCTTCTGATGGGTCCGCCCGCGCAAGAGCACCGCGGCAACGGCCAGGCACGCGAACAGGACCGCGGCCCGCCGCCCGCCGCTGAATCCCGCGAGAATCTGGGTGAAGATATCGCCAGGATTAAAGACCCTTGATGCCGTTGTTTCCCAGAGAGAACGCTTGCTCGAGGACTGACTCCAGATGAAGAACCAGTACCTTCCCCATGTGTCCAGCATGGAGACGGCGCAGACAGCAAGGACCGGTCCTATGGGCCAGGCCTTCTTCCAGAGACCGCATCCGCCTTCCTGGGGAGAACTCGAGCCAAGGAGAATTAAAATCGAGAGCAAACTCAACGCCAAGGCGTAGAGGGCGAACAGGTGCGTATGTAGGTTGAGGACCGCAGCCGCAGTGAATCCGCCCCAAGCCAGCGCCCGCCGCCAGCCCCGGGCCTCCCAGGCCGCCAACAACGCGTAGAGCATGAAGCTGGAATACAGCATCAGCAGAACATAGTAGCGCGCCGTCTGGGAATGATGGATATGAAAAGGGGAAATCGCGACGAGAAAAGCGGAGAGAAGACCTATGCTCTCGCCGAACAGCCTCCTGCCGAGCAGAAACAGGACCGGGACCTGGAGGACCCCGGCCAGGACGAACGGCAAACGCAGGGCGGCCTCGGAATCGCCGAGAGCGGGAGCGCAAAGATGGACCAGAGCGTAAAGATGCGGGAAATAATCCGAGGCCTGGAAGATGTAGCCGAGCGGCATCCGGCCGTACCAGAATGAATTCATCTCCAAAAGATCCAGCCCCCGGCCGAGCCCGACGAGTCTTATCCCGGCCGCGATAGCCGTGATGACGGCGAGAGACGCCCAGACCTTCCAGCCTCGGCCCCGAGTCATGGAGCGTCCGCTCTAGCGCGCTCCTTGCGAAGCCGGGGCGCCGGGGGCGTCTCCAGCTCTATATCCTTATCCACATCGGGCGTCAAGAGCCGCAGATAAAGGACCTGCCCCTCCCCCACGGGCGATAACCGGCGGAGCATCCCCCGCGGAATCGACACGAAAGATCCCGCCCTCATGACCCGCTCCTCCGCCCCCGCGCGGACCCGGAGCGTCCCTTTCAGCACGAAAAGACGAGTCCGGGCATGGGGGGTCTGGCGCATGCCCACTCTTAGGCCGCGGGGATCTATGAGGGACGCGCTTAGAGTTGGCTCACGGTCCAGCGACCAGACTTTTTTCCCGCCGAATATTTCCGGAAGAATCCTCAGGGTTTCCTCGATGGAGAAAATGGCGGCACGCTCCGTTGGGCTAACGCTCTGCGGCCGTCCGCAACCGTGTAGAGGCAAAAACAGGACCACAAGGACGATGGCCCCGGCATGGCGCTTCAATCGCCCGAACACTGAAGCTGCGTGAATGCGCGCAGCGCGGCTTCCCTGTTGAATTGAGCCGCGGGCTCGAATATCTCCAGCTGCAGCAGAGTCCTTCGGAGCGCGCAGTAACGAAAGGCCAGCAGCCCGCGATAGACGGCTCCGGCGCGTTCTCGGACCGCGTAGTCGAAATCTTTCTTGGCCCAGACGATGAACGCGGGATTGCCGCTGTGGAACAGGCTCTTTTCCGGATACAAGACATCCGGGCGGAGCTCGCCCGGCACGTCGGAGCGGCCGCTCATCACGCCGAAGTAGTCCACCGTCGCCGGTTTGTACAGGGCGCGCACGACCACGGAACGCTCATCGATGAAACGACTCGCCGCCTCGGGCCCCATGTTGGTCGTGATCTCAAGACGGATGATCCTCCGCCCGAGCCTGGCGACTGCCGTCCAAAAGACATGGCTGCGCCCCTCCCGCCGCAGGCTCTTGGTGAGCGTCGCCGCCTCGCAGGACGGCGAACGGACGCCGACCTCGGCGAACACGTCGCCGAGCCGGGAGTAGGACGCGGCGGGGGACGCCGGAGCGTGAGTCGAGGCGAAAACCGCAAGGAAGACAGCGGCGACGGCCAGTCGGATCGAACCCGACATACGCGTTGATTCTACCACACTGTTCCCGGGGCCTGATAGTGGCAGTTCAGCAGCATGCAGGACTCATGACACGCGCGCACCTGGGTGCGGCGGAGGCCGACGGCCGGCGCGCGCCAGGCCTCGCGCAGCGAGACCCGGCGGACATCTCCGACCGGCTCCATGAACCGGCAGAGCCGCTTCGGTTTCAACCGCCCTCCCAGGCGGGCCCGGACGGCTTCGTAGTAGTAAGCCCTTGCGGCAACAAGGGACCTAGGGAGTACGGGCCCCGAACCCGAATCGATGGGGCCGAAGCCTCAATTAGCAGCCAGTGAATGGCAGTCTAGCTTCAAGGAGCTTGCGAACCTTGGAGTCGTCGCGCACGCTCTTTGGGGGCGGCAGCTTCTCGGGAATGGACACACGCGCGTTGACTTCGAAGGAAACTTCCTTGATCTTGCGCACCTTAACCATCGAAAAGGGATGGCAGATCACCTGTGCGGCGAAGGAATTGGAGGCGGGGCGAACTTCCTCGTGGTAAAACACATGGATGCGGTCGGGGTTGATCGTGTCGTCCTGGACGGCGATCTTAATCTTCACGCCGGCGGCCTTCGTCGTGCCGAGGAACACCGCGACCACGCTCCCCTCGTCGAAATTCATTTCGGGAACGGAGGCGCTGGGAGCGTGCTCCTTCCACATCTCCTCCCAAGCCGCCTGGTTGGTCACGGCGACCGTGCGGTGCTCCAATATCCGGCTTTGCTGCCCTTCGAGCGCGCTCCACGACCCGGCGGTCTGGGCGGAAGCGGCAACGGTGAAGAGGAAAGAAACGATCGCGCAGAGCTTGGCTATTTGCATGCTTTTATACTACCACTTTTCCCCGTAGTCCTGTACACGCTACAGTATCCAGCCGACGCCGGGAGGCACGACGCGGCATTCGGTGTTGCCGGCGACACCAGTACGGGCGACGATGTTCTCAATGCCGTCGCCGGAAGTGCCGCCCATGGGCATCATGGATAACCGCTTCACGCGCGATTCTCGGGCCAAGGCCACGACGGGCTCCCAGGCGCCCCTGTAACGCGAAGAGGGGGCGGGTTCTTGGGAGATGCCGCGGCCGAAACCGTGAAGGAGCAGATCGGCGTCCGCGAAAAGAGCGCGGAATTTTTCGCGCTCGTGGAGGTTCCAAGCGGCGGCTACGGGAGGGACTTCGTTGGCGGGGCACCAGACGACACGGCGGCCTTGGGCGTCCACGCGCCAGGCAAGGCAGGAGCCGGAATGCTGTGTGTAGCGGGTCGTGGCCATGACGCCGGGGGCGAGTTGGAGTTCGCCTTCTCGTTGGGGATAGAGTAACGGCGTTTTCACGGTTTTCGCGCCGGGGAGGCCGGCCATCTTCGGAGCAAGGCGTTGCAAAAGAGAATCGGCGTCGTCGGGACCGGCCAGGTTGACGCGCACGCCGGATTCAAGAAGCTGGGAGAAGGTGCGGAAATCGACGATTGCGTCGTCGTCATAGCGCGAGAGCAGCACCCAGACCACAGGGGGAAGGATTGTCTTCTCGGCGAACCAGCGCGCGGCGCCACCCCCGGCGTCGAAGAAGACCCACAGGCCGGGGATTTCGAGGACCGCCCCTCCCGGCAAGAGGGAGATGATGAGCGGCGAGACCGGAACCTCAGCGGCGGCGACCACGGGTTCGGCCATGTTGAGGAGCTTGCCGATGTTCGCGGATAGGATTGCCGTGTTGAAGGGCTTGTTGACGAAGAGGTCGGCGCCATAACGCTTGGCGGCCTCGCGGTCAGCCTCGAAGTGCTTGGCGGTGAGCACTATAATCTTCACATGGCGGGTGGCGGGTGTCTCGCGGATGGAGCGGCAGGCGGTGAGACCGTCCACGCCCGGCATCATGATGTCGAGTACGACCAGACGGGGGTGCGCGTCCTTGACGATCTGCACGACGCCGGCGCCGCTGGGGAAATGGACCGAGCTTAAGCCCCGCCCGCGCAGGACCTCGCCGATCAGCGCACCGACCCCGGGGTCGTCGTCGAATATAAGGGCGTCTGGCATTTATTGGCCTCTATTTGTCGATCAAAAAACGCAGAAGATCGCGCGTGGCGGCGATCGAGTTGGGCATCAGCGGCAGAAAATTACTCGGCCTGAGCTCGGAGCAGGCGTCAATCTTCGCAAGCCGCCGACCCTCCTCCATGAGACTGCGGCGCTCCTTATCGCGAGCCAGGTCCAAGCCGCCCCCGCGGATGAACTCGACGATGCGGCGCAACTCGTCGGGATCGAACCAGACCCCGTGCGACCGGCACGAATCGAGTATCACGCCAGAGCAGCCGGCGAAATTGAAACGGTTCATCAGCTCCGCGCAAACGGCGCACGGGCGATAGACGATGGGCGAGGACTGCGGGTCCGAGATCGGCGGCCCGGACAAGAGTGAGCCCTCTCCGAGATAGGCCGCCTGGGTTTCACGGTCAGCGCAGATTGTCTTGAAAGACGCAGCGTCGGCCCATACGCCCATGCAGCGCACGCACCCCGCCAGGGAGGCGCCTCCGAGCTTCCGAGCCGCCAGAGATTCCCGGCAGGACGGGCATGTCGTCTTGACGGACGCCGGCTCGGCAAAAGACCCACAGTGCGCGCAGTCGCGCGACTCCGTGAAGGTCCAGCCAAAGCACCAGGGGCAGCGAATGGGATGGAGAGCGACGCGGCAGTGGTCGCACTCCGCGACCTCGGGCGCCACCGAGGCCCCGCACGAGGGACAACGCAGAGTAGCCGCCTCGGTCATGAGTTATCCCGCACCATGCGTCATTCTATCATTCGCTTCAGGCCTGCGGGCCCTGCGAGAGAGAAATCCTTCAGCGCTCAATCTTTCGCGGCCGAGCCTTGTCGGCCAAGGCCTTGGCTTCTTGGATGATCTTCTTGGTGTCGCGCAGGCGTGTGCGCAAGGCATCCTCGGCACGATCCGTCGAGTCGAAGAGGCCCGCACCGACCTCATGCGCACCGTAGGTCGGCATGACCGTCACCAAGCTCTTGACCAGGGCGCTCAGGTAGAGGAACCAGCCATCAGGCAATTCTCGCCCGGCAGCCTTCATGCCGTCAGAGAGCAACCTCGCGAGTTGCGAAAGCTTCGTCGCGGTGCGCTCGGCCGCGGCGCCCGTTCCCAAAACCTTGACCGGAGTCGGCCCCGCAGCGATCTTCTCGCCCGGCTTGAGATCGTCCACGAGATCGGCCCAGCTGACGCGAGGCGTTGCGGGAGTGCCGCGCGAGGAGTAGAACTGTAGGCCATCGCGGCTGGCGGCGGCCACGACCACGGCGCCGGACTCGGCCGCGGAGCCGGGCTTCGGACCGTCGTTGCCGGCGCCGATCACGACGCCGATGCCGGAAGCGACGAGGCGGTCGACGAGCATGAAGAGCGGCGTGCGACGCGCCAGGGGCGTGGCCAAGGTCAGCACGATGAGGACCGGGCCCTTGCCCCGCGCTGCTGCGGCAACGCGCTCGAGCGCTGCCATCACGCGCAACTCGGACACGCCGACGGCGGCGCGCACGCGTACAAGCGAGAGGTCGGCGTCCGCGAGGATCTCGCCCTCTTTTTCGCCGTCGCCGAGATCGATCGTCAGTCCTCCCGGCTCGGCCGGGGAGTTCGACAGCGGATAGTAGGGAAGCGAGCGGTGCACGGTCCAGCCGCGGTGCTCAAGGGTGCTTGTCAGGGCGTAGAGCTTATGCTTGGGAACCGACAACCACAACCCGCGAGACACCGGCAAGGACGCCCGCATCGTCGTCTCAAAGCGCGTCGAAGTCTTGGCGTCAAGCGAACCTTCGTCGGACGGCGGCACCGCGAAAAGATCCACCGGTCCCATCGCCTCGTCCACGCCGCTGACGCCGGCGCCCAAGGGGTTCCCCACAGGGGTCGGCATGTCGAGCGGCACGCCTACGGCATGCGCGAGCAATTGGACCAACTCGCTCAGCGCGTCGGGCTTTCTGATGGTATCACGGTTCGTGACCACGAAATCCGTAATGATGGTCTTAAGCGGCTCGGCGCGCAAGCGCGCGATGAACGCCTTGCTGCGGACCGCGACCAGGAAAACTTTCGCGATCGTGCGCGTCAGCACGCGATTCTCCGGGCCGGCCACGCCGATCAGGTCCGTGACGACGCGGTCGCTGAGCGTCTTAGGAGCGGAGGCGGCCAGGTTCGACAGCGCCGCCGAGGCGAGGTGGCGGATGTTCCCGCGCTCGCCGCGGTCGCGCACTCGCGCCGATAGGGCCTCAGCCTCGGCCGTGGTCGCGGAGGAGCCGATCTGACCGAGCAGCCACGCCGCCGAGAACCGCGCGCGCTTGTCCGTGTTGCCCAGCTCCTTGACGATGCGGGCGATCATCGAGCGGTCGCCGTGACGGGCGAGCGCATAGGCGGCGTAGATGCCGATATCCCACGCTTCATTCAAGGCCGCCTTGCCGAGCAGCGCGTCCACCGCACGCGTCGATGGGATCTCGGCAAGCGCCAAAAACGCCATCTGACTCACGCGGGCGTCGGGGTCATGGAGGCCGACCTCCGCAAGCGCCGCGGCCGCCGTCGGCGAATTGAGGTTCATCAGCGCGAAGGCGGCGCGAAGACGCACGAGCCACACCGTGTCCTTCAGCGCCTCGATCAGCGCCGGCTCCTCAGCGTCGCGGGCGATGATGAAGCGGCGGGCGACCTCGGCCTGTACGGCGCTGCTCACGGCCGAACGGTCCACCGGTTCCTCGGCGAGCTCTTCAGGGGCGTCCTCTTCCTGGCGCGCCTGCGCCTCGCTCTTAGCGAGCTTGGCCTCACGGAACACACGGTCTTCCGCGTCCTTCACGGCCTTCAGACGCTCAAGCCAGCCCCAGCCATCGACCGGCGAAACGGAAGTCTCGCCGATCAGACTGCGCCACAGACTACGCACCCCCGCGCCAAGCGGGCGCGTTCCAGACGCGCCGACGAGCGAAACCGCGGCCCCCGCGTCCACGAAGCCCGCGCCCTGGAACCAGAGCGGCACGCCCATATTTTTCGCCGTGCGCATGAGCATGGCCTTCACCGCGAAGGCCATATTTTCCGAGACGAACGGCGTGATCGCCCCGGCCAAGCGCATCGCGCGCTTGACGAGCACGACGATGCCCGCGATAGAAAAGCTCGCCATCGAGGAGCCGGACATGCCTGTGTGCAGGCCGCCTTTGAGATCCGAAACTGAGCGCTGAGCGTCCCTCGACTTAGCCGCATAGACGCCGTCCTCATAGACGTTGCTCGAACCGGGAGTGATCGTCACGTCTCCACCAACCGCGGTGATCTCGGGCTTGAAGAGGAAGCGCTTGATCCCGTAGCTCCAGTCGATGTCCGGGCCGGCCGAGCTGAAGAAGGCTACTTCGGGCACTCCGTCGTCCTTGCTCTTGGCGGCCGCGGCGGCCGCGATGACCTCGGCGCCGGCCGCAGGCTGGCTTAAGGTGCGATCAAACGGGCCGGCGTTGCCGGCGCTCGCGGTGACGATCGGGTACTCGCCGGCCGCGTTCTTGTGTTTGGTGAGCTGGGAATAGAAATCGGCGAGGTTGCCGGCCGAGGGGCCGCGACTACCGAGGCTCAGGTTGATCACATCGATTGCCCGCTCCAGGGCGATCACACCCGCACCCATGATCACGCCCTCGGAAGCGCGGAACTGGCCGCGCGGGAATACCTTCGCCATCGTGCCCTGCGCGCCTGGGGCCATGCCGGGAAAGTGTTTGTTGCGGGAGCTCGAGATGCCGGCGCCGTGCGTGCCGTGGCCGGCCCAGTCCTCCGGGCCCTCGTCGACCATATCAACGACGTCGGAGCTCCCGCCGAAGTCGGTGTGCGTTAGATCCCAGCCGGTGTCGACCCACATAACCGAGCCGTTTTCTCCCGTGATCCCGAGCCGCCAGACCGGCTTGACGCCCTGGAGTCCGGCGGAGTCCATCAGGTGAGGCTCGAAATCCGACCGAACGCTGAGAACCTCGGCGCTCTCGCTCGCGTATTTGCGGATGGCGCTCACGTTGCGGCGCGGCACGGTCACGTAAATTTCCTGGCGGCCCACATCCGCGCCAAACACCGCGGCGACCGTGACCTCCATCTTATCGAACAGCTCGAGCTGATTGCCGAAGCCCGCGTCATCGAGAAACTTGCGCGCGATCGCGCGGCCCGCTTCGGTAAATGAGGCGTTCGCGACGGAAGCCGTGATGGTCTTGCCCGAGATCGGCCGCAACAACAGGCCGACGCGGGACTCGACCTTTTGCAGGATCATCAGGTGGCCGCCGTCCTCGAGGTCCACGCGCGTGACCTGGAATTGGCCTCCATCGGAGGACTCCCAGTAGCGCAGCAGCTTCTCCCAGGGCACGACGCCGGCATCGTCCGGACCGAAAGACAAGAAGGCTAAACCTCGGTCGCACAGGCTGCCGTAGAGGCCGTCCATCAGCTCCGCGACGCTCTTGAGACGCTGGGAGGTGATCTCCCTCCAGAGCTTGCGCACATCGCCCTCGAACGCCCGCATCGCGCGGCCCGAGCCGTTCTCGCGCAGGCGCCGGGCGCGGTCGACGAGGTCGGTCCACGTGCCGACCTCGGCGGTGCCATCGAAAGCGTCGCTCTGGACGACAAGCCGGGTCGCCAGCACGTAGAGGCCGTCGAACTGCTTGAGCGCCGCCCGAAGGCGCAGGTGCTCCTTGGAATCCGGACTCGGCAAGGCGCGGGTCGCGCGGCCAAGCACGATCGCGCGATACCGGCCGCGATCCTTCGCGAGCGTCCGCGCCGGCGCGCTGTCCTTGACCAGCGTGACGCGCGCCATGCCGTCGGAGAGGCCGGAATAGAGCTTCGGGTCCTCAAGCTCCTTCGTGTCCGGGTTGAGCACGAGCAGGTCGAAGGGACGGGAGAGTCGCAGGGAAATCTGGGACTGGGTCAGCGCGCGCTGCAGCCCGGACACCTTGATCTTCTTGAGCGCGCTTGGACCCATAAGCTCGACGACGCGAGCATGCGCTTCAACGACGAACGCCGACATCAAGCCGCGGAACACGCCTCGCGGCGGGCCGCGGGAGGCATACGCCTTCATATGCGTGAGCTCGTGACTCAGAATCCTCCGCGCCAGCCGCGGCATCGCCGCGAGCTCGGGGCGGATCCATATCAGGCCGCGGGAGACGAAGGCGAACGTTAAATCCTTGTAGCGGCTGTCCGGGCGGTAAGCCCTGACTAGAGCCGCCGCGTTCCCGTTGAGGCTCCCATCGAGAACCTCGCCGTGAAGGAAGGCGCGCAGTTCATCGTCGGTGACCTCGCGGCCGCGCCACATCGCCCTGATGAAGCGGACCACGTCGACGGCCGCGTTGACGACGAAAGCGCCGGCGAGAACCAACGCCCCGATCGCCGCAAATGCAAGAACCGTTTCGCCGGTCGTGGGCGCCGCCGAAGCGGCGGACAAGGCGTGAACGCTCCAGCGCGCGATCTCGGCGGCGCCCCAGGCAAGGCCCGACAGGCCCGCGGGCGCCAACGGGAACAGGACGCCGCGCTTCTCACCATCAGGCTTAGTCGGGGCTGCCGGTTCCGTGATGACGGGGGCGCCGTTGGAGCGATCGGCTTGCGGCGGCGCCAAAGTGGTCTGGGGAGGCGAAGAGCCGACGTCACCGGAGATATCTCCGCGTCCGGCCACGAGCTGCTCGGCGGTCACGCGCTGGGAGAAATCCTCCGCGGCGGCATGACCGAAGAGTTCGTCGGGGGCCGAGGATTTGACGCCCTCGAGGAGAGACGGGACGGCGACGACGGGAAGGACGGATTTCGCCGCGACGACGGCCGGATTAACGCTGCTAAGAGCGCCCGCCCCCGCGAGAGACGGAGATAACAACAGCAACGGCACAACGGACGGGGAACCCAACCTGGCGCCGCTTGCCATGGGAACCAGACCCAACTGAGGAATAACGGCGACAGCGGAGGCCTTGCCCAACACCTGCTGAGCGAACGCGCCCGAAGCGGCCGGGCCCCATGAGGACAGGAGCAGCGCCACGCTCAACGCAACGGAAACGAAACGACGCAATGGCAGATATTTTTTTATCACTGCCCGACGTCCAGCGACTTGGGATTAGCGCGTGAGGACCCCGCCGAGAATATGCACAACGCAGCCGCGATCGCGGCTGCGGTCGGTGGCCCAGTGGTAAGCCTGAAATCCAGGCTTGAACGTGAGGGTCGTTTTTAGACGATTCTCACTCGACACCTTCGAGCGCATGCCGTGCTTACGGCCGTTGGGAGAAGCGTTTTTCTTCATCTTTAGGAACCTCATAGTTGGAATGGTAGCAGTCGCCCCCTGCCGCGACATGGGTCCGAAGTCCCACCCCGCCGGCAACAAAAGACCCCCCCAGACGGCCCCCGCCGACTAGGTTTCATAGGGGTGCTTTGAGTCGACGTAGAGCGGCGAGGGCAGCGGGATGAAAACTATTTTTCCACGGAACTCCGCCCTTTTCATCTCCGGGGGCACGTCCGCCCCGCGCTTGTTCGCCTCAACGAGGACGAAGACGCGGTAGCCGCGATCAAGCAACCCTCGAACGATGGCGGCGGACGGCGCGTCCGGGTAAGCGGACGTGCCCGAGTAGTACATCGCCTGCGGCGACTTGGAGTCGCCGACGTTGAGGATGACCTTCCGGCCCGGCACGCGGCGGAGCGCGAGCATCGCGCGGCGGAAGGCGGGATAGTCGTACAGATTGTTCCAGGGACACGTCCCATAATCCGCGCGTATCCGCTCACCGGCAACGAGACTTGTCTGCGCGCCCACGGCAAGCAGCACTCCGAGGACGGTCGCACGGCAACGGCCGTCGCGAGCCGCCCACAACGAGGCGGCGCAGAAACCCCAGAGAAGGCAGACTGCCGGCACCGCGACGCAGACGTACGCATAAATCTTGGTCGTGATCGCGGAGAAAAACAGGTAAGGCAGCAGCATCCAGCACAGCACGGTCACCAGACCCGGACTTTTTATTCGCAACGCCTCTCGAACCGCGTAAGCCGACGCGGCGAACACCGACGCCCAGACGAAGACGGCGCTTCCTCCGTATTGCACAGGGAGAATCTTGATATACCACCACCATGGGTGCGCGTGGCCATCGATCGCAAAACGCAGGTGCCTCACGGCATGGATCGCGGACTCCTGCCGCCAAAGCTCAGGCCAGTGATTCCAACAGTACAGCGGCCATGGCAAGGCCGCCGCTGCGAACGCGACGAACGCAACGGCAAGGAGGCGAGCGCCCCCGCGAGCGCCTCGCACGGACAGCAAGAAAGGAAGAGAAGCCGCCAGACCGAGCATAGCGACGGCCGACATGCACAAAGTCCCGAGACCCAATGCAAGACCTGCCGCCGCGGCGGCAAGGCGGCTGTTTCGACGGGCAGAGACGACAAACAGGAAAACAGTAAGCGCCACAAAGAACACCGTCACCGCATTCGTGGTATCGTTGGGAATGCGCCCGGAAACCAGCCGGATCATGAGAGGATTTATCGCATAGAACGCAGCCGCGAACAGTCCCGCTCGATGGCGCGCGGCGTCAAACAGCTCATCGCCGAGAAGAAATATCAGCAGAATCACAAGCGTATCAAAGACAACGGCGGGCAACCGAAAGGACAGCTCGTTTTCCCCAAACACCGCGATGCCGGCAGACATCAGCCATAGCGGCAGGGTCGGCTTGTGAAGCCAGACGCGCGCCTTCGTCCATTCGCGGTCGTCGGCAGGCAGAACCGTTTCCTCATACAAGGTCGGCTCGAGGGGATGCGCAGTCAGGTTCTTGGCGACGAGCGCGTGATAGGCCTCATCCCACTGGCTGATGTACGGGTGATTGGCGGCACGCAGCCGCAGAAAGAAGCCGACGCTAATAATGAGAAGGAGCGCGGAAGAAATCGTGCGCTTCGAGATTCCAGCCCTTGTCACGCTACAGGCCGTAGGAGAGGCGCAGCGCGAGATACTCGGGAAGCCCGGCGGCGCGTATTTTCCCCTGGACCTTGCCGACGTCGTAAGGTACGCGGAAAATGCGGAAAGTCCCCTCCCCCGAATCGTACAGGCCGCACGAGGCGCGGTTATCCTGATCGCGCGGCTGGCCGACCGAGCCGGGGTTCAACGCGACAGGCGCCATGACGCCGCCGCAGATGCGCGGCAGAATCTCCTCCTTGTCATCCATGAAGCGAAAGTCGACCTTATCCCCGTCCCCGTCCCCGTCCACGCAGCGGAACAGGAGAGGCATGTGGCTATGCCCGACGAACAACGGCCATCGATTCACGAGCGGCACGTTGTCCCGGAACTGCAGCGGGCTCATCAGGTACTCCTCGAGCGGGTTACGCGGCGTGCCGTGCGCCAAGGTGAAATCCGGCGTCTCGAGCCGGGCCGTCAGGTTCTCAAGGTACGCGCGGTTCGAGCCGGAAAGATGGGAACTCGTCCATACGACGGCCGCGCGCGCGTATTGATTAAACCACTTGTGATCCAATCGGTCGATCACGGCCAGATCGTGGTTGCCGCAGATGATCGAGAGATTCTTGAGGGCGCGGATACGGTCGAGGCAGGCGTCGGGGTCAGGCCCGTAGCCCACGAGATCGCCGCAGCATATCCAGCCGTTCACCCCGAGGTCCTCGAGGTAGCTGAGCACCACGCTCAGCGCCTCATAGTTGGAATGCACATCGGAAAATACCCCGTAGATCACAGCCCCTCTTATACCAGACGCCGGAGACGGGCGCAAGCACCTCGCCGTCGAGTCATTACTCGCCGGAAGGACCGGGCTCGGGCAGGGCGAACGGGCCCTGATGGACTACCTGCTGGTTCGTCGCCTCGCGCTCAATGCCGCCGATCTTCTTACGGAAGTCCACGGAGATGAGCTGGCTGACGCCTTTCTCCTCCATCGTGACGCCGTAGATAACGTCAGCCGCCTCCATCGTGCGCTTGTTGTGGCTGACGATGAGGAACTGGGTCTTGTTTTGGAACTCGCGCAGGAGGGCCACGAAGCGCTCGATGTTGGCGTCGTCTAGGGCCGCGTCCGCCTCGTCAAGCATGCAGAACGGGGAGGGCTTGACCATGAAGAATGCGAACAGCAGCGCCACCGCGGTCAGTGTTTTCTCTCCGCCCGACAGGAGCGTGATGCTTTGGAGCTTCTTGCCCGGGGGCTGGGCGACGATGTCGACGCCGGTTTCGAGGATGTTCTCGGGATCGGTCAGGATGAGATCGGCCTCGCCGCCCTCGAACAGCACGCCATACAAATGACGGAAGTGCTCGCGCACCTCGGTGAAGGTCTGGCGGAAGTTCTCGCGAGTCGCATTATTGATCTTGACGATCGCGGCCATGAGATCGTCCTTGGCCTTGAGCAGGTCGTTGATCTGGCCGATCAGGAAGCGCTGCTTCTCGGCCAGGGCCTCATACTCTTCGGGAGCGGCCATGTTGATGTTGCCCATGGCGGCGATGCGGCGGCGCAGGAATTCGATCTTCTCGCCGTCGGCGACGACACCCTTGAACTTATTCTTCGCTTCCTCGGCCGTGAGCTGCCACTCATCCCATAATCGGGTCTTGAGCAGGTCGTATTTGGACTTCATCGCCGAGGCGTGAACCTCGTGCTGATGCAAATCCGCCTGCGCCTGGTCGTGCCGGCCCTGGAGCTGCTTGATCTCTTCTCCAAGACGGTCGATCTTGTTCTGGAGGTCCTGTAGGTTCTCAAATACGGACTTCGCGACATTCTCGTGGCCCGCGAGCTCTGCCTGGCGGACCGAAATTTCGACGCGCATACGCTCCGAGGACACAAGAGTCTCGGACTTGCGGCGGCCAAGCTCCTCGGCCTCGAACGCGAGGCGCGAGATCGCGGCCTCAAGAGAGGCCTTCTCGTCGTCAAGACGCTTGCGGCTCGAGGAATACGCCGTCAGCTCCTGCTCGACGCCGCGCACGCGCTGACCCTGACCCTGGAAGGCGGCACGCTTGCCCGACAGATCCTCGCGAGCGGCGGCGAGGCTCTCTGCGGCATGCGTCTCGGACAGACGAACCTCGGCGACGCGGGCTTCGGCTTCGGCGCGACGCTCACGATGCTCGCGGATCGATTCCTTCGTCAACGAAGCATCAGCCAACGCGCGCGCGGACTCTTCCGTGGACAACTCGACGTTGCGCGCCTGGTTCGCCAGCGACTGCTCGAGCTGGCCGACGCGGGCCTCAAGGCCGTGTCGGCGGCCGGATTCTTGAGCGAGCGCCGCCGAAACCAGCCGCGCGGTCTGTAACGCTTCCGTCAAAGCGACCTCGGTCCCGGATCGTTCCTCGGCAAGCGTCGTCTTGCGCAGCTCGAGCGTGGCGACCTCCTCCTTGATCTCGCCCAGGTCGGCGAGCGTAGGCGCAATCCCCTCCTTGGACAATGCTCCGCCGTACACCCAATGTTCGCCGAACAGTCGGCCGCCGAGCTCATAGGCCTCGGCGAAGAGATGGCGAAGGGCCTTCTCATGGCAAGGATCGTACTGTAGGCGTGCGAGCAGGGGCTTGGCCTCGGCCGGATAGGCTTTCTCCACGGCCTCGGGCAAGGAGGACAGCACGAGGAAGCGGGCCCGGCCAGTGCCGGAGGCCTGTAGCAGCTCCACGCCCAGGCGGGCGGCGACCGAGTCTTCGACGACGACGGCGAACAGCCGCTCGCCGAGAAGGTCCTCGATCTCGGGCTTGAAGGCGTCATCCACGCGGAACAGGCTTCGCACGGTCCCGATCACCCCGGTGATGTTCGCGCCGAGCACGGCATGAGCGCCGACCCAGTACGGGTTCTGACCGCCCTGAGCTTCGAGAGATTCTGCCCTCGCGGCCGTTTGAGCGAGGACGGAATGCAAAGTCACGGTCTCCTCGGACAGCGCGTTCTGTCGGACGCGCAACTTCTCGGCGCAGGCGTCGGCGGCCTCCGCGGACGCCTGCGCGTCCGCGAAGGCGATTCCCGCCATAACGGACTCGGCGCGAGCCTCGTCCAGGCGACCTCGGGCTTCCGCCGCGCCGGTCTGATCACGCTCGAGGCCCTTAAGAGCCGCGCGAGCTCGTACTTCGGCGCGCGAGAATTCCGATTCCGCCCCCGACAACTCGCGACCGAGCTCGTAGGATTGCTGCTGCTTCGCCTGCGCCTCGCGGGCGAGAGAGTCCTTCAACGACTGAGCCTCGGCGACGGCCGCCTCGATGGCGGCCAACTCGGCGCCGACGGCCTCAGCCCGGGATTTTGCTTCAGTCAGAGAAGCCTCCGCAGTCGCGATGGACGCGGCGACGACGGCGATCTCGGGATCGATTAAAGAGACGCGGCTGCGATCGGCCTCCGCTTCCAGGCGGCACGACTCGGCGCGGGCATCCATCCCCGCGACGGACTGCGCCGAGCTTTCAAGCCGCTCCTCGAGCCGTCCGACCGAGGTCTTGACCTCGGCGACCTTCGCGTTCGCCTCAATCAGGCGGTTCTGTTCGCAGGTCTTCTCAAGGTTCAGGGCCGCGTAATTGGCGCCCTCGGCGCCGATCTGCGAGCGGCAGAGGCCGAGCGTCTCCTCGACGGGCCCGATGCGCTCCTGCATCGCGGCCAGCTCCGCCTCGATGGCCGCGGTCTGCTCTATGATGTGAGCGGCTTCCACCGCGATTAGCTCTTCCTTGTATTTCGCGTACAGCTTGGCCTTACGGGCGTCGCTGTCGAGCTTCTTGACCTGCTCCTCGATCAGGACGACGGAATCCTGCAGGCGTCCCAGGTCCATATCCACGCGGTCGAGCTTGCGCAGGGCTTCCGCGCGCTTGGCATTGTACTTCGCCACGCCGGCGGCCTCTTCAAAAAACGCTCTTCGCTCTTCCGGCTTGGACCGGATCATTGAATCGACGCCGCCCTGGTCGATGATCGCGTAGCCGTCGCCGCCGAGTCCGGTGTCGAGGAACATCTCGCGGATGTCGCGCAGGCGGCACTGGGTCTTATTGAAAAAGTACTGGGACTCGCCGGAACGGAACAGGCGCCGGGTGATCGTCACCTCGGAATAGTCGATGGGCAAAAGGGAGTTCGCGTTGTCGAAAGTCAAGGTCACTTCCGCCAGGGACTGGGGCGAACGCTTGGTGGTGCCAGAGAAGATCACGTCGGTCATCGAGTCGGCGCGTAGCGACTTCCACGACATCTCGCCGAGGCACCAGCGCACGGACTCCATGACGTTCGACTTGCCGCAGCCGTTGGGTCCGATCACTCCCGTGATGCCCGGCTCCAGGTCCACGTGGGTCTTGTCCGCGAAAGACTTGTAGCCGACAATGTCGATCGATTTCAGGTGCATGGATCCTCGGCGCGACGGCGTTTGTCCATCTTCTGCTGTCTTTTACTGGTCAGTCGCGTTCACGGTATGTAAACATAGCATTCCTCGTCGATGAAATCAAGATTGATCGATGAGCCCCAATCCTGGGGGAGTCTGGGGCCCTTGACGAACCGGGCCGCCCTCTTTACTCTATGCAGGACGATGAAACCCCTCATCCTGCTTGTCGGCGTGTTCACCCTCCCCTGCGCGGCCCGCGCTCAATCAATCCAGGCCGACTGGCGTCGCGACGGGGTTGATGAGCGCGTGAAGGCGGCCCTGACGAGCCAGGGCTGGCGCCTTGAAGACGACGGCCGCGCCCTTGAAGCAAAGACCAAGGCCCCGGTCACCAAGGACGTTCTCGACAAGGCCGTGCTCGACCTCCGCCAGGGCGCACGGCGCGCCGCGCTCGAGACCGTCAACCTGATGCTGGCCTCCGGCAAGCCTCTGTCGCCCGAGGACCAGCAAAAGATCGAGACCTTGTCCGCCGATCTTCCGCCGGTCCTCGTGGCCGCGATCCTCGATCCCCGATCCGGCATGAACCAGGTCAAAGCGCTGGTCGACGCGGACCTATCCCGCGTCGTCTCCTACTTCGACGGCGGCCGGACCATGGCCGCCCACGCGGCTGCGGCACGACCCGTCTCTGCCGAGACGCCGGGACCTCGAGTGTATCTTCCCTACTACACCCCTCTAGAGAAATCGATCGGCGAAAAGATCCGAGCCTTCGCCGCCGTCGAGATCGGCCGGGACCCCTTCGGCAAGACCGTCCTGTCCCACCTCAACACCAACGGCAAGCCCGATCTGCCCCCCATCGTCATCGAAGATCAGAACGGCGCGGTCGTCGCGCAATACGACATCCGCCGCCGGGCCATCGTGCTCGACCGCGAGAGCGTGCTGGCGTCCGTCGTCGGCACCGTGCCCCCGAGCCGGGCCTTCGCGCTTCGCACCGCGCTCACCACCCGCACCGCGTTGATGGAGTACCTCAGTGCGCATCCCGAGGCCGTCAGCGCCGTCGTGAAGGACAACGACGTCGTCATCGTCCACGAGTTGACCCACGCCTGGCAGGACCGCCGGGATACGATCTTCCGCGAAATCACGCGCGGCAACCTTCCCGATGCCACGCCGCTCGAGTATGAAGAAGAGGCGTACAAGACGAAAAACTTGTACCTCCACTCGAAGCTGCAGAATGATCCTGCGTCGGTGAAGATGGACCGTGAACTCGAGGACTATACGGACATGATGCAGAACCCTGAACTATGGGAGAAGGACCTGATGAAGACCCTGAACGACAGCTCGCCTTCGCGCGCCCTGCCGCTCCGGTCCATTCAAGACATTCAGGCGGCACGCCTCGCCAGAACGAGGGGCCGCGCCGTGCTCACCAACGACGATCAGCGGGCCAGAACTCTCGACCTCAGCGCGATGGGCCGCGGGCAGAAGGAACTCACCGCGTTGAAAGCGGCGCACGACTGCCGATCGGCTCTGCTCAACGGCAAGATTGACGAAGCCGGTCTCGGAAGCTATCAAGCGCTCGGCGGCTACTATCTTGTCCAAACCCAATTCGCCACGCGGTCGACCGACCGCATCGCCCTACTGGATCTGGCGGAAAGAAACGCAAAGGCTTCCGGCAATGCCGTCCTGATCGAAGAAGTCCGTAAGGCAAAGGAAAGGAAGAAATGAACCGCCCGCTCACCTTGGTAGTTGCCATCGCCGTCGGCCTCTCGGCCTGTAAACGCGCCGTGCCCAAGGGGGTCGATCTGACTCCGACCAAGGAAATCGTCGTCGGAGTTGAGATGATCGACTACGACGATGAGCACGGCGCTTACACCTGTCACGCACCGCGGTTTTGGAGTATTCACGAGGACAACGGCGCGACTTTCATCGGTCCCCGCGATCCGACAACGGCGGGTAGTTCCTACATCACCATCGTGCGGTATCCGGGAAGTTCAGCCCGCTGGAGCGACGCCCAGAAGTACGCCGAGTCTTTCTGGCAGGTTGATCCCAGCCATAAGCAACCCGCGCTCGAAAAGAGGAAGATCGGCGACAAGACCGTGATCTTTTTACACCAGGAGCGTCCTTTTTATAAACTCCATTCGAGCAAAGCGGAGTATATGCTCCGCTCCGATCACGCGATCATTCCCATTCAAGGCGGCTTCTTCGCGATCGAGCATCGTGCTCCTCTGAACGCCCACGAGAGGACCTTGCCCGTATTCGAAGCCGTGGTCCGCAGCTTCAACCCCAAGATCTGATCGATAAAGGATATCATGGTCCTTATGGCCGACACCACCGATTTTGAGAAGCAGGCGAAGGACGCCGTCGCGGCAAGCATCGCGGTGAACTCCGTGTCTGGAGTCGTGCCGGCGGTGGCGATCATGTGTCAGCATATCTCGCTCGCCGCCCGGATGAGCAAGGACCCGAAGTCGGCCATCGTCGCCGTTTGCCGCGGCTCGATGAACTCGGTGCTGCTCGGCGGACAGAGCGTCCCCGACGCCGCCGTCGCGCTGCTGGAGGCCCTGCCCAACATGAGCCTCATGATGAGCACCGGCCCCGAAGACCTCATGTCCTGGGTCATGGAAGGCATCGCCGACGTGACCCCAATGGCGGGCGTGGAAGTGCGCGACATCCTGCGCATGAGGATCGCAGAGAAGTTCATGGGCGCATCCGTGATCTTCGATCAATTCTGCGAAGCCGCGCTCAAGAAGACCCGCAGTTGACGCGGAGACCGACCGGAACGGTCCCGAGCGGTCCCACTGACCGGCTCCGCTCGTTATAGCTTACGGATCAGCGAGATGACTTTGCCCGCGATGCGCCCTTCGCCAATTGGAAACGGCTCGTAGCGGGGATTGTCGGGGCTGAGGATGAGCCCCGCCGGTTTGACCTTAAGGCGCTTGACGGTGGCCTCGCCGTCCTCGTAACGCACGACGACGACGTCGTTGCTCGAGGCGGTTTCCTGCCAGCGGACGACGACGGTGTCGCCGTCATGAAGCGTGGAGTGCATAGAGTCGCCCTTGACCTTCAACGCAAACAACTGGGACGGGTCGCCGCGCTCGGCAACGATGGGCACATGGCCCATCGGCTCGGCGTAGGCGCCGGCCGTGGGGCCAGCGGGAACTAGGCCGAGCAGCGGTATCATCGAAACGCGCTCCATGCTCGTGACCTGCGCGGCTCGGGAGCGGCCCCTGGCCTCCTCGAGCAGGCCCTTCTCGCGAAGCTTATCGAGGTGATACTGGATCGTGTCCGGCGAGCTGACTCCGGCGAGACGGCACATCTCGCGCACGGTGGGCGGGTAGCCGTGATCCGTGGTGAAGCGGCCGAGGAGCTCGAGGATCTGCTGCTGACGCGGGGTCAATCCATTTTTTCCCATGCGAGAAGCATAGTCGAACGATTGTTCGATGTCAAGTGGCAAAAAAACACGGGATGAAATACCGCCGTAACACTAATAAATTATATCCTTAACTGTGAGATTCTTTGCATATGACGGGAAAACCACGCACGGACCCACGGAAATCACGGAACTGTTGAAGATTCCGGGCTTTGACGGGGATACTTTGGTTTGTCCGGCAGGTTCTAACAATAGCTCGGATTGGAAGCCCGCGCTGGCTTACCCGCTTTTTAAGAAAGCGCTATCAGAGATGTCGGTTGCTACGACTGCTCCTGTTGCCCCTGCGGCCCCTGCTCCCGTTGCCGCGCCTGTTCTTGCCTCTCCCTCTCCCATTGACACTCCTGCTCCTGCTCCGACTTCTACTCCGGTGGC
>JBBTJN010000082.1:0-4101 GCA_038059415.1 Elusimicrobiota bacterium | reverse complement strand
CACGCCTCTTCCTGTTTCCCCTCCGGCCCCTGCTCCCGTTGCCGCGACTGTCCCTATTACCCCTCTCGCGCCCGTTCCTGTTGTCGTTTCCATCCCCGCTCCTGTTCCTGTTCCCACTCCGACTTCTACTCCGGTGGCCACGCCTCTTCCTGTTTCCCCTCCGGCCCCTGCTCCCGTTGCCGCGACTGTCCCTCTTGCCCCTCCCGCTCCCATTGATACTCCCGTTCCCGTTGCCAAGCCTGTTCCTACTCCGTCCGCTCCGACTGCAAATAAATTCCCTTGCCCAATCTGCTCGCACGCCAACATCGAAGATGCCCATTTCTGCAACTCCTGCGGCGCTCGAATTGCAGGAAGGCACGAGGAGGTTTCTGCGCCCCCCTCTGCCGCGCCGGTATCGGCGCCAGCGCCGGTGTCAGCGCCGATACCGGTTCCCACCTCGGCTAACAAAGAGGATTTATCAAAGTCGGTAAACGTCCAGACGATACGCGAACTGCGCGAGATGGCGGGAGAGGAAGGCTACATATCGATCCGGGAGGAGTTCCTGTCGAACACGGAACAAACGCTCCGCACTATGACCTTCGCCGAGCAAGCCAACGACACGGCTGCTCTAAAACGCGCCGCGCACATGCTGCAAGGCGGAAGCGGCTCGCTCGGCGCGACCCAACTCGCATTGCTGTGCCGCGAGTTTCAGACGCGCCTCGCCGCGGGAGCGTTGCGCAACGAGCGGCTGGACATCATGGCCCGCATGGCCGCAGAGTTCGCCGTCGTCCACCGCGCGCTCCTAGAACTATCGTGAGCAAGAGGCTCCTTTTCGGGGACGAGTGGCTTCTGCGAGCCGCCGAGACACTCCCCGGCGTCTCCGCGCGTATCGAAACGTTCCGCGCCGAGGGCCGGCCTCTCCTCTTTGACGCGATCGTCGAATCTGGCGCCGCCACCATGGCGGCGCTGCGCGAGGCGATCAGGACCGTTTACCGTGTAGAACCGCTGACAACGGAGACCGCGGCGAAGCCCCCCGTCTCACTGATCGCCGAAAAACTGTGCCGCCGCTACCGGCTCGCCCCCATCCGCCTGCACGGCGATAATATCGAAGTGGCGATGGAGAATCCGCTCGACCTCGCGGCGCTGGCCGACGTCCAGGCGGTGACGGGCCGGATGCCCATACCTTTCCATGGGCTGCCTCATCAGATCGACTCCTTAATCGGCCAGACTTTCAACTCCGCGAGCGTCGTTTTCGATCTTGTCAAGCAACTCGGTGAGGAGGAGACCGTCGAGGTCGTCAACACTCAAGCCGTTACGCAAATAGGCGATGACGTCAAGAGGCCCATCGAACGTCTCGTGGGCTCAATGATCGCTAAAGCGATCCATATGCGGGCTTCGGACATCCACTTAGAGCACGAGCAGCTCACAAGCATGGTCCGATTCCGAATCGACGGCGAGTTGAAGACCATCCTGAGCCTGCCTCACCACATCGGCGCCGGCCCGGTGGTCGCCCGCCTGAAAATCATGGCGAACCTCGACATCGCCGACCACCTGCGGCCGCAGGACGGGCGCGCGAAAATCATCGTCGAGGGCGCGGAGATCGGCCTGCGTATGTCGACTCTCCCAACGAACTTCGGCGAGAAAGCGGTCATCCGCATACTGGACAAGCGCACGGCCGAGGTCCCGTTCGAGAAGCTCGGCATCCGTCCCGACCTTGCCGAACGGCTCGTTCGCTATCTCGGCTTGTCGCAGGGCCTCCTGCTCGTCACGGGACCCACCGGCTCGGGCAAGACGACGACCCTCTACTCCCTCGTCAATTATCTAAAGGCCGAGAAGACGAATATCGTGACCGTCGAGGACCCGGTCGAGTACAAGCTCGATGGAATCAATCAGACGCAGGTTCAGGAGAAGCAGGGGCTGACCTTCGCGACTGTCCTTCGCTCCGTTCTGCGCCAGGATCCGGACGTCATTCTCGTCGGCGAGATCCGCGATCGCGAGACGGCCGAAACGGCAATGCAGGCCGCGCTGACCGGCCATCTCGTCCTTTCCTCCCTGCACACCAACGACACGCTTGGAACGCTCTCGCGGCTGTTGGACATGGGCATCGAGCGCTTCAAACTCGCTCCCTCTCTGATCGCGATCACCGCGCAGCGCCTCGTGAAGACGCTATGTCCGCAATGTCGCATCGCGGCGCAAACGGTCGATACCGCGCTGGCTGAGGCGCAGCGCGAACGTGGCCTGGAGATCAAGCAGTTCCTGCCCAAAGGCTGCGACGCGTGCGAATCCCAAGGATATAGGGGCCGGACCAGTATCATCGAGCTTCTGGAGCTGACGCCGGGCCTGCGTAATCAGATCATGGCGGGCGACGGCGAGAGCAGGCTGAGGGAATTCGCTCTCAATGAAAAATCGCTTTCGCCCATGCTCGACGACGCGCTGTGGCACCTGGGGCGAGGAGAGACCAGCCTCGAGGAAATTCTGCCGTACGTCCAACTCGCCGGCGTCCGCGCCCGGACCGCAGCGCCTTCTCCCGCGTTGGCCACGACGCCGGATCCAACGCCGGCACCGCCCGCCCCCAGCCCGGCAGCGGGCAGCCCCCTTCGCATTCTCATCGTGGACGACGACCCGACGATCCGCATCATCCTGCGCAAAGTCCTCGAAACGCAAGGCTATCGGGTCGACACGGTGGCAGACGGCACGGCTGCCCTAGCGAGCATCTCGTCGTCCCCGCCCAACATGATTCTTGTGGACTTGAATATGCCGGGTCTGGATGGACACGGAGTGATCCGCGGCGTGCGAGCAGGCCTGGGGTTCGCGAAAATTCCGATTCTAATGCTGACTTCTGCTTCCGACGACAGCAGCCAATCGCGGGCTTTCGAGCTTGGCGCCGACGACTACATCATCAAGCCTGTGAAGGTTCCGCTCGTTGTCGCGCGCGTGAAAGCGGCGTTCCGACGCCGCGAACTTTAGGACATGCGACCCTTCGCACGATAGGCTTCGCCTCTCAGAAGCGTTCTCAGCCGACTTTGCCTCCGCAATCCGCGCAAAACTTCGCTCCCGACGCAAGACCCTTGCCGCAGGACGAGCAGAACTTGGCCCCCGCCGGGCTTCCGGCGGCGGCTTCGCCGCCCTGCCGGCCCTGGTTGACGACCGCGCCCAACGCCTGGCCCATGCTCATACCCGCGCCGAGGCCAAGGCCGGCGCCCATGCCCGCGCCCGCACCGCCTCCCTCGTTGCCGGCGGCCTTCTCCATGACGTCAAGCGTGCGCTTCTGCTGGTACTTGTCGCCCAGGATGTCGATCTCGGCCTTGTCGGCGAGCGCCTTCTTGAGACGTACGACGGTGTCGTCGTCGTCGGGAACATCCACCGAATTCAGGTAGAAGTTCACGAGTTTCACGCCGTACACCGCGAAATCCTTCTCGAGCTTAATCTGGAGCGCGCCCGACATCTCCTCTAGATGCGCCGCGATCTCAAGGAGGTTGATCTTCTCCTTGACGATCGTCTCCGCGATATAGTCCTTGGCCTTCGTCAGCAGGACGCCGCGGAAGTGGTTCGACAGTTGGTCGGTCGTGAACTGGGGATTCGTGGCTGAGAGTTGGGTCACGAAGGCCCGGGAGTCGGCGACCTGTATCCCAAACTGGCCGAACGCCCGCACAGGCAGGAAGACGTTGAACTTCGGGTCGAGGACGGGAATCGGGCTACTGGTGCCCCATTTCACGTCGAGGTTGACCGCCTTGTTTACGTAGTATATCTCAGCCGCAAACGGGGTCTCGCCGCCGAAGGGGGCCTTGATCAGGCCGCGCAGCAACGGGATATTCGCCGTGCGCAAGGTGTGGGTGCCGGGGCCCATGACATCGAGCGCCACGCCGCCCTTGAAGAAAATGGCCTCCTGGGACTGGTTGACGATGACCTGGGTGCCCCAGCTCAGATCGTCCGGCGGGTAGCGCCATACGAGGATGTTGCCGGGACCGTCGTACTTGACTCTATCGATAATGGCCATGTAAAGTGTCTCCTACGGAATCGTTACTATAGCCTCCTCGTCGAAGGCTGTCAACCCTCAGACCCAGACGTCAGCTCTGACGAATCGGCGGGCCGTGACTCCGTCGAGAGGCTGGCGGTCACCTT
>JBBTJN010000081.1:0-9678 GCA_038059415.1 Elusimicrobiota bacterium | reverse complement strand
AGGAACGCTGGAACGCGCTGTCCTCGGACATCGCCGCCGACCTTCTGCCCAAGGATCCCAACGACGCGAAGAACTGCTACCTCGAGATACGCGCGGGCGCCGGCGGCGACGAGGCCGCGTTGTTTGCCGGCGAGCTCCTGCGCGCGTACATGCGCTACTGTGAGACCAAGAGTTGGAAGGTCGAGACGCAGGAACTGAGCCCCAGCGGCAAGGGCGTAAAAGGCGCCGTGATCTTCGTCGGCGGCAAGGATGTCTACTCCTGGCTGCGCTACGAGGGCGGCGTGCACCGCGTCCAGCGCGTGCCGGCCACCGAGGCCGCGGGCCGAATCCACACGTCCACGGTCACGGTCGCCGTCATGCCCGAGGTCGATGAGTCCGCCGAGATCATCATCAGGCCCGATGAGCTCAAAGTGGATACCTACCGCGCCGGCGGTGCGGGCGGCCAGAACGTCAACAAGGTCGAGACGGCGGTGCGCATCACGCACATCCCGTCCGGGCTTATCGTCGAGTGCCAGGAAGAGCGCTCGCAGGGCCGCAATAAAGAGCGAGCGATGAAGCGTCTGTACGCGATGCTCGCCGACGCCGAGCGCATTAAGGCCGCCGCGTCGAACGCCGAAACGCGCAAATCGCAAGTCGGCACCGGCGATCGCTCCGAGAAGATCCGCACCTACAACTTTCCGCAGTCGCGCGTAACCGACCACCGCCTAGAGCGCTCTTGGCACAACCTCGCCGGCATCATGGGCGGCGATATGGGCCAGGTCTTTTCGGCCTTGCGCGATGAGCAACGCCGCCTGCTGATGGCGGATACGAAGTGACGGTCTCGCAGTGGCTCACAAAGAGCGAGGCCTACCTTGTCGAGCACGCGGTGCCCGAGGCTAAGGCCAGCGCGGAGTTCCTGATGGCCGAGATGCTCGGCGTCGGGCGCTTGACCGCGGTGACGCAGGGCACGCGGGCGTTGACGGTCAAGCAATCTCATCAGTACTGGGATTGGATCGTGCGGCGGGGCAAGCGCTTCCCGATTGCTTACATCCTCGGCTACCAGCCGTTTCTCGGCAGCAAGATCGAGGTCACGCGCGATTCGCTCGTGCCGCGTCCGGAGACCGAGGAGCTCGTCATCGAATGCGAGCGCCTCGTGAGGGCGTCGAAAGTCGTCGCTCCCAAGATCCTCGAGATCGGCACCGGCACGGGCTGCATCGCCATCGCCTTGGCCCAGCTATTGCCGTCGGCGACCCTCTTCGCGACGGATCTCTCGAAATCCGCTCTCGATCTCGCCCAGAAAAACGCGATCGCGCACCACGTCGGCAACCGCATCCGCTTCATTCGGGAAGACTTGTTTTCCGATAAGCAGGGCCTGCGCGGCTGGGCCGACCTGATGGTCACCAACCCGCCCTACATTCCGACCTCGGAGCTCGATGTCCTTGAGCCTGAGGTCCTCAAGGAGCCGCGCATGGCGCTCGACGGCGGCAAGGATGGGCTCGACGCCGTGCGCGCGATCGCCTTGATGGCGCCGAAGATGCTCAAACCGGGGGGCATCCTCGCGATGGAAATCGGCTTCAGGCAGGGATCGGCCGTGACGAAGTTGTTCGTCGCGGCCGGCCTACAGGGCGTCCACATCAAGAAGGACGCGCAGGGCCTCGATCGTTTCGCGATCGGCGCTCTGCCCAAGTGATCGCGCGCCAGCCCTCATTTTCTAAAAAATAATTCCGCGGGAATAAGCCGCCGAGGTGAAAAATGGTAAATTCACGTTCCCATGGATAAGCTCGTCATCGAAGGCGGAAGGCCGCTCGACGGGACCATTAAGGTCGGCGGCGCAAAGAACGCGGCCCTGCCGATCCTGATCGCGACCTTGCTGACCGACGAGCCCTGCGTCATCGAGAATGTGCCCTCGACCTTGCGCGATTTACGCACCACCTTCAGGCTTCTTGAGAGCCTCGGCAAGAAGGTCGTCGTGTCGGGTTCAACCGTGCGCGTGCTTTCGACCGGCTCGCTTAAGACCCAGGCGCCGTACGAGATCGTCAAGCAAATGCGCGCGTCGGTGCTGGCCGCCGGCCCTCTGCTCGCGCGCTTCGGCCTGGTGCGCGTGCCGATTCCAGGCGGCTGCGCGATCGGCCTTCGCCCGATCGACATACACCTGAAGGGCTTCGAGGCCATGGGCGCACGCCGCATCGCCGACCACGGCGATATCATCATGTCGGCCCCGCGTCTCAACCCCGTGACGATTAAGCTGAGATTCCCGAGCGTGGGCGCCACCCAAAATCTGATGATGGCCGCCGCCGTGACGCCGGGCAAGACGACGATTGGCAACGCCGCGCGCGAGCCCGAGATGGAAGATTTAGGGGAATTCCTGGAACGGCTTGGGGCGAAGGTCAGCGGGGCGGGAACCTCGACGGTGACCGTCGAGGGGAAGGCGAAGCTTCACGGCGCCCGCCATAAAGTCATCTTCGACCGGATCGAGGCCGGAACATTTTTGCTCGCCTGCGCCGCGGCGCGCGGGCGCGTGAAGCTCGAGGGCGCTTCGTGCGAGCATCTTGGCGCGGTGCTTCGCGCGCTGAAGAAGGCGGGGGCAAAAATACGTTCGGGCAAGGGTTGGATTGAACTCAAGATGGAGCGCCGGCCGAAGGCCGTCTGCGTGGTGACGAAGCCGTATCCGGGCTTCCCGACCGACCTACAAGCCCCGTGGATGTCCTTGATGACGTTGTGCGCCGGCTTCGCCAAGGTGACCGAGACGGTCTTCGAGAATCGATTTTTACACGCCGCCGAGCTCGGCCGCATGGGCGCGCAGATCGCCGTGTCGGGCCGCTGCGCCGTCGTCGCGGGCCAGGAGCGCCTGTCGGGCGCGCCGATCATGGCCTCCGACATTCGCGCGGGGGCGGCACTCCTCGTCGCGGGACTCGCCGCCAAGGGCAAGACGACCATCGCTCGCGTCTACCACATCGACCGGGGCTACGAGGCGGTGGAGCGGAAGCTTGCCGGAGCCGGCGCCCGCCTCGAGCGCCAGAAATGAGTTTCGCCGCGGCGCTCGCGGTTCTGGAGGAGCGCCAGGAGACGAGGATCGTGCTGGGCCTCGATCGCGTTCGGGCGCACCTCGCTTCGCTCGGCGATCCTCACCTTGCCGCGCCCGCTTTCCACGTCGCCGGCACGAATGGCAAGGGCTCGACCTGCGCCATGCTGCGCGCCGTCTTGACCGAGGCAGGATATCGTTGCGGGCTTTACGTCTCGCCTCATCTGAGGTCCATCCGTGAACGGATTTCAGTCGACGGACGGGAGATCTCCGAGGCGGAGTTCTCGAAGTTCGCGGCGCGCGCGCTTTCCGCCGATGAGAAGAAGGAGCTGACCTACTTCGAGCTTCTGACCTCGATCGCTTTTCAATACTTCGCCGCGAAGAAATGCGAGGTTATGGTGCTTGAGACCGGCCTTGGCGGACGGCTCGATGCGACGAATGTCGTGCCCGCGCCGCTCGCCGCGATCGTGACCTCGATTGATTTCGACCACCAAGCCTATTTGGGCGGGACTTTGGCCTCGATCGCGCGCCAGAAAACGGGCATCTTCAAGGCCGGCCGCCCTGCCGTGCGCGCCGACCTTCCGGTCCTGCGCCGCGCGGCGCTTCGCGGCAGGCCCGTCATTGTGCGCAAGCCCTGGGTGGCCGTGCGCACCGACTGGGCGCGAGGCCGCCAGGTTCTGCGCGCGCCGTCGGGCCGCACCTATGCGCTTTCCCTTCTTGGCTCGCGCCAGGGCTTGAATGCGGCCTTGGCCCACGCCGCCGTTGAGGCCTCGGGCTTAAAGGTGCCTCAATGCGCATGGGCCAAGGGCCTCGCCAAGGTTTCCTGGCGCGGGCGCTTCGAGGCCATCCGGCTCGGGAAGAAGACGCTCATTGTAGACGGCGGGCACAATCCCGAGGCCGCGCGCGCGTTGGCCGCGACCTGGATGTCCTCGCCGTTCTCGAAGAAGCCCGCGCGCTGGATCATGGGCATCATGAAGGACAAGGACACCGCGGCAGTTCTGGCGCCTCTGGCGCCGTTCATGTCGGAAGTCGTCGTCGTGCGCCCTCCGAGCCCGCGCGCGCTCGAGCCTCTTGATCTCGCCCATTTTGTCCGTCATGCCGCGCCGAAGGCCCAAATCACGATCGAGCGCGACCCGGCGACGGCGATCGCCGCGTGGCGTAAAGACAAATGCTCACCGAAAGTCGCGATATGTACCGGCTCTCTTTACTTGGCCGGAGCCGCCTTAAAGGCGGTAGGGGCAAAATGAACAATCTCTCCGTCGGAATCGATGTCGGCGGGACCTTTACCAAAATGGGTTTAGTCGATCCCCAGGGAGAGGTTCTGCGTTCAGTCCAGATCCCGACCGAGCCCTCCAACGGTCCCGCCAATTTCGTCCGCCGCGCAGCGGCGATCTTGAGGGATTGGTCTTTTCGATCCGCAGGCCTGGGCCTGGCCGGCGGCGTGGATGCCGCGACCGGTCATCTTCTATTCGCTCCCAACCTGAAGGGCTGGACGGGCTTTTCGTTCACGAAAGCCTTCTCAAAGTCGTTGGGCGTATGCGTCGCCGTCGATAACGACGCCAACGCGGCCGTTTGGGGCGGGTATGCCGTCGCGTTGGAAAAGAAGCCGCGCACGGTCGTCGGCGTCACCCTCGGCACCGGCGTCGGGGGGGGGGTGATCGTCGATGGGCGCCTTCACCGCGGCGCCACGGGCTCGGCCGGGGAGATTGGGCATATGACCCTCGAGCTTAACGGTCCGCGCTGCCATTGCGGCCGCCGAGGCTGTCTTGAGGCGTACGCTGGAACCGCCGGCGTTCGCCGCCTTGCTCGTGAATTCATGCGCCGTCCGCCTTCGCCGCTGACGCCGAAGGCGGTCGCCGACGCGGCGCAGGATGGGGACGCCGGCGCGCGCAAGGTTTGGGACGAGGTCGGCACGCGCCTCGGCCAGGGCCTCGCCAGCCTGATTCTCGTTCTCAATCCCGACGCCGTGCTGCTTCTTGGCGGCGTAGCGCGCGCGGGCGATCTTGTGCTCGATCCGGTCCGTCGCGTGTTCTCGGCCCAGCCTTTTCGCGAACCATTCCGCAAGATCGTCATATCGGCCCCGACCGACCGCGACTGGGGCGTGGTGGGCGCAGCACTTCTGTCCCGGGAGCGGCGCGGTTGATACGAGCCGCCTTTCTCTTGTTCGCGCTCGGCGTGGCGGCGCGCGCCGCGGACTATGCCTTGCCCGAGCCGCCGCCCGGTCCACGCCTCGACTACGAGGCCGACCAGGTCGAGTTCGACTCGGACCGGAAGCAGCTGCATCTGCGGGGCCAGGTGGTCCTCCATGAATCCACCTGGACCGTGAGGGGCGACGAGCTATGGATCGACACCGAGCGCCGGAGCGGACGCTCCCAAGGCCCGCTTCTCGTCGAGGACGGCATCTCCGCCGTGTACGGTGAATCCGGAGAGTTCGACTTCTCTCGGCACATGGGACGCCTCCAGCGCACGAGCGCGGGCCACGCGGACTGGCGCATTCACGCGAGGGAGGCGAATGTCGGCGAGAACCGGCGCCTCGACTACTACGGCGGCGATTTCACCAGCTGCGGCGCCAAGCCGCCGCACTATCATTTTCGCGCCTCGACGATCACGGTCCAGCCGAAGAAGCACATGATCGCGCGCAACGTGCTGTTTTACCTCGGCGACGTGCCGGTGTTCTATATGCCGTTCCTGTACAAGTCCCTGTCGCCGCGTCACTATCTGAGATGGAAAAGCCAGCCCGGTTTCGACTCCCGCAACGGGCCGTTCCTCAAGAACACGCTGACGACCGACCATGGCGACACCCTGTACAGCAAGCTCTATGCCGACTACTACATGAAGCAAGGCGTCGGCCTCGGCGGCGAGGTGCATCGCCGCGACGGCGAGGACTCGCGCGGCGCGCTGTTCGGCTACACGATCAAGGAAACCTCAACGGGCGACCGTCGCTGGGCGCTGCTCGGCCAGCAGTATCAGACGCTTTCCTCGTCGTCGTCCTTCCAAGGCCGATTGCAGGTGCAGTCTGACTCGGACTTCAACAACGACTATGCGCGCTCGAACTCACTGCGCGTCACGCCCGAACTCGTCAACGGCGGCGCGTTCACGCACCGCTTCGCGCAGGCGACCGCGCGCCTTTCATACTCAAGGCTCGACGCCGCCGACGCGAGCCGCAGGCGCTTCCTGAGGACCGCCGAGAGCTATCCCCGTCTCGATGTTGTCAGCCAGCCCCTGCGCTTTGGCCGCCTGCCTTGGCTCAACACGCTTGTCGGCTCCGCCGACAACGCCTTTAAGATCGGCCGCCCGTACATCGAGAAGACCGTCGGCGGAGGTTGGGAGGGAACTCGGACCTTCGTGCTCATGCATGGCGTGAGCTTGACCCCAAAGCTCAGCTATCTGGAGACCTACTACAACCGCTTTGACCAGGTCTCCGTCGCCGGCTCGACCGTCACGACGCTCGACGCGGTGATTGGCCGTCCCGCTGCGGCGGGCACCTTGCGCTTCGATACGGCGCTGGGCGGCGTCGATATGACCCATTCGTACCGCGAGCGCCTGCGGTCGGGCGACTTCCGCCGGGACGGCGGCGCGGTCGACAAGGGCGTCGAGGAGAACATGCTCACGCTCTCCGACGTGTTCATCCCGGCGCCGCGCATGTACGCGCGGTTTTCCTCCGGCTATGACTTCCGCACGTTCCGCGACCGCACGGTCAGCTCGCGACGTCGCGTCCAGCCCATCATCGCGGACGCGAACTGGGCGCCGACCTCGCGCCTCAACCTGACCGTGCGCGACGAGTACGCGCTCGACGGCGGAAACCAGGCGGCGATCCTGGACGCTCGCTGGGGCGATGACGTGGGCGCCGCGGTGGGAGGCGGCTTCGGCTGGAACGCGTCCGATTCGCGGAAGTACGTAGCGAGCCTTGATTTCGCGGTCGTGCCCTCAAGCCCGACCTGGCGGCTCGCGTTCGGCATCCGCGGCCAGGCGGAAAGCTCTCGAGGCGTCGCAGGCCTGCGCGGCTGGCGCGTGTTCGAGAAGGAATTTTCCTGGACGAAACGCTGGCATGATTTCTACACGAAGGTCGCGGGCCGATTCCGCCCAGGAGGCGTCGGCGAGGCTTCAATTCGCGTCGACTTCAAGTTCGGGACCTTCGATCCTAAGCAGGCGCCGCGCCGCGACTGGGAGACCGAACTGTTCCCCGAGCGCGCCGTGCAGGATGACCTCCGCCCCTAAATTCGAAATGCTAAGATGGCGTTCGGCATGACTAAACCTCTTTGGCTCGTCACCGGCGGGGCCGGTTTTATCGGCTCCCACATCGTTGCGGAGCTCGTCCGTCGCGGCGAGCGCGTGCGCGTCATCGACAATCTCTCCACCGGCAGCCGGGATAAGATCGCCGCGGCCTTCTCCAAGATACAGTTCATCAAGGGCGACATCACCCGCCCCGCGGACTGCGCGCGGGCCTGCAAGGGCGTCGTCTATGTTCTTCACCAGGCCGCGATCCGCTCGGTGCCGAAGTCCATGGACCGGCCCCAGCCCTCGAACGAGGCGAACGTCACCGGCACCTTGAACATGCTCGTCGCCGCGCGCGACGCAAAGGTCAAGCGCTTCGTGTACGCCTCGTCGAGCTCGGCCTACGGCGACTGCAAGGTGTTCCCGCAGCGCGAGGACATGCGCCCGCAGCCGATGTCGCCCTACGCCGTCTCCAAGCTGGCCGCCGAGCACTACGCGATCGTGTTCGCGAAGTCCTTCGGTCTTGAGACCGTCTCCCTGCGCTACTTCAACGTGTTCGGCCCGCGCCAGGATCCCGAGTCCCTGTATTCCGCCGTGATCCCCAAGTTCATGGAGCAGGCTTATCTTGGCGTGCCGCTCGACGTGCACTGGGACGGCAAGCAGTCCCGCGACTTCACCTTCGTCGCCAATGTGGTACGGGCCAACATCCTCGCCGCGAAAGGGCCTAGGTCGACTTCCGGCGAGGTCTACAACGTGGCCAACTCCGAGACCTACAGCCTGCTCGACGTCGTGTCGGGCATGGAGAAACTCATCGGCCATAAGCTCCCGCGCCGGCATCATCCGATGCGCGCCGGCGACGTCCGCCGCACGTGGGCCGACAACCGCAAAATCCGCAGAGACCTCGGGTACAGTCCCGTGCGCGCCTTCGACGACGGCCTGCGCGACACGTGGAACTACTTTGTCTCGGAGTATTTCCCGAAGAAGCACGGAAAGCAATCTTGAAGCTCCTGGTCACCGGCGGGCTTGGCTTCATCGGTTCGAACTTCATCCGCCATCTGCTCAAGGCCCGGCCGGGCTGGAAGATCGTCAACCTCGACAAGCAGACCTACGCCGGCAACCCCGCCAATCTCAAGGGCCTGCGGGTCGAGACGATCAAGAAGGATATTTGCGATCCCAAGGCCGTGGACCGTGCGATGAAAGGGCGCGATGCCGTCGTCCACTTCGCGGCCGAGACGCACGTGGACCGCTCGATTCTCGACGCGGGCGCGTTCCTTAAGACCAATATCCTCGGCACTCAGGTTCTGCTCGACGCGGCGCTGCGCCATAAGGTGAAACGTTTCGTGCATGTCTCGACCGATGAAGTGTACGGCTCGATTTCGAAGGGTTACTCCAAAGAGGGCGACCATCTCAAGCCGAACAGCCCCTACGCCGCCTCCAAAGCGGCCGCGGACCTGCTCGTTCGCTCGTATTTCGTGACTCACAAGGCGCCGGTGCTCACCACCCGTGCGTCGAACAACTACGGCCCGTATCAGTATCCCGAGAAGGCCCTGCCTCTCATGATCACCAACTTCATGGAGGACCAACCCTTTCCGCAGTACGGCGACGGCAAGCAGGTCCGCGACTGGCTGCATGTGGCCGATCATGCGCGGGCGATCCTTTTGGTGCTCGAAAAGGGCGTCTTGGGAGAGATATACAATATCGGCGGCTCGTATACCTGCCGAAATAAGGAGCTCATTGAAAAAGTCCTGCGGCTCATGGACAAGCCGAACGACTTGGTGGCCCGCGTCGAGGACCGCAAAGGCCACGACCGACGCTACGCTCTCGACTGTTCCAAGCTCAAGCGGCTTGGCTTCAGACACGCCTACGATTTTGAGAAGGGCCTCGCGCGGACGGTCGCCTGGTACTTAAGCAACGCCGCCTGGTGGCGGCCGCTGAAGGTCGCCGGTCGTCGCCGCGCCTATCTCCGGAAGACCTCCAAGCTCAAATGAGCGAGAAAAGGGCCGTGCGCAACAGGCCCCGGCCCATCGCGCCCGTGTCGTGGAACCACGCCGGGGGAGGCTGGATCGAGATCGTGGTCGGCTCGATGTTCTCCGGCAAGACGCAGGAGCTTATCCGCCGCCTGCGCCTGTCCTCGATCGCCTGCCAGAAGGTGCAGGTGTTCAACTCCGCGCTCGACGTGCGCTACGCCAAGGACCATATCGTCTCTCACGACCTGGTCAAGACGCCCTCGATCGCGGTCGCCAAGGCCAAGACAATTCTCGAAAAGATCGACTTCGATACCCAAGTCGTCGGCATCGATGAGGTTCAGTTCTTCGACGCCGGGATCATCGCCGTCTGCGAGAAGCTTGCCGACGAGGGACGCCGCGTGATCGTCGCCGGCCTGGACCAGGATTTTCGCGGCGAGCCCTTCGAGAACACCGCGCGCCTGATGGCCCTGTCCGAGTTCGTCACGAAGAATCTCG
>JBBTJN010000080.1:0-16863 GCA_038059415.1 Elusimicrobiota bacterium | reverse complement strand
AGGTGACCGCCAGCCTCTCGACGGAGTCACGGCCCGCCGATTCGTCAGAGCTGGATTGTTCTCAACGAGCTTGACGCCCCCCCCCGGACCTGTTATAAACTGATGGTCGTCCACCCGGAACGCCGAGCTGGGGCGCTTCCGGTTTTTTATTTTTTATGAAACCATGCCACTAGGCCACATAAAAACCGCCGCGCTAATCACCGCCAAGGAGCACCTCGAAGAGGTGTGCGCCGAGCTTGCCCAATGCGACCGCCTGGCCTTCGACACCGAATCCAACGGCTTCTACGCGCACAAGGAGAAAGTCTGCCTGATCCAGATTTCCTCGCCGACGGAGGATTTCATCGTCGACCCAATCGCGTTCAAGGACATCTCCGCCCTGGGTCCGTTGTTCGCCGACCCGAAAATCGAGAAACTGTTCCACGCGGGCGAGTACGACGTGCTCTGTCTCAAACGCGACTACGGCTTCACCTTCGCCAACCTCTACGACACGATGATCGCCGCGCGCATCCTGGGCACTAAGGAGCTCGGCCTCGCCGCCGCGATCGAGCGTCATTTTGGCCTCGTGATCTCGAAGAAGCTCCAGCGCGCCGACTGGGGCAAGCGCCCGCTGACGCACGAGATGCTCCGCTACGCGCAGGGCGATACCCACTTCCTGATGCGCCTGGCCGACATCCAGAAGGGGATGCTCGTGGAAAAAGGCCGCATGGCGGACGCGAAGGAGTCCTTCCTCGACCTCGCCACGCTCGAGCCCAGCCTCAAGACCTTCGACCAGGACGGCTTCTGGAAGCTCGTTGGCCGCGACGACATCGGCGGCCGGCAGATGGCCGTCCTCAAGGAAATCTGGCTGTACCGCGAGCAGCAGGCCCAGGCGCGCGACCGCGCGCCGTTCCGCGTGATGCCCGAGGACCTGATGGTGCGCATAGCCCAGGCGATGCCCGAGACGCGCACGGCGCTCGCCGCGGTTCGCAGCATGTCGCCCTACATTCTGGAACGTTTCGCCTCCGGCCTCCTGGCGGCCGTGGAGAAAGGCAAAGCCTCGCCGCCGATCACGCGGCCTGCGGCCGCCGCGCCCGAGAGAAAGCGCCTGTCCGATCTCGAATGGCGCACCTTCGAGGCCCTGCGCGCCTGGCGCAAGAGCCGGTCTGAAAAAGACGCCGTCGAGCCCGTCGTCATCATGACGACCGAGAACCTGCGCGTGCTCTCGATCCACGCCTGCCGCGACAACGGCGGCGACCCGCTGGGCCCCCTCTCCGACCTCAAGCGCAACCGCTACGGCGAGGACATTCTCAAGGTCATGGCGGCCGCCCGCGCCGGCAAGGCCGCGTAGGTCCTAAGTCCCCCTGGAGTCCAGGTTGTATGCCGTCTCCTCAATGCCCTTCCGGACCGAGTGCCCGGCTCGGCTGCTTGCTATACTGGTTCCATGAAGCTCCGAAACAAGAAAGCCTAAAGCAAAGTGCGCGCAGTCCGAGCCGCCGTTTGTTTGTTTTTAATCTCGGCTTCGGTTCCCACCGATGCCGTCGCACAAATCCGTTCCGTAAAACCAATCGCGAGCCCATTCCCCTCGCTGCCCGTTGCGGGAGCCGGCCTTTCCTCTAGCTTCTCCACTCCGTTGCCGTTATCATTATCGTCTTCTCTGTCTTTATCCGTTCCCCTACTGTCCATTGCGCCCGTGGCCGGCGCCCAACCGTTAGCCGTCCGCGTCGAGGTCGCCCAGGCCCTGACGAGTTCGCTCCCGAACGTCCCCGTCTCCGCCTCCCCCCGCGCCGCGGCTCAAATCTTCTCCCTTCTCACCGGCGAGGCCCCCGTCCGCCGCGAAGAGTCCCTCGTCGTTCCCGCCGCAACGCACCCCACCCTCCCCCCATCCACGCCTCGCACCCCGAAGCCCAAGACGGCGATAAACGTCCGACGCATGATGATCGGCACCGCCGTGATGAAGACGGGCATGGAGTCGCTCACACTCAGCGTGCCCCTTCTCGCCCTCACCGCCTTCGGCGGCATCTCCGCCGTCGCCGGACTCGTCGTGATTTATGGTTTGTCGCAGGCGGTCTTCGCCGCCATGGCAGGCAGCCTCGCCGACCGCTTCTCGGCGCGCAGGGTCCTGGCCGGAGCCGTCGTCGTCCAGGCCGCCCTCGTCGCGACCTTGATCGGCGTCGGCGTCGTGGGCGCCCTGACGATGGGTACCTTGATCCCACTGTACCTGCTCATCGGCGGCGTGACGGGCGTCATCGAGACCACGCGCCATTCCATTCCGACCTTGCTCCTCGGCCAGGACGAGACCGCGCTCAAGCGATATAACGCGAAGCTCCACATCTCCTACGAAACGACCGGCGTCATCGGCGCGCTCGCTACGGGCGCATTGATCGGATTCGTCGGCCCGCTATGGTCCTTGGCCATCCAGCCCCCGACCTTCGCGCTCGCCGCCTGGTACTTCTGGCGCGTCCGCCACCCCCTGCCCGAGGGCGGCGCCCCCGCGGCGGGCGGAATCCGCGCGAAGATCTCCGCCTATTTCAGGGATATCAAGGCGGGTGCCGCGATTGTGCTCGGCGACGGGCGCATGCGCTGGATGGCGTTAGCCTTCGTGCTGCCGCAGATCGTCCACCGCGTCTTCGAAAACCTGCTGATCCCCGTGTTCGCGAAAAAGGCGCTCGAGAATCCCGCGGCCTCGGCCTGGATGCTCACCGCCTCGAACGCCGGGGAGCTCGTCGGCGCGGCCATTCTCCTGAGTCTCGCCTCGCGCTTGCCCAGCTCACGCGGCTGGGTCAAGTGGGGCGCCCTCGGCCTCCTGCTCCTATGGGCCTTGGCCTTCTCGCACAGCCTGCCGATCCTTCTGCCCCTCATTGTCTTATCCTCGCTCGCCCGGACCGCCAGCGACCTGTCCCTGCGCTCCGAGGTCCAGCGCTCGGTCTCCGAGAAGAACCAACCGCGAGCGATCAGCTTCCTGTACGGGGCCTATGTGATCGGCTCGGCGCTCGCATCCCTGGCGATCGGCGGCCTGTTCGACGCGATGCCCATGGCGCACGCGCTTGTCTGGATCTGCGGCGCGTTCAGCGCCTTGGCCACCGCTGTTTTCTTCGCCTCGCGCCGCCTCGAGCAAGGTTAGTCCGTCAGTTTGAAGCGGACTTCTTGAGGCATACGCACCGGCACCGGCTTCCCGTTGAGGCCGATCGCGGGAGAGAAGCGCATCAGCGCGCCGACCTTCCTCGCAGCCTCGTCAAACGCCGGGCTCGCCGCGCGCGCGATGTCGGAAGACGACACTAGGCCATCCACGCCGAGGTGGATCATGATGACAACCGCGCCCTCACGGCCCGCCTGACGTTCGCTTTCCGGGTACAGGCGCTTCATGCCGGCCAGCACCTCGTCGCGGTTAAGCAGTCGCGGCAGTTCCTTGAGCGGCGTGCCGCCGTGGCCAGTCCCGCCGGGCACGCCGTCGTCCGAGCCCTCTCCCGAGCCGCCGATCTTAGCCGCGGTGCCCGTGCCGCCCACGGCGCCGCCGGGCGTCGAAACGGGAGGCATCGGCGTCTCGATGACCTTCGTGCTCGGCCCGGGAAGCGTCCAGTCCTTGGGCGGCTGCGGCGCCTTCGAGACGGGCTGGGGCGCAACAGGGACGTCGGGCGTCACGTTGATCCTGGCGGGGATGCCCGGCACGAAGGCCTTCGGAGCTCCCAGTTTCGCGGGCCCGTCGCCGAGGAACGGGCTTGTGATCTCGACCTCGAACGGCGGAGGCGAGTTCCAGCTCAGGTGCGGCAGTATCCACAATGCCGCGAAAAACAGCGCGTGCATGCCCGCGGACATCGCGACCGACCGCGGGAAAGGAGGCGGTTTTGGCGCCTGTTTTTTCACGGTCGTCACTTACGGTGCACCTCCAGTCCGACCTTCTTGACGCCGGATGAGCGCACGGCATCGAGGAGCTCGGCCACGTCGCCGTAAGGCAATATCTTGTCCGCGGAGAGCGTGATGGCCTGATCGGGCTTGGCCGCCGTCGCGGCGGACAGCGCCTTTTTTAAGTCGGCAAGCGTCGTGGGCTTGCCCGATAAGGTGAGCTCATGTTTGCCATTGAGCGCGACCGCCAACGCATCGGTGACGCTCTTCTCCGACTTGGCGACCTTGGGAACCTCGACTCGAATCGCGCGCCGCGCGATCATCGGGGCGGTGGCCATGAAGATGATCAGGACGACGAGCACGACGTCGACGAGCGGGGTGATGTTGATCCCGGTTATGGGGCCGTCGTCATCGTTGGCGTGCATGAGGAGTCCGCACGGCGGAGTAACGCTGGCCGAGCGCCTCCGTTTCGGAGAGCAGGTCGCGCAGCTTTTTCTGTAGAAAATTAAAGGTGAGCACGCTCGGTATGGCGACGAGCAGGCCGACGGCGGTGGCGACCAGCGCCTCGGACAGGCCGGCCATGACGACCTCCGGGCCCGCGCCGGACTCGGCGAGGTCGTGGAAGGCCTTGATGACGCCCAGCACGGTGCCGAACAGGCCGACGAACGGCGCGTTGTTTCCGAGCGTGCCGAGCCACAGCAGGCGGCCCTCGAGGTGGCGCCTCTCGTCGGATAGAGCCGCGGCGAGATTGTTCGGCTCGGAGAGGACGCGGGCTGCGGCGCCGGGGTTGGCCTTGACGGCCTGATCGGCGGCACCGAGATCCTCGGCGGCGAGCGCGGCGAGGAACACGGGGCGCAGGGACGCGAGCGCCTTCGATTCCTCCTTCAGCAGATTCCAACGGTCGTAGGCCACGGCGACCCCGCCAATCGAGCTCAAGACCAGGGCCCATATGACCCAGCCGCCGCCGGTGAGCGCCAACGCCATCAAGGGACTGGTATTCATGGCTCATCCTTTTTCGGGTGGAGTTTCATGAGCGCAGCCGACAGCTCCGCGCGCGTCGACGGGTCCGTCTCGCGATCCAAATATTGGAGGAGGCGCCGGTACTCGTAGCCGCCGCCCATTGCGCCGATGTAGTACGCCGCCATCGCGCGCGCGAACCAGTCCTGGTGGTCGAGCAGGCGCAGGAGGATTTCCTTGCCGAAGCCGTCGCCCATGCTCCACATGCCGGCCGCGGCGTATATCTGCACGGCCACGGACTGGTCGTTGCGGGCGCTGCCTCCCAGTTGGAGTTGGACAGAGCGGTCGCCCATGATAAGCAGGGACTCGAGCGCCGCGAAGCGCACGGTCACGCTGGGATCGTTGAGCGCGCCTTGGAAGAGGTTCAAGTAGCGCATGTCCTTCGCGTAAGCGAGCGCTACGAGAGCGGCCGCGCGCGTCTGCACGTTCTTGGCCAAGCGCGCCGCGTTCTCGAGCTCGCGCTGGATCTGGTAGTCCTTGGTGCCCGCGAGACCTTCGGTGAGCAGAAATCCGAGTTCGGTGTAGCGTGTCTTGAGCGAGTAGCCGGTCAAGGTGGATAGGCGGCTTAAATTGAACAGCGAGGCGTCGCTCGAGGCGAGCGTGTCGGGGCGCGCATCCATGCGCTGCTGCAGGAGGCGGAGAAGATGCCCGTTGATGCGCGGGTCGATCAGGTCCTCCTGCCTGACGCGCGGCGCGGTGATCGTCAGGGGCTCGAGCGAGAACATCATTCCCGCGTCGGCGCCAATATTCACAGGCAGCGGCTCGGCCGCGCGGGCGAGAAGCGGCAGCACGAGAAGGGCGGCGGCGCGGAGGATCATCTTCCCGCCGCCTTCTTCTTGGGCCAGAGCTTCAGCGCCGAGACGCAGTACTCCGCGATGACGAAGTCGTTGCCGACCTCCCCGTCGATGCGCCGAAGCAGAAGATCATAGTCCTCGGCGCTGCCGAGCTCGCCGAGGTACTTGGCGGCCATGGCCTTGACGACCCACGACGGATTATCAAGAAACCTGCGCACGCGGTGCAGACCCGCAACGTCGCCCATGCGCGCGAGTCCCGCGGCCGCGTACACGCGCAGCAAAGGTTCGGTGTCGCGCTCGGAGGCGGCGGCCAGAAGCGGCATAGCCTCGCGCGGGTGCTCGAATACGACGAGAGCCTCCAGCGCGCCGAAGCGCACGGCGGGGTCGAGATGGATCAGCGCCTCGTTGAACACCTGGAGGTACTTGAAGTCATGAGTGCGCGCAAGAGCGATCAGCGCCGCGGCGCGGGACTCGCCGTCCCGGTCCCAGCGGGAAAGCTCGAGCAGCTGCGCGCGGAAGGCCGGGTCCGTGCTGTGCGAGAACGCCTCGCCCAGAGGGATGCCCACGTTGAGGAAATGGTTACGCAGGGCATACCCGATGGGCGAGCCGACGGTCAGGATGTCGGCGACGGGCGTGCCCTCGATTTTGGTCAGGTCGCGCCTGAGACTGCGGCGGTCCTCGGCGAGCTTGATGAGAGCGTTTGAAATCGAGGCATCGAGCTTGGTCTCGCCGGGCGCCAGCGGCGAGGTTCCGGGGGCCGGCGCGCCGTAGGCTGATGGGATATCGGTGCGCAACGTCACCTCGCCGCAACTCGCAAGGAACGCGAGCGCGAGAAGAGGGCTCCAAGGCAGCATGAGTCTCATCCCCACTAGTATGGCTTATCTTTCCAAAATTCTCCACGATTCAACGCGCAACGTAATAAATTCGAAACGCGCCCCAGCTACGCTGTCTCCAAGACGCGGCGGCAAGGCTTACCCGAACGACAACGGTCTGCGTCAATCCCACCAGGAGCGCCCGCCCGGGACCTGCACGGTCCCGGGCGGGTCATTTCTAAAGATAGCGACGCTCTCTTCACTAAGTCCCAGGCCTTGACGTCCGACGGGGCCAAGACTACACTAACGACGGATAATCATGGCGCGCATTTTGGTGATTGATGATGATGCTCATATCCGCGTTCTGATCGCGGATCTTCTCGGCCTGCACGGCCATGAGATCGACGTGGCCGACGATGGTGTGGAAGCTATCAACCATCTCAAAAAAAATAATTACGATCTTATGATCATCGACCGCAATATGCCGAATCTGTCGGGCATCGACGCGGTGGCCATCATACGCACCAACCGAAAATTCAAGGACCTGAAGATTCTTATGGTGACCGCAGACCAATTCCCCAATGACATCGTTAAGGCCTTCGAGCTGGACATCGACGGCTACATGGTCAAACCCTTTGATGTGGAGAGCCTGCTGGTGAAAGTGGAAAAGATTCTAAAGAAGCAACGAAGCGGTGATTGACCGCCTGTGTTGAGTCAATGAGGCCGATCTCACGGGAGTTCGCAATGGGAGCGAGCGTACGTCTTCATCGCTCGCTCATACAATCACGCAGGGGGCTGCGGTGGGAGCTTCTCTATCACCTGAAACGGCTTGAAGAGACGCTCGATCCATCTCGCGTCCATGTCGTCGAACGGGGCGGATGAACGCGCCTCGAAGACCGCCCACACGCGGGCGTTCTTGTCGAAGACGGGCACAAAAATCGTCGTCGAGCCGGATTTTGAATCGCCCGTGCGCAGGGCGTCGACGATGGCGCCCTCGACGGGGATCGGCGCCAACGCCGGTTCCGGCCGCGCGGGACCCGGCTGGAACATCTTGCCGTCGGGCTGGAGCAGCCAGAAGCCGCACCATAACCACGGGTTCTCGAAGGCGTCCCACAGCGTGTCGACAAGCTCGCGCGTCATGCGCTCGCTCTGCGGGGCGCGGCGCCGCCACTTGAGGTCGAGCGTGGATTTGATCTTATCGTAGCGGGCGCGGGAGGGGCGCTCGCGAATATCCTTCATGGCCTGCTCCCGCCGGTTCTCATCGCTCATCAAGCCTTCTCCAAGACGACCAACTGTCCGCACGCGCCGCCGATGTCTCGCCCGAGATTTTGGCGGACCGTGGACTTGTAGCCTCCCGCGAGCATGCGCCGCTGGAAGGCGCGCGCGTCGTTCTCGTCGGTCGGCTTGTGCGGCGTGTCGGTTTGATTAAATACGATCAAATTGACGTGGAGCAGCTCCTTGGGGCCCATCGCGACGAGCCAGCGCACGAGCGCGTCCGCGTCCTCGGGGCGGTCGTTCTCCCCCTTGAGCAAGACATACTCAAAGAAGATCTTCCGGTTCGTGGAGCCGATGTACTCCTTCAAGGATTGGGCGAGCGCGGCAAGATTGTACGCCTTGTTCATCGGCACGAGGCGCGCGCGCAGTTCATCGGTCGCGGCGTGAAGGGAGATCGCGAGGTTCACCTGCGGGAAGTCGCGGCCGAACAGCGCTATCTTGGGAGCGACGCCGGAGGTGGAGACCGAGATGTGCCGCGCCCCGATGCCGAACTGTTTCGGATCGAGGAGTATCTTTAAGCTTGCTGAGACCTGTTCGTAGCACGCGAAAGGTTCCCCCATGCCCATATAGACGACGTTGTCCAGGCGCCCGGGCAGGCCCTTCTTCGCCATGTACTGCCGCCAGAACAGGACCTGGTCCGTGATTTCCTCGGGCGTGAGGCTGCGCGTCAGGCCCATGAGCCCCGTCGCGCAGAACGTGCAGGCGACCGCGCAGCCGACCTGCGAGGAGATGCAGGTGGTCCAGCGCGTGTCGCTTGGGCGCAGCAGCACGGTCTCGACGACGCACCCATCGCAGAGCCCGAGCAGGGCCTTGTGGGCGCGTCCATCGCCGGAGACATCCACGCGGCGCTCTTGAACGGACATCAGGGGCACCCTGTCAGACAAAGCATCGCGCGTCTGCGCCGACAGGACCAGTATCTCGTCGTAGGAGGAAACGGCCTGCCCGAAAACGGCCTGACGAACCTGCTCCCAACGAAACTTCGGCAGACCGAGGGCCGTCAACGCCGCCTGGACCTTGATCGCATCCATCAGTAGGTGAGTTCCCGCACGTGCTTGTTGTCGAGGAGCATGCGCACGACGTTCTTCTGCTCGAGGCGCGGACCGGCGACGTACCACTCGCTATAGTACAGATTCGCGCGCTTCATCAGCTTGCGGCGCAGGACCTTGACGTCGGCGGTGCGGAAAATGGTCTTGATCTCCTCGAGGCCGTCGTCATTGAGATCCGAGGTGATCTTAAAGGTGTACCGCTGGCGCAGCTCGTCGATCAGCGTGTCGAGATGCGGGAACACTCCTTGGACGACTAATGTCATCACGGCGGCCGCCGCGGCGAGGCCGTAGAAGCCGAAACCGACGGTGACGCCGATCGCGGCGACGACCCATATCGTCGCCGCCGTCGTGAGCCCCGTGACCTGCTCGCCGTCCCGCATGATCGCTCCGGCGCCGAGGAAACCGATCCCCGAAACGATCTGCGCGGCGATGCGCGTAACGTCGGTGCCGGCCGCGACCGCGAGCTGACGCGAGAGGATCGCAAACAGGCAGGATCCCACACAGATCAGGATATTGGTGCGCAGACCGGCGGCCTTATCGCTCAGTTCGCGCTCGAGGCCGATGAAGGCTCCGAGAATGAGGGCGACGAGAAGACTAGGCAAGTCCTGGCCGAACGACATCATGGCTCCTCCGTGAACCGGCGAAAACTAGCTCCGCGGCAAGCCGTCCGGAGCGCACGCAGTCGGGCAGGCCCACGCCGAGGTAAGAGGCGCCGGCCAGCACGAGGCCTTGGTGGCTTTTCAGACACGAGCCGATGCGATCGAGACGACGCGAGTGGCCGACCTCGTACTGCGGGTTGGACTTGATCCAGCGCGTGGTCTTCATCACGAGAGGCCGTGCGCCTTGAAGGCCGAGAACTTTGTCGATGTCGGCGCGTACGCGCGATTCAAGCCGGGAGATCACACTCTCGGCGTCGGCCTCCCGTCCCGCCCCCCCGATGAAGGCGCGGACCGTCGTGCGGCCCGCAAGCGCCCGCCCCGGGAATTTCGCCGAGGAATACGTGGCGGCGGTCACGCTCAGGCCCCCGCCCCGGGGCGCCAGGAAGCCGAAGCCCTTCGGCTTGTTGAGGATGTCCTTATCGTCATAGATCAGGACGGACGTCGCGGTGGATGAGAACGGGATCTCGCGCAGGCGCATGGAGAGCTCGGGGTCGAGGCCTTCGACGACGTCGGCGAGCGCGGATGCGGGCAGGGCCGAGATCACCGCATCGGCCCCGAGCACGGCGTTGGGCGTGACGACTTCCCAATGCCCGTCGCGGCGACGCACGGCCTGCGCGGGGCAGTCCACGCGCACGCAGCGCGGCGGCAGACGACGCTGCAAAGCGTCGATGACCTTTGACAGGCCGCCCTTCAGCGTCATGAAGGCCGTGAGGCCGTCGCGGCGAGAGACCCTCTTCGTTCCCAACCACCCCAGCCACATGGACTTCACGAGCCCACCCTTCCTCTCCATGTCGAGCAGCTGCGGGAAAGTGCTGCGTACGCTCATACGCTCCGGGTCGCCAGCGTAGATGCCGGCGAGCATCGGGGCGATGAGACGCTCGAGGGCCTCCGACCCCATGCGGCGGCGCGTAAAATCGGCCAGAGACTCATCCGCGCCGTCGCGGCGCGCCGGCCGCAGCGGCTCAAGGGCCATGTACAGCTTCGCGGCCGGCGTGAACAGGGGCGTGAGCAGGAACGGAAGTATGCGCGTCGGCGCGACCAGATTCATGCCCGCAGGCATCGGGACGAGGCGGCCGTCGAGCAGAATGTCGACCCCGGCGTCGGGCCCGGTGCCGATCAACTCGTTCTCGAGGCCAAGCTCGCGCACAAGCTCGAGCATCTCGGGCTTGGTAGTCAGGAAACTGTCCGGGCCGGTCTCGAAGACCTGACCGGCGATCGTCTCCGAGCGAACCTTGCCGCCGACGGTCTTCGCGGCCTCGAGCACCGTCACCTCAATGGGGTGGCCCCGCTTGACGAACTCGTAGGCCGCGACAAGGCCGGAGATGCCGCCGCCGAGGACGATGACCCGCTTCGTTGCCGTTGATCTTCCGGGTCTCATCGTGCGCTGAATTCGTGGACCCATTGCGCGACCTGACGGACGACGTCCACGGGAGTCGCCGGAAGGATTCCATGGCCGAGATTGAAAATATGTCCTTCCCGGCCGCCGTTGCGGTCGATGATGTCCTTCACCGCGGCCTTCAAAGCTTTTTTGCCGGAAAACAAAAGAATCGGATCAAGATTTCCTTGCACGGCTTTTTGACCGATGCGCCGCCGAGCCACGTCTAAGTCGATGCGCCAGTCCACGCCGATCACCGAGCCGCCCGCCGAGGCGAAGTCCTCGAGAAATCCATTGGTGTCCGTTCCGAACGAGATGACGGGAATCCCTGTTTTTTCGAGACGGTCGAGCACCCACTTCGAATGGGGCCGTACGGAGCGCCGGTACTGGTCGGGCGAGAGAGCGCCGACCCACGAATCAAACAGCTGAACGGCCTGGGCGCCGGCCGCGATCTGCGCCTCGAGATACTCGACGGTGACGGTCCGGACCTTACGCATGAGCATGTCCCACAGATCGGGGCGGTCGGTCATCATCGCCTTCGTGATTTTATAGTGGTCGGAGTGGCCGCCCTCGATCATGTAGCTCGCGACGGTGAACGGGGCGCCCGCGAAGCCGATCAGGCCGACCTTGCCCTCGGTCTCTCGGCGGATGAGGCGCACGGCCTGGAACACGCAGTCGAGTTCGGCGGCCGCACCCTTGACCTTCAGGCGCTTGATGTCGGCTTCGGTGCGCACGGGGTTGGCGATGCTCGGGCCGGGCGCGAACTTCAGCTTGAGGCCCATGGGCTCGAGCACCAGGAGAATATCGGCGAATAAAATCGCGGCGTCGATGGGCAAGGCGCGCACCGGCTGTAGTGTGACCTCGCAGGCAAGCTCCGGCGTCTTCGCGAGCGCGAGGATCGAATGCGTCTTGCGCAGCTCGCGGTATTCCGCCATATAGCGTCCAGCTTGGCGCATGAACCAGACGGGGGTCGAGTCAACGTGCTGAGAGCGGCAGGCACGCAAAAAACGCAAAGTTTCTCTTGGCACAGCCCCATAATACCACTTAGATCGGTGTCAGGTGGCGAGAAGGGTATCGGCCGTGCGCAGCAGGGTCAGCAGGGATTCATCGGTCTTGGCGCGCAGGATCTTGCGCCGCAAGGTCTCGTTCGTGATCAGGGACGCGATGCGCTGAAGAACCTTGAGCTGCATCGTGGGCGTCTCGAACGGCGTCAGGATCAAGAACACTAGGCGCAGGGGAGCGCCGTCGGGCGTAGGCAAAGGGGGGGCCTTCGCGAAGCGGCCGACCGCGATCAGCGGCTCTTTCAAGCCCGGCAGGCGCGCGTGCGGCACAAGCACGCCGCGGCCGACCGCGCTCGCGAACTTAAGCTCGCGCTCCCATACCGCGGCGAAGGCCTCCTCGGCGTCGAGCTCCGGGTTGGCGGCCTTCATCTTCTCCATCAGATGGCGGATCGTCGCTTTGCGCTCCGTCGTCGGGAGGTTTGCGTCCACGGCTGCCCGCGAAAAAAATTCCCCGGTCATCCAGCCCTGCACCTCCTCGAACTCGTCACGGACCTCGCCGACGAGCTCCTCGAGGATATCCTCGAGCGTCAACAGGCCCATGATGCGGTTGAGACCGTCGCGCGCGACCGCGAGGTGCGCGCCTTTGTCGGGCATGGTCTTAAGCAGCTTTTCGAGCAACTCCGTGTCGGGCACCTCGTAGAGGTCGCGGCGCATCTTCTTGAGGTCCGGCTGCGCGCCTGCGTCGTTGAGAATGAGATCCTTGATGTGCACGAAGCCGATCGCCGTGTCGAGCTCGGTCTCGCACAGCAGGTAGCGTGAGTAGCGCTTGTCGCGGATCACGGCCAGGTTCTCCGCCCAGGTCCGCGCAAGCGACAGATAGGCGATCCGCTCTCGCGGGCGCATCGCGTCGCAGACCCTGGACGAGCCAAAATCGAAGAGGTTCTCGAGCAGGAGCAGGCGCTCGAGAGGCAGGGCGCCCCGCTCCTGGGTCTCGCCGAGCAGAACACGCATCTCATCGACGGTGACCGCGTGGTCGGCCTCGGCCGCGGGCTTCACGCCGAACAGGTGCAGGATGCCCTTCGACGACGCCGACAGAAAGCGCACCGGCCACAGAAGAAACGCCTTGAAGCCCATCAGAGGCAGAACGCCCCAAAGCGCTACGACCTCCGCATACTGGATGCCGAGCGTGCGCGGCACGAGCTCTCCCAGCACGATGTGGAACCACGATAGGATTCCGAGCGCGAACACGAACACGAGGGCGTGAAAGACGACGGGAGGCAGTGCCTGCGTCACCCCGCCAATCGCACCCGTCACCACGGCCGCGACGGCGGGCTCTCCGACCCAACCGAGCGTCAGAGACAGCAGCGTGATGCCGACCTGGCAGGCCGCGAGATAATCATCGAGCCGGGTCAGCACGCCCTGCACGGCGACCGCGCGCCGGTGGCCCTTGCGCGCGAGCACCTCGATGCGCGAGGGGCGCACGCGCACCAGCGCGAACTCCATCAGGACGAAGAGCGCGTTGGCGGAGATGAGGACGGCGACGAGAAGCATCAGCATCGTGCGGGGATTATAGCCCTTCCAGACGCCGGGCTTCAGCCTTAAGCTTCTGGAAGTCAACCTTGCCGCTGCCGAGGAGCGGGAATCCCTCAACCTTGTGGAAGTTGGACTTATCAGGGAGCCAGAGCTTTGGCAAGCCGGTCTTGGCAAGCTTCTTGAGAAGCAGCTGGATCTCGATGTCGCCTTCGTACAGGACAACGAGGCGCTCGCCGCGTTTGTCATCGAATATGCCCGCGACGATGAAGGCCCTGTCGAGCACGCCGAGGATCTCGTGCAGGCTCTCCTCGACCTTGATATGCGGCACCATTTCACCGCCGACCTTGGAGAATCGGGAGAGACGGTCGGTCAAGGTGACGAAGCCGTCCTCGTCGATCCTGGCGATGTCGCCGGTCACGTAGTAGCCGTCCTTGATGACCTCGGTCGTCTTCGCCTCGTCGCCGAGGTAGCCGGCCATCACGTTAGAGCCCTTCACGAGCAACAGCCCGGGCTGATCGGCGCCGAGCTCCTTGCCGCTCTCTGGATCCACGATTTTCATGAACACGCCGGGAAGGGGCTGGCCCACGGTGCCAATCTTGGTCCCGGTCTGGTGGATGCCGGGCCATTCGATGTCAGGAATGTTCACGCTCGCCACGGGAGACAGTTCGGTGGCGCCATAGCCCTCGAGCGGTGTGAGCCCATATTTCTCCCTGAAGGCCTTGGCGACCTCCACGCGCAGCTTCTCGGCGCCGACGACGACACGGCGCAGGGTCGAAAACTTCTCGGGGTCGACGCGTCGCATCCAGGCGAGCAGAAAGGTCGGCGTGCCGAGCAGGCAGGTGACCTTATAGTCGGCCGCCAGGTCGCCGATGCGCCGCGCGTCGAGAGGATTAGAGTGGTAAACCGCGCCCATGCCCAGGCGCAAGGGCATCCAGAGCGTCACCGTAAATCCGAAAGAGTGAAAGAACGGCAGGACGCCGAGCATACGATCATCCGGTCCAAATTGGATGACTTGAGCGACGGCTTCCAGGTTGGCCAAGATATTCGCGTGCGTCAACATCACCCCTTTTGGAATTCCCGTGGAGCCGCTGGTGAACATGACGGTAGCGAGACGATCTAAAGGACCGCACGCCTTGGAGAAGAACGTGCGTTCGAGAACGGCGGACGGAGTGAGCATAAAAATGCCGGCGTGAACGGCTTTCGCGAACGGAGAGATCGACGGAGCGAGATCCTCGACATATATTTTTTTGCCGCTCGGTTCCCAGCCCAATTTCTCGGAGAACTTGCGCGAGCAGACGACGGTGCGAATGCCGGCTTTGTCGATGCAGGCATCCACGACCTCTTGACTGGCCGTGTAATTCAGATTGATGGCGACCTTGCCGTGCAGAAGAAGGCCCGCGTTGACAAGCGCCGCGCCGACCGATGGCGGGAGGAACACGCCCGCGTTTTCCTCGCCTTCGGCGAGGTTTACGCCGATCGATTTGCCCAACAGATAGGAACCCGTCAACGATTGAATGGCGCTCAAACGGGTGCCGGACGAATCGGCCATGCTCAGCGCGAAAGGACGGCTTTTTGCCTGGCGGCTGAAAGCCAACGGCAAAGGCGGCGAGTCCTGGAGCCGGTGAGTGAAGGCCTCGGCACCCAACGCTAAAATTGCCTGCCTCACCTCAAAAGCGCTCGTGGCGGCAGACAACGGCTTTCCGAAACTGACGGTGACCTTGTATGGAACGCGCCGCGGCCATTTAAAAAGAATCTTCCCTTCGGAAAAACTAAAAACGCTGCCCCATACTTGATCCAGATGCACCGGCACGATCGGCACCTCAACGCCGTACACCATGCTCTCGAAGCCGCGTTTAAACCTCTGCATTTGGCCGTGTCGGCTGATCTCCCCCTCGGCGAATATGCAGACGGCTTGTCCCGACATCATGTACTCTCGCGCGCGTTTGAACGAGGCCACGAGGGCCTTGGGGCCGTCTCTGCTGGAGATGGGGATACACCCCATCACGCGGAAGAAAGCGCCCGCGATGGGCAGCTCGTAGAAGGTGCGCAACATCAGAAAGCGCACAAAGCGCTGGTTGGCCATCGCGATGAGGATCGCGTCGATGAAAGAGACGTGGTTGGCGACGAGAAGAACCGGCCCCTCAAGCGGCATGTTCTCCTGACCGACCGAGCGTATCGAATAGAAGCAGTTCGTGAGCGGCAAGAACAGGAGGCGCAGGAAAAAATCGGGAAGCCGTCTCAGCAACTCGTAGGCGATCACCGCCGACATCGCGGCCGCGACGAGGAAGACCTGGGCGGGATTGAGGCGGAACTTCGCGTCGAGCGCCCAGAGGGCGGCAGAGGCGACCAGGATCGCGGTGAAGCAGAGAAAGTTGCCTGCCGCCACGACCCGGCCGCGCTCGCTCGCCGGACTTCTTTGCTGGATGAAGGCCTGCAGGGGCACCGCGTAGAAGCCCGCGGACAGCCCGGCCATGAGCAGGTCGAAAATAACGCGGTTCGCCGAGTGATAGGCGAAGCCAAGGTCCGCGCCGAAAAGCACGAGGCCGATAGCTCCGAGCGGCACGAGGCCGAGCTCGACGCGCCCGCGCGACAGCCGGCCGGCGATGAAGGAGCCCGCGCCGATGCCGAGGGCCAACACCATCTGGAAGCGCCCGCAGGCGGCCTCGTCGAGACCCATCAGGCGGGCGCCGTAGATCAAAAGATTCATCTGGAACAGAGCGCCGACGAGCCAGAAGAAGGCCGCCGCGTAGGTCGCGAGATTCACGTTCGGCAGAGACGCGAGATGTTTGAGGTTCGCGGCCGTACTTGAGATCGGATCGAAGGACAGGGCCGCCCCGGGCCGGGCGGCCGTCGTCGCCGGAATGAGCAGAGACGCGAGTAGGCCCAGCGCCGCCGAGCCCGCGAGCGCGCCAGCCGCGAGCGCCGGTCGGTCGCGAAAATGCAGGACGAGTTCAGCCGCGGCGGCCGTGCCGAGGATGATCGCGCCGAAACTCGTCATCTGCACGAGGCCGTTCGCATTCGAGAGCTCCGAATCCCCGACGAGCTCGGGGAGGATCGCGAACTTCACCGGACCGAAGAACGCGGAGTGCGCGCCCATCAGAAAGAGCAGCGCCAGCAGCGCCGGCGTGCTGCGCGCCGCCAGCGCGGGCGCGACGAGAAGGAGCAAGACCACCTCGATCGCCTTAAAGAGAACGACAAGCTTGGTTTTCGGCCAGCGGTCGGCGACGTCGCCGGCAAGCGTCGATAACAGGAGGAACGGAAGGATGAACGCGCCTCCCGCCAGAGCGACGAGCCGAGCCGCGCCTTCGGGGTCGACCGCGACCACCGAAAGGACGACAAACGACTTGAAGGCGTTATCGTTGAATGCACCGGTCGCCTGCGCAAAAAGAAAGGAGCGGAAACCCTTGGAGGCAATGCCGGTCATGGACAACGTAGGATAAGCAAGCACCCCTCTCCTGTCAAGCCAGGAAACTCGCACCCAGCTCTGACGAATCGGCGGGCCGTGACTCCGTCGAGAGGCTGGCGGTCACCT
>JBBTJN010000079.1:0-2070 GCA_038059415.1 Elusimicrobiota bacterium | reverse complement strand
CCGACAACCGAATCGGCGCGATGACGCGCGCGATGACCTTCGTCAACCTCGTCTACTGCGCGAAGAACGCGCCGTTACGCGGCGCCCGTGTCCCCAACCTAGGCTGATTGCGGGCTCATCGAGCGCGCCGCCGTCTCATAATCCCAGGGCTCCCAGCCGCTTCCTCAAGTCCTTCGCGCCGCGATAGCGGATCGCGTGCAGGCCGGCCTTGCGGGCGCCCTCGCAGTTTTCTTCGAGATCATCGATGAAGACCGTTTCAGCGGGAGCGGTGCCTGACATCTTGAGGGCGGCCTCGTATATCTCGCGCTGAGGCTTGCGCAGGCGCAGCTCGTGCGAGAGGATCGCGCCCTTAACCAAAGCCGGGAACGCGTAGCGTTCCCGGATGTGCTCGATGTGCAAAGCATTCGTGTTCGAGAGCAGGTAGGTCGGCACCCGCCCCGAGAGCTTCTTCAGGATCGCGAAGGAGCCCCGGTCGAGCGTGAAATGGTCGCACCACAGGGTCTTGAACTTAACGAAGTCTCCCTCGTAGCCGAACTCATTGATGAACAGGCCGTGGATTGCCTCGCCGGAGACCTCGCCGCGTTCGATGAGGTCGACGATGCGGCCCTTTAAGATATGGCGCGCGACCGTGACCGGGCGGCAGCCGACAGCCCGCGCGAACTTGAGCAGGATGCGCCTGTTGGAGAAGCGTAGCAGTACGTTGCCGATGTCGAAGAAGACGGCCTTGATCGCCGGAGGACCATGATGAGAGCGCTTCACGCTCAGTGCTTCCCCGTCAGGAAGGGCATGACGAGCTCGAGGGCGATCAGGATGATGACGATCCACTCGAGGAACTCGAGGCGCGCTGAGGAGATGGCGCTATCCATCTTGTCGTAGATGCTTTCGAGAGTCTTCAGCTTGCGCTGGATGCTCTTGTCCCACGAGGTCAGGTGGTAGCGGCGCGCGGCCTGCTGGTAGAGGCGCGCGAGGTATTGGTCGCCGAGGAGCTTGATCGCGTTGTTGATATTCTCGAAGAGGAGAGCGCTCTCGACCTGGAGCTGTCCGATTTCGCGGAGTTTATCATCGGCCTTCGTGAACAGGCTGACCGGTCCGGTCGGGCTGCGCGTCAACGCATCGTAGTAGCGCTCGAGCGCCGTGTCGAGCTGGTGGTCGAGGTGGCGCAGCTCGAGAAGCTGGACGGTCGCGAATTCGAGGACCGCGCGCGTGTCGTCGGCCGCCGCGTCGAAGATGATCGAGGCGACCCAGTCCACGAGCGTGAGATCGTCGGATCCGTAGGAAACTTGGACCGAGAGGGCATCAATCACCTCCTGCTCGGAGCGCAGGTCCTCATCGGCGCGCAGGACCTGCGCGACCATCGTCGGGGCCTCCGCGAGCAGGCGCGCGTGGGCGCCGTGATCGTCGAACGCGCGGATCTGGAAGATGACGTAGTCCTCGTAGAACGAGGAGATTTGCGGCCGGTTGACGGATGGATGGATGGTCTTGATCAGCTCTTCGACCAGGCGCCGGCTGTCGGCGAGCAAGGTCACGTTGTCGTAGAGCATCTCGGAGAGACGCGCGAGCGAGGAGAAGGCGCCGGAGAGGGGAATCTGATAGGTCACGCTGACCGCGCCGAAGTCGAAAACCACGGTTTCGACGGCCGGCAAGGTCCTCCAGTCGCCGATCGTCTGGACGCCGCTTGTCTGCGTCACGCGCAGCGGATAGGGCTGGAATTCGAAGTATTTCGGCGCGCGGCGCTGGTGGGGGATCGGCGCGCGCTCGGTCATCGCGGTGACGCTTTTCTCGGCGGCGTCGAGGCCGATCGCCAGGCCCACGTCGTAGGCGAACTGGACGAAGGCGACGCCGTCTTGGATGACCGGGTTGTAGCCTTTCATCGGGGCCTCAGGGGGAAATCACTTGGGACCGGGGCCTCGAAAGAGAGCGGACGGCCGTCGCCGGGATGCTTAAACGACAGGCGCCAGGCGTGCAGAAGCTGACGGTCGGCGCCGAGCGCGTCGAGATCGGCGCGGGAGACCTCATTGCGCACGGCCTTCATGTACACCTCGCCGTCGCCGCAGTACAGCTTGTCGCCGA
>JBBTJN010000078.1:0-25663 GCA_038059415.1 Elusimicrobiota bacterium | reverse complement strand
TAATATATAAGCATACAGAATAGAAAAAGTCAACGAGATGGTGGTTCTGCACCCCAGTTCCTCGGCCCCCTTGACAGCGCCAGAGGGAGTCGTTATAGTAAACCGACGCCTTGATTTCAGCTATGATCATGAGGATCATGAACGCGAGCAACCGCTTTGCCCCGGCCCTCCTGGCCGCCGCTTTGACTATTCCCTCCTACGCGATGCACCCGGCCTCGCCCTTCCTTCCCGCTGCGAACCAGCCGCTGACGCCGGTAATCCTCGACCCGGGCCACGGCGGCGATGACCAGGGCGCCGTGGTTCGCGGCCTCCAGGAGAAGGTCATCGCCCTCGTTTTTGCCAAAAAGCTCAAGACCCGCCTCGCCAAAAACGCGGATCTGTCCGTCGTCCTAACGCGCGACACCGACCGCTACATCACGCTCAATGATCGCCTCGTCGACAGCGTGGACATGAGCGGCTCGATTTTCGTCTCCCTGCATCTGAACCAGGTCAAGGGCAAGAAGGCCGCGGGCACCATCGTCTACAGCTACGGGCCGGAGCGTCTAAGCAAGAGGCGCCAGCGCCGCCATCCGAGCGTGCCCCCGATGCCCGCGCCCCCGCGCGGCCAGGCGGCCGACGGCGAACGCCTGGCCCGGACCTTCTCGCGCATCTTGCGCGGCGACGGCTTCCGCGCCGTATCCTCCAAATCCGACTACTACGTCCTGAAAAACCCTTCCGCGCCAAGCGTACTCATCGAGCTCGGTTATCTCAACAATCCCGACGAAGCGGCCAAGCTCAACGACTCCGCCTATCAGGATAAGATGGTGGACAGCCTCGCCAAGGCGATCGAGGAGTACGCGACCTTGCGCATCGATGTCGCGGCCGCGCCCAAAATCGTCACCAAGCGCTAAGATGGAGGCGCTCATCGTCGTGACCGGCGGGACCTTCGATAAGGAATACGACGAGCTCCGCGGCACGCTGTCCTTCGGGAAAACCCACCTGCCCGAAATGCTCAAGCTCGGCCGTTGCCGGCTCAAGACCCGCGTCAGCGTGTTGATGATGAAGGACAGCCTCGACATGACCGCGGGCGACCGCAAGCGGATTCTGGCGGCGTGCCGGCGCGCACCGGAGAGCCGCATCGTGATCACGCACGGCACCGACACGATGGCCGAGACCGCCTCGACGCTCGGCCGCGGCCTGCGGGGCAAGACCGTCGTGCTGACCGGCGCCATGCGCCCCTACCGCTTCGGTTCGTCGGATGGACTGTTTAATCTCGGTTCGGCCCTCTCCTTTGCGCAAGCCCTCCCTCCGGGAGTGTACGTGGCCATGAACGGCCTTGTGTTCTCCTGGGACGACGTGCGCAAAGACCGCTCCCTGGGCATTTTTACCCGCCGCCGGACGGCCAAAGGACCCAGGCGCGCCCACGTCCCCGCAGGTACACTATCGGCATGAGACTGACCTTGCTCCTGGCCCTCGTCGCGGCTGCCCCGGTTTCCGCCGGGCCCGTGCGCCTCAAGGGCGGAGCGAAAGCCGAGGAAAAACTGCGCCGCTTCGTGTCGCTGGACGCGCGCCTGAACGCCCGCATCAAGGACGCCGTCCGACGCGAGGAAAGGTTCGTCGCCGAGACGCTCGAGTCGGACCTTCGCGACGCCGTATCCGACACCTCCATCGACGATCTTCACGCCAACCTTGAGAAAACCACGGACGAGAAGCGCAAAACCGTCCTCGAGAGACTGCCCGGCATGAAGGCCCTGAGCGGCCCCGCTTGCGCCACGCTCACCGACTGCCCCAACCCCGACATGTCGATCGAGGTCTGCGACGCCCGAAATCTCCCCGATTGCCTGCGCCTCATGGTCCGGCCCTGGATGACGCTGCAGCAGGCGCGTGAGTCCGAGATAGCAGTCGCGGCCGCAGAAGGCGACGGCGATGCGGCCCTGACCGTGAGCCTCAAGGGTGTGTCGGCCCAGCCCCTCGTGCTCAACGTTTCCCCCCGTCTCATCGGCGGCTTCAGGGTCTGGTTCGATCAACCCGAGGCCGCGGCCGAGCTGTACGCCCGCGAGCGCGCCGCCGTCCTCAAGGCCTCCCCCTAGACCGGCGTCAGCAGCTCCCATTCGCGCCAGAGAAGGATTGCGACGCACGCCAGGCCGGCGACGAGGCCGAGCCAGAGGCCCACGGCACCCAACTTAAGCCCGAAGCCGAGCCCCAGGCCGACGGGCAGTCCGATCAACCAGTGGCCGAGAAGGTTGATGAGAAGCGGCCGCCGCGTGGAACCGAGGCCACGCAAGGCGCCCGTCAGCACGGCCTGAGCGCCGTCGAAGACCTGGAATGCGGCGCCGCAGTACAGCAACGGCGTCGCGGCCGCGATCACCGAGTCGTCGGCGCCGAACAGCCCGAGGAGGAAATGGGGCGCGGAGGCGAACGCCATTCCCATCGTCGCCATGAACGACACGCTCATGATCGTCGCAGCCCGCCCCGAGTCCGCGGCAGCGCGAGGATCATTTCTTCCCAGGGCCTGGCCGACTTTCGCCGCCGCCGCGTGCGAAAGCCCCATCGGCACCATGAAAGTCAGGCTCGCCAGGTTCAAAGTAAGCTGATGCGCGGCAAGCGTTTCGGCGCCGAGGCGGCCGACGAGGGCCGTGACGAGCGAGAAGACCGCGACCTCGACGGCCATGGCCGCGCCGGCGGGCGCGCCGAGGGAGACGACATCGATAAACAAGCGCCGATGCCAACCGTGGAACTTAAATGAAATCGCGCGCAGCCTGCTCCATGCCGCCGCCGCGATGATCGAGAACATCGTAAGGTTGGCCCCAAGCGTGGCGAACGCCGCGCCGCGCACGCCGAGCGCGGGCGCGCCGAGGCGGCCGAAGACGAGCGTCGCGTCGAGCGCCGCGTTGACAAGGTTGCCCGCGACTATCGCGATCACGAGCGGCGTCGTAACGCTCATGGACTGTAGGAACTGGCGGCAGGCGACGAAGCACAGCCCGGGGAACACACTCCAACGCAGGACCGCGATGTAGCCGACGGCCCCCTCGGTCGCGCGCGGGTCCACGCCGATGAAGCGAAACGCCGCCCCGGCTAAGCCGAATATAAAGAACAGCGGCAGCGCGACGACGAGCGCCAAGACTAACGTATGCACGAGCAACTGGCCACACAGGTCGGGCCGGCCCGCGCCGAACGCCTTCGACGAATGGCTGTCGATGCCCATCACGATGCCCATGCCCACGACGAATCCGGTGAAATAGGTCATGGAGCCGAGGCCGACCGAGGCGATTGCGACAGGCCCAAGTCGCCCGACGAAGATCATGTCCACCGTGCCGTACAGCACCATGCCTATCTGGGTCAACGCAATGGGCCCGGCAAGCGTCAAAACGGAACGCGCCTCAGGCCACGGGAATTCCTTTATCGCCACGCCCTATGATACGAGTTCCGAGCGTCAGTCCTGACAATTCGTCGATAGAATTCGATGGATCGCGACGAATGATTGAGCCGGACGCTCCCGGCGTAAGGTAAAATTGGACCCATGATCGATCGATACCCCTCACTCATCGCCGCCGAACTGTCCTTGCCCGCCGCGGGCGTCAACGCCGTGGTTGCGCTGCTCGATGAGGACGCGACGATTCCGTTTATCGCCCGCTATCGCAAGGAGGCCACTGGCAACCTCGATGAGGTCGCGATCGCCTCGGTCCGGGATCGCCTGGGACAACTCAAGGAACTCGACGCCCGCAAGGCGGCGATCATAAAGTCGCTCGAAGAGCGCAATCTCCTCACGCCCGCTCTCACCGCGAAGGTCGTCGGCGCGCCGACGCTCGCAATCCTCGAGGACATTTACCTGCCCTACCGCCCGAAGAAGCGCACGCGCGCGATGATCGCCAAGGAGAAAGGCCTGGAGCCGCTCGCCGACGCGATCTTCGCGCAGGGCCCCGGAGACGCGGTCGCTCTCGCGACCGCATTTATAAACGCCGAGAAAGGCGTCAAGGACGCGGCCGAGGCCCTGGCCGGCGCGCGCGACATCATCGCCGAACGCGTCGCCGAGGACGCGCCCGCCCGCGCCCGCCTGCGCGAGGTGTTCTTTACGAAAGGCGAGTTTCACTCCAAGGTGATCGCCGGCAAGGAGGCCGAGGGCTCCAAGTTCAAGGACTACTTCGACTGGAAAGAGCCGGCCGTCAAGTCCCCGTCCCACCGCGTACTCGCGATGCGCCGCGGCGAGTCGGAAGGCTTTCTGTACATGCGCGTCGAAGTCTCCGATGACGACACGATCCCGATGCTGCAAGGCTTGTTTGCAAAAGGCGCGGGGCCCTGCTCCGCCCAGGTCCGCCTCGCCGTCGAAGACGCCTACCGGCGCCTGATGTCATTCTCGATGGAGACCGAGGTGCGCCTCGACACGAAGAAGGCGGCGGACCGCGAGGCGATCGCCGTGTTCGCGCGCAACCTGCGCGAGATCCTGATGTCCTCCCCGCTCGGCCACAAGAGCGTGCTCGCGCTCGATCCGGGATTTCGCACCGGCTGCAAGCTCGTCTGCCTGGACAAGCAGGGGAAGTTGCTTCACCACGATACCGTATTCCCCCACACCGGCCAAAGCGGCCGCGTCGAGGCTGCGCTCAAGGTCAAGGATCTGTGCGCGACGCACAAGTCCGAGGTCGTCGCCATCGGTAACGGCACCGCCGGCCGCGAGACCGAGGAGTTCGTGCGCGACCTGAATCTTCCAGGCGTCACCGTCGTCATGGTCAACGAGAGCGGCGCCTCGGTCTACTCCGCCTGCGACGCGGCGCGCGAGGAGTTTCCCGACGAGGACATCACCGTCCGCGGCGCGGTCTCCATCGGCCGCCGCCTCATGGATCCGCTCGCCGAACTCGTCAAGATCGATCCCAAGTCCATCGGCGTCGGCCAATATCAGCACGACGTCGATCAGTTCGGCTTAAAGAGATCGCTTGACGACACCGTCGTCTCCTGCGTCAACAGCGTCGGCGTGGAGGTCAACAGCGCCAGCAAGGAGCTTCTCTCGTACGTCTCCGGGCTCGGGCCCGCGCTCGCCAAGAACATCGTCGAGTACCGCAACGAGAACGGCGCCTTCTCGTCGCGCGACGCCCTGAAGAAAGTCCCGCGCCTCGGGCCCAAGGCCTTCGAACAATCAGCTGGCTTTCTGCGCATCCGCGACGGTCGCAACCCGCTCGACGCGAGCGCCGTTCACCCCGAGCGTTACGCGGTCGTCGAGAAGATGGCCAAGGACCTCGGCACGACCGTCAAGGATCTGATCACGAACGCGTCTTTACGCGCGAAGATCGATATCAAGCAATACGCGACTGTCGAAGCCGGCGAGTTCACCTTGCGCGACATCCTGTCCGAGCTGGCCAAGCCCGGCCGCGACCCGCGCCAAGGCTTCGAGACTTTCGCCTTCGGCGCGGTCTCAAAGCTCGAGGATGTAAAACCCGGAATGAAGCTGCCCGGAATCGTCACCAACGTCGCCGCCTTCGGCGCATTCGTGGACATCGGCGTCCATCAGGACGGCCTCGTGCATGTCAGCGAGGTGTCGGACAAATTCGTGAAGCAACCGTCCGATGTGCTCAAGGTCTCGCAACGCGTTCATGTCACCGTGCTCGAGGTGGACCTGACGCGTCGGCGCATCGCGTTGTCGCTTAAGAGCAAGCCCGTCATCGGCACGCGCGAGGACCGCAACTCCGCGAGACGTCCGTCGTCTCAGCCTCAGCCCAAGCAGGAAGAGGCCGCCCCGGTCGGCGCGATGGCGGAGGCTCTCAGGGCGATGATGTCGAAGCGGCGCCTATAACGACGCGCGAGGATCATGCGGACAGGCGTTTGACTTCTTCTTCCTTCAACTGGATGGAGGCCTGGACGGTCTCCATCTCCTCGCCGATCTTTGTGACGCGATCGAAGTCCTCGTAGAGTCTCGGATCCGACATCTCGTGGGCGATGCGCTCGAGTTCGGCGTGAAGGCGGTCGAGTTCGGCCTGCGCCTTTTCAAGCGACTTCGCGCGGCGGCGCACCTCTTTAGAGGCTTCGTACTGATTTTCGGCCTCGGTCTCGGCCTTTTGAGCGGCAGTCGGCTCGGGTCTATTTTTCGCGGCCTCGGCGTCGAGTTGAGCTTGACGATGTAAAAAGTACTCAAAATGACCGGGGAACACCGTGACCTTGCCCTGCACGATGTGTACGACGTGGTCGGCGACGGCGTTCAGGAAGTACACATCGTGGCTGATCGCGCAGATCGTGCCCTCGAACTTCTTGAGCGCCTCAACCAGGGCCTCGACGCTGGTGAGGTCGAGGTGGGTCGTAGGTTCGTCGAGGAGCAGGACGTTGGGCGGGTCCAGGAGCAGCTTGGCGAGTTGCAGACGGCTCTTCTCTCCGCCCGAGAGCACCTCCACTTTCTTATGAACGGCGTCGCCGGGAAACAGGAAGGTTCCGAGCACGGTGCGCGTGAATAGGTCGCCGTTCGTGCGGCCCACGCTCATCGCTTCCTGGAGCACGGTGCGCTTGGGCTCAAGCTGGCCCTCGCGATGCTGCGAGAAGTAACCGACCTTCACATTGTGGCCGAGCACGCGTTCGCCGGAGTCGATCGGGATGATGCCGCCGATGACCTTGAGCAAGGTGGACTTGCCCGCGCCGTTCGGGCCGACGAAGGCCATCTTCCAGCCGCGCTCGAGCTCAAAATCAAGCCCCTCGTACACCTTGTTCGTGCCGTAGGACTTGAAGACGTTCTTGAGCTTGAGGACGGTCGTGCCGGTACGGCCGGGCTGCGGGAAGGAAATGCTGACGGCCTTCGCCGAGGGCGGCAGCACGATCTCCACGACCTTCTCAAGCTTCTTCATGACGCTTTGCACGCGCGACGCGGTGGAGACGCGCGCGCGGTTGCGCATAATGAATTCCTTCATCGCATCGATCTCATCCTGCTGCTGCTTGTGCGCGGACACCAGGCGCTCGCGCGCCGCCTCGCGCTCGGCGATGAAGCCGTCATAGTTCGTGCGATACATCTTCAGTCTCTTCTCTTCGACGGCGACGATAGCCGAACACACGTCGTCGATGAAAGCGCGGTCGTGTGAAATCATCAAAATGGCGCCCGGGTAGGTGTGTAGATACTCCTGGAACCAGAGCAAGGTCACGAGGTCGAGGTGGTTGGTGGGCTCATCGAGGAGCATGAGCTCGGGCTCCTCGACGAGAAGACGCGCAAGCGCCGCGCGCATCGCCCAGCCGCCGGACAACTCGCTGAGGCGCCGGTCGAAGTCCTTCACCTGGAAGCCCAAGCCCATCAATATCTTCTTGGCCTTCGCCGTCTCGCGGCCGTCGGGATCGGAGCGGTGGGCGAGCGCCGTCTCGAGCACGGTCTCCGGGCCGATCGGCGCGTTTTCCTGAGGCAGGTAGCCGGCCCTGGCGCCACGCTTCCATTCGATCGAGCCGCCCTCGATCTCTTCCTCCCCGAGGACCATCCTAAAAAGAGTCGTCTTGCCGGCGCCGTTCGGGCCCACGAGGGCATAGCGGTCCCCCGCGTTGAGTTGGAGATCGGCGCCGTCGTACAATATCTGGTCGCCGAAAGATTTTTTGAGGCCGCGGACGGAGATCATGGTCAGGGCGTCTTGAGGTCGCCTGAACGATCCGCGGGCACGCCGTAACGCGCCATGATCGCGGGCAGCATCTTCGCGGCCGCCTCGGCTTCAATGACGATGCGCGTACCCTTATTGTCGCCGTAGCCGGAGTAGTGCTCGCATTCAATCTCGTGTAGGCCGTGGATGGGCGCCTGAAAGGCCGCCACGAGGTCGCCGAGCTTGCCGATCAGTCGGCCGTTGACGCGCGTAACGGGCGCCATGGACCAGCCGTGGTAGCCGCGGTTGAAATCGTGGACGAGGACGTGAGAGAGCACGACGACTTCGGTGCGCTCGGGCGTGGGCATCCCGTCGGCGGACAGCGAGCGGATGCGGAAGCCCGCGCCGCGCGCGGAGATGAGTTCGTCGCTCAAGGGCATGAACACAATCCCGCCGACGATGAAATAAGAGGGCTTCGCGTCATAGCGCGGCCCGGGCACGAGGTCGGCCGACGGCTTCATCAGAATCTTGACGACCTGCTCCTTCCCGCCGCGCACGACCGCGGCGTCGATCTTCTCTCCGGCCTGGCGCCGGCTGATGAGGTCGGAGAAATCGATGCGCTCATCGTCGCGGAATTTAATGGTCCCGTCCTGCCCGATCTTAACGCCGTCGATCTTCATCAACACGTCGCCCTCCTTCAGCGCGTCCCAGGCCGAGGCGCCGTAGGCGACCTTGGTCACAAGCACGCCGCTGTTGTCCATGGGCAGGCCTAAAGTTTTGCGCAGGCTCTCGTTCTCCGTGCCCTGCCACCAGATGCCGAGGTCGGGGATGCCGTCGTAGCGCCCGTCCTTGATGTCCTTGAGGAAGCGCTCGATGATGGGTATCGGCACGACGTAGCCGATGTTCTGCGCGCTGGCGCTGTGCTGGAAGGCGATGCCGATGAGCTTGCCGTCCTGGAATACGGGGCCGCCGGAGTTCCCCGGGTTGATGGCGGCGTCCGTCTGGACTGCGAGCAGGGCCCGAGCGGAGTGGGCGTACACGGTCACGCCCACGCGCGAGACGATGCCCTCGGTGACCGAAAGGTCGGTGCCGCCGATCGGGTAGCCGTACACGGCGACCTTGTCCCGTTGATGGGGAAGGCCGCCGAATTCGACTGAAACCGTGCCCTCGAAAAAGGATTCGTCGTCGACGGTGATCACCGCAGTCTCGCCGTCATGGCCCACGAAGGCGACGCGCGCGGGATAATTCTTGATGTCGCCTGATTTACGAACCGAGAGATAGGCCGCGTTGGCGACGACATGGCCGTTGGTCAGGATGCGGTGGCCGTCGATCACGACGCCGGAGCCGGTCCCGCCGCCTTGGCGACCGGGCTGCCAGGGCTGGGCATAATCCGGGGCGCTGGCGACGAAATGAATCTGCACCGTCGCGCGGCTCATATCGCGATCATTCGACGAGGCGGAGGCGGACGTGGCCAGGATCAAGGGGAGCAGCAGGGATCGGATCATTCCTTCATCGTAACAATTTTGGTCTTGCGGCTCACCATTGCTCCTGCTATATCCGCGCAAGATGAAAACAGTCGCGAGCTCTCTATTCGCCGCCGTGAATTTCGTGTATGCCGCCATCTTCGGCGGACCGATCGACGGCTCCTCTTGGGACGTGAAGGTGAAGCAAGACGGCTTCTTCCATTGGGGCTCGAAGCGAGAAACGCTCGTGTTCCATAACGGAAAACTCGTCGTGGCCGGCGCGGTAAGCCAAGGCTATTCTCCCACCCTATACCAAGCGCGCGACGAGGAAAATGGAACCATCTTCGCCGCCGTCCTCGACAACCCAAGCCGCGAGGCCATCGAGTGGACGGGCCGCGTCGACGGCGACCACATCGCGGGCGTCGTGATCGTGCGCGCAAGGGACGGCCGTGTGGTACGCTATGCGTTCTCCGGCGAAAGAAAAGCCGGATAACCCAATGGCCAAAACGCGCATCGTCGCCCTCAACAAGCCTTTCGGGGTTCTGACCCAGTTCACCGATAAGGACGGCAAGCCGACCCTGTCGCGTTTCGGCCTGCCGACCGGCGTCTATCCCGCGGGCCGCCTCGACTTCGACAGCGAGGGCTTGCTGCTCCTCACCGATGACGGCGGGCTCGTCCATCGGCTGACCGATCCCAAGCACGCCCACCCGCGCGTCTATTGGGCCCAGGTCGAACGCGTGCCCGACGAGATCACGCTCAAGGCGCTGCGCAAGGGCGTGATGCTCAGCGACGGCAAGACCTTGTCCTGCGGCGCGCGCCTGCTCGACTTCGAGCCCGCGCTGCCCCCGCGCAATCCGCCGATCCGTTTTCGGTTGAATGTCCCGACTTCGTGGATCGAGCTGACGATGATCGAAGGCCGCAACCGTCAGGTCCGGCGCATGACCGCGGCGGTCGGGCATCCCTGCCTGCGCCTCGTGCGCGCGGCGATCGGAAAAATCACACTGCAGGACCTTGCCCCGGGAAAATGGCGCTGGGTCGACCGCCGCGAACTTTAGCCGCGGGGTGGCGCGGGCGCGGCGGCGCTTAGCGGCGCGGGATGGAGCGGCGGCGCATGCGAAAGGAGGACGTTAAGGAAGGACGGTAGGTCTTCATGCGCGGCGGCACGCGATAGGGGAAGCCGGGAAGGGCCTTGCGCTCGATCTCCTGGCCGATGAACGCCTCGATGATCGGCACGAGCTTCTCTTCCTCAAGGGCCACGAGCGTGGCGGCGTCGCCTGCGGTCATCGCGCGGCCGGTGCGGCCAATGCGGTGGACGTAGTCCTCGGCATGCTCGGGCACATCGTAGTTGATGACGTGAGAAACCTCGGGAACGTCGAGGCCGCGAGCGGCCAGGTCGGTGGCGACGAGGACGGTATGGCGGCCCTCTCTGAAATCGGCCATGCCGCGGTCGCGCTCGCTTTGGGATAAATCGGAATGAAGCACCACGCATCTGATGGCCTTGCGCTGGAGCCAGCCGGCCACGCGGTCGGCCCGCACCTTCGTGCGTGTGAAGATGATGACGGAGTCCACGCCGTCCACCTTAAGCATGGCCTCGAGCAAGGTCGCCTTCTGGTCTTCGGTGACCGGGAACAACCACTGCTTGATCATCATCGCGGTCGAGCGCGGCCGGTCCACCGACACGCGCACGGGCGCGCGCATGAATTCGGTGACCACCCGTTCGACTTCTATCGGGATCGTCGCGGAGAACATCAAGGTTTGGCGCTCGGACGGGAGCATCTTCATGATGCGGCGCACATCGGGCATGAAACCCATGTCAAGCATGCGGTCGGCCTCATCGAGGACGGCGACGCGCACGTTCTGAAGGTTGAAGGTCCCGGAGCGTATATGGTCGAGCAGACGGCCAGGGGTCGCGACAACCACCTCGGCGCCGCGCTTGAGTTCCTGGGTCTGGGCGTGGAAGCTCGCTCCGCCGATGACGATGACGCACTTCACGGGCGAGAACTTGGCAAGCTCGCTGATCATGCGCTCGACCTGGCTCGCAAGCTCGCGCGTCGGGGTCAGCACGAGCGCGCGCACGCGCAGTCCGACCTTCACGCCGCCCTCGGCCTCGCGGTCGGCGAGCAGGCGCTGGAGCAGGGGGAGGGTAAACGCGACGGTCTTGCCGCTGCCGGTCTGCGCGGAACCGATGACGTCCTTGCCGAGCAGGGCTTCCGGGAGGGCGGCCGTCTGGACAGGAGTCGGAGCGGCGTAGCCGAGGGCCAGTATTCCTTGGAGGAGTTCGGGACGAAGGCCGAAGGTGTTAAAGGGCATGAGAAGAGCGATAGTGTAGCAAAACGGACTGCGCCAAGACGTGGGTCTCATGGCCCATGCCATCGTCATCAAGCCGGATTGTTGCTCCAGGCCGTACCTGCATGATCCTCTATGAAAAGGACCGGTCGCTCTATCTCAACTTGACCAACCGCTGCCCGGTCTCCTGCCGCTTCTGCGTCAAGGTTCCCTGGGACTACCAGTTCGAGGGCAACGACCTGCGCATCAAGGGGCCGGAGCCCACGGCGGAGGCGCTGATCGGCGCGCTGAAGAAAAAGGTGGACGCCTCCGATCATTGGCGCGAGGTCGTGTTCTGCGGCTTTGGCGAAAGCACCTACCGCTTGCCGGAGATGAGCGCGGTGGGTCTATACCTGAAGGCCCATCATCTCGAGCTGAAGCAGCGCCTGAACACCGTCGGTCTCGGAAATCTCATCTGCGGCCGCGACATCACCCCGGATCTGGCCATGTTTCTCGATGAGGTCGCGGTCAGCCTCAACACCGCCGATGCGGCGCAATGGGTCGAGCTGATGCGCCCCGCTCCGGCTTACCGCAAAACGGGCTTCGCGGCGTCGCGGCTCTTCGCCGAACGCTGCGTGGCAGCGGGCATCCGCACGCGCGTCACGGCGGTGGATCTGCCCGAGGTGGACCTAGGGCCGCTGCGGCATTACGCGAAAAAAATCAAAGCGACTTTCGTCGCTCGTCCGATCTTGGACTAACCCTGGACGCAAGCCCGCGACGATGTTACACTCTAAGCCGCAATCCAAAAGGAAGGTCTCTCTATGACTAAAACCCGCTCCGCCGGAAAAATCGCGCTGACCGCCAACCAGTTCAAGGTCATCAAGGACAAATACCTGCGCGACGCCCCCTCGACCGAGGCGTGGCTGATGGGCGTGGCGCGAAACGTGGCCTTGGGCGAACTTCTTGCACATCCCAAGGCCGAAGCCTGGGGAGTCTTTACCGGCGTCCAGCGCATCGTCGAACGGGGCATGAGCCTCTACCACCAGGGCCTGCCCGACAACGACGCGCGACAGGCCAACTTCGCGCGCCTGATGGTCAATCTAGAAAAGGCCTGCGCCAAGCACCCCGAAGCCAAGGCCCTCCGTGAAGAGTGGTCCGCCAAATTTTTCGGCCTGATGGCGAACTGGGATTTCCTGCCGAACTCCCCGACCTTGATGAACGCCGGCCGCGAGTTGCAGCAGCTCTCCGCCTGCTACGTCTTGCCCGTTCCCGACTCGATGGAAGCCATCACCAAGTCGCTGGCCGCCCAGTCCATGATCCAGAAGTCGGGAGGCGGCACCGGATTCTCGTTCTCCCAGCTGCGCCCCAAAGGCGATCCGGTCAAAAAGACGCAGGGAGTGGCGTCGGGCGCGCTCTCGTTTATGAAACTTTTCGACACGATGACCGATGTGGTCAAGCAGGGCGGCACGCGCCGCGGGGCCAACATGGCCATACTCAGGTATGACCACCCGGAAATCATGGACTTCATCCGCATGAAAACCTCGCCGGGAATAATGGAGAACTTCAACATCTCGGTCGGCGTAGACGCCGTTTTCATGCGCGCGGTCCTGGCCGACGCCGAGTACGACCTCATCAACCCGCGCTCGGGCAAGCCGGCCGGCAAGCTTCGCGCCAAGGAGGTCTTCGACACGATGGTCGACCTCGCCTGGAAAACGGGCGACCCGGGCTACGTGGTCCTCGACCGCATCAACGCCTCGGGCTCGAACACGACGCCGGCGCTGGGCCAAATCGAAAGCACCAATCCCTGCGGCGAACAGCCTCTTTTACCCTGGGAGCCGTGCAACCTGGGCTCGCTCAACCTCGGCGCCTTCGTGACCGGCGAGACAGGCGCGGGCCGCTGGGACTTCCCTCACCTTAAGGAAACAGTTTCCCTCGCCATCCGCTTCCTCGAGAACGTCATCGAGGTCAACAACTACCCCCTCCCCGAGATCGAAATGCTCGCCAAGGGCAACCGCCGCATCGGCCTGGGCGTGATGGGCTGGGCCGAGGCGCTGGTCAAGAGCGACATCGCCTACGCGGACCCCGAGGCCCTCAAACTCGGCGACAAGGTCATGTCGTTCATCAACGGGGCCGCGCTCGAAGCTTCCGAAAAGCTCGCCGAAGAACGCGGCATGTTCCCAAATTGGAAAGACTCGACCTACGACCCGGACTCGAAGCACTTCCGGGGCGAGAAGCGGCGCCCGCGACACTGCGCGCGCACCACGATCGCGCCGACGGGCACCATCGCCATCGCGGCGGGGCTGCAGGGCGGCGGCATCGAGCCGTTTTTTGCGATCGCCTACACGCGCTACAACGCCAAAGCCCTCGAGGCGATGAAGGCCGGCAAGACGGCCGACGACAAGGACGTGTTCTTCGAGGTAAACCCGCTCTTCAAGGAGATCGCGCAGAAGAATGATTGGTTCGGCCTGGGCGAAAAAAACCTGATGCGCCGCATCGATGAGAACCACAAATCCGCGTACGGCATCGCCGAGATACCCGAGAAAATTCAGCGCCTGTTCGCCACGGCCCATGACGTTTCGGTCGAAACCCATGTTCGAATGCAGGCGGCCTTTCAACGTCACACCGACAACGGCGTGTCGAAAACGATCAACCTGCCCGGCGAGGCGACGACCGACGACGTCCGCAACGCCTACCTGCTGTCCTACGAGCTTGGCTGCAAGGGCGTCACCGTCTACCGCGACGGCTCGAAGGCCCAGCAGGTGCTCAACATCTCCTCGACTCCGTCGAAAGGCAGGCGCCGCACGCCGGAGGCCACGCTCGGCCTCGACGCCGAGTACTACCAGATCCGCACCGGCTACGGTCCTCTGCACGTACACATCAACTACGACGAGAAGGGGCCGTTCCAATTATTCACCAACATCCCCCCGCTCGGCACCGAGATCGCGGGTTTGACCTCGCTCGTGGGCATACTGATCTCGAAGTACCTGGGAGAGGGCGGAGACCCCCTGCGCCTGCTCAAGCACCTCAACTCGGTCAAAGGAGACCGCCCGATCGGCCTGGGTCCCAACCGCGTGGACTCCATTCCCCACGCGCTCGCCATCGCCCTTCGCGCCCACCTCAAAAAGACGGGTTGGATAGACGGTGGAACCGCCGCGGGGGCCGTTCTAGAAACGGACCCTGCCGCCTCGGAGGCCGCATCGGCCGAGCATTGCCCGAAGTGCTTCTCGCGCAACGTCTCCCACGAGTCGGGCTGCTCCGGCGTGACCTGCCACGACTGCGGACACTCCGAATGCTCGTAAGTCGCACGGTCCGGCATACGCCCAAAACTGGCTAACGCGCGGCCGCTTCCTTAAAGTTGTGAGGAAGTTTCCTTGATTTGTCCTCGGTAACGACTTATACTGCGTGTGCCCATGCCCAAACGAACCCGGCGGCGAGGCGGGACCTTGACCGAATTGATGGTGGCCGTCGCCATCCTCTCCGTCGGCGTTTTGGGTCTTTTTGGCGCGTTTAAATATATCGCGCGCTCAACGCTCATCTCGCGCGCCACCTCGATGGCCACCAATCTGGGCCAGGAGCGCATCGAGTCCCTCAAGAACCTCAGCTACTACTCCCTCCAGCTCACGACCACGTCCGCGACCGACGCGTCCGTGACGCCGGCGATTCTCTACGACACCGTCAACTACCCGCCGGAGACAATCGCGATCGGCGGAATCACCTTCACGCGCTACACCTATGTGGGCATGGCCGAAATGTCCGGCAGCGACATCAGCACCGTGACCTTCACCTACCCCGACACCGGTCTCAAGCATATCACGGTGAACGTGGTGTGGTCGGAGGCGGGCATCAAGAAGCGCTGGTCGCTGCGCAATCTTCTCGAGAACCCGGCCATAAACCCGCTCGACTCGACGCTGAGCGGAAGCGTCACCAACGCGGCGGGCGGCGTCGTGGCGAAAGCCATCGTCGTCGTCGAGCAGAACGAGGACTGGGGCGCCATGACGGCCGCCGACGGAACATATTCGTTCTCGGTCTATCACGGCACCTACACCCTCCGAGCTTCCTCGACCGGCTTTTCGGACGGTGTCTCCGCCTCGCAAATCGCCAACAGGGGCGCAACGACGAACGTTCCCGCGATACCCCTCACCGCCGCCGCGACCGGCTACGTCACCGGCACCGTCTGGTACAACCCCGATCTCGTCATCAGCCAGGTCGTGGCGTCCACCGATACCGTGGGCGGAGACGGAAACTCCCACGACGTCGAGTACATCGAACTCTACAACCCGACGACCTATCCAATCAACATCGGAGCCACGGCCATCTACCCCAAGCAGGTGGCCCTGCGCTATCGCGGCGAGTTTGTCAGCCAAGACAAGGACGACACGGCCGCGGGCTTCGACCTGGTCCACGTCACCACCTACGTCGCGCCCGGCCACTACTACCTCTACGCGAACGCCACTTCCTTCTACATCCTGGGTGCGCAGGTCGTCGCCGACGCCTACTACAACGCCGCGATAGGATACCCGAACGTTCTCGTTGACTCCAACGCCGGGGCCGTCCAGATCTACCGGCCGAGCACCGGCTTGACCGTCGACACCGTAGGCTGGGACGACAACAGCGGGAGCTCTCCCGCTTATGAAGGCACGCCGATCCCGGACTCGACTACGGGCGGCTACGACGGTATCGGCACGCCCTCAGGCCAACAGGTCGTGCGCGTGTCGAGCCCGGGCGTCAGCGCTGTATCGCTCGACGGCATCTATGGCCGAGCCTACGACTCCGGCAACAACAAGAAGGATTTTATTTACGAGGAAGTCGCCGGCTTTGTCCACCCCCCAAAGACCTCGGCCTCCGGAGCCTTCACGACCCTCACGGGCAAGGTCCCGACCGCTCTGACCGGCACCACCACCTACATTTCGGCGAGCGACCCAAACTCAGGCTCGACTACGGCCTTCACCTCCTACGTCACGAGCGACACGCTGAGCTTGCCCTACACGCGCTTTCAGCTGGCGGGCGTGTCGACCGGCGCCTGGACCGTCGCCGCCGTCTGCGGCTCCTATTCCAACTCATACGAAACCGTCACCGTGACCCAGAACGGCTACACGGGCATCCCCAACGCGGGCACCACGCCCACTTGGCCCGGATCAGGTCTCAATCACATGCAGCTCACGAGTACCACGGCCTCGGGCTTCGTCAAGGGCGTGATCACCAACGCCTCCAACGTGCCCATTAGCGGCATCATCGTGCAGGGAGGCGGCGCCTCGAAGACGACCGGCTCCAACGGCGTGTACTTCATGCCCGTGTCGAGCGGCATAGTGACAATTATCGCCAATCCCAACAACGCGAACGCGAACTATGTCCAGGGCATCGAGACACCCACCATCACGGAGGGCGCCGTTACGACGCAGGACTTCACCCTGAATCTCGGTGGACGCATCACGGGCTACGTCCGGACGGGCACGACGCCGCTCGCCTATCAAGCCATCACCGCCATCGACGGGGTGGGCAGCCAGGTCGGCTCGGCCGTCACCGACACCAGCGGAAACTTCACGATGCGCAACGTCTCCACGGGCACCTACACGATCTTCCCGGTACTCGAATCAGGACAGGACTCGAACCCGAACACGCTCCCGGCGGTCTTGACCGCGGTCGGCAGCGTGTTCGTCGGCACCTTCACCATCACCGGCGCGTTCGGCAACATCGTGGGCACGATCAGCGACGCCTCCGGCCTCGTGACCTCCGGCGCGCTGATACTGGCGTCGACCGCCACGCTTGCCAGCACGCCCGCGGCCATCGTCGCATCTTCGGCGCCGGCGCAGATGCCCCTGTACATGGTCTCCAGCAGGGCCGACGGCACCTTCATCTTGCCCGTACGGGGCGGGTCCACCTACTATCTCTCGGTCTACGTGCCCGTGATCTCCGGCACGAGCGTGTCGATTACGACGAAGACCTACAGCGGGATCGTCGTCGCTCCGAGCGCGTCGACGACCAAACTCGTGGTGATCCCCTGATGCCGCTCAAGAACGCGCGCGGCTATACCTTGTCCGAGATGATGATGGTCGTCGCCATCGTCGGGATTCTCGCGACCGTCGCGCCGACCATGCTCTTGAGCATGCAGAACTTTTTCATGATGACGAGCGCGCGCTACGAGATCCAGCGCGACGCGCGCACGACCCTCGACACGGTCAACCGCTACATGCGTCAGGCGGTGGCCTCGACGGTGATCATAGACACGCCCTCCGGCCAGGGGCCCTTTTCCCGCATCCGCTTCAGACATGTGGACGGCCGCTACATGGAGTTCCGCCAGAGCGGCAGCAAGCTCTTCCAGATCATCAACGCCGCCGAGTCCGTGGTCAGCACCAATCTCGTCTACATCGCCTTCACCTATCCCCACACCGACGACACCTCGATTATCAGCGTCTCGATTACGATGGGCAAATCCATCCAACTCGGCCGCCGCAAGGTGCTCGAGCTGACAATTCAGAAAATTCGTATCATGAACTGACATGGAAACACCCCCCCCGCTCAGCCGGCGCGGCCAAATCCTCCCCGGAGCGATCGCCATGCTCCTGATCCTGGCGATCATGGTGCCGGCCATGGTCTTGTGGATCCAACGGGAGAACGTCTTCGCGAGCAAGCAATCCATGAATACCGTCGCCTTCCACTTGGCGGAGGCCGGCGCCGAAAAGGCCTATCTCTACATCTCCCTCTCCACGATCACCTGGAACGCCATCCAGGCCGGGATCGCGCAGGCCGACTACAGTTTCGACAAGGCGTATACCGACATAGAGGGCGGGTCCTACGCGATCTCCATCACCAGCGGCCCCGGGATTCAGCAAGTGACGATCTCCACCATAGGACGCGACAAGCAAGGCAAGGAAACGCGCGCCCTGCGCATCGTCTACAGCAACACCATCCTCGGAGACACCGCGATTTTCGCCGGGCAAGGCGTTCAAATCGCCGGCGGGACCAACGTGGAGTGGGGCGGGGTCATGAGCCCCAGCGCCATCGACGCGACCGGGCGCAACCATCCCCAGTTCTGGTCGTCCAGCCAAATCACCGGCAAGGACACAAACCCCAATCCGCCGAACTGCGACTGCCAGACCCCTCCGGACTGCGGCTGCTGCCAGTGGCACGCGTTCGAGAAGAATCTACCCACGCCGCCGGCTCTCGATTTCAACTTTTACCGCACCTCCGCCGCGGCCACGACGGGCTGCCCCGCCGGCGGCTCACCGGCGAACAGCTGCTACTACCCCGGCGACGTCACCGGCTGGAACAACACCACGTCCAACAAGACCATTTTCATCGAAGGATCCTTAAGCGTGACGTCGCCCGGGATGTATCACACCGGCACGATGATCATCATGGGCAACGTGAATCTTCCCAACGGCGCATGGGGCAACGGCACCGCCACAATGAGCATGCCGACCAGGGCCTGGAAGCAGTACTGCAACGACTGGGCCGCCTATAAGGTTTTTGACCCCTCCGCGCCCACCGACTTCCCCGGCCTCACCTCCACCTACACCTCGGGCGCGATCACGAAAGTTTCCACCAAGCTCGCGAGCAACGGCTTTCTCTATGTCGGCGGCAACTTCAACAACGGCGGCGGCGGCGGCGGCAACAGCGACGTCTACGGCGTGCTCTATACCATCGGAACCTCCACGCTGTCGGCCGCCTCGCCGATCGACTTTTACTACAACGGCAACGCGACTCAAAGCATCGTCACCACGAACGTGAGCCTGACCCGATCCTCATGGCGCGACGAGCTTCGCTCCTGGCCGACTGGACTTTAGGGCGGCGCTCATTGGCGCGCAATGATAGAATAGCGGCCGTGAAGCGCTCCAAAGGCCTGTTCATCGTCTTCGAAGGCCCCGATAAATCCGGGAAATCCACCCAAGCGCGCCTGCTCGCCGCAGCGCTCCGTGCCCGGAACGTCGATATCCTTCACACGCGCGAGCCCGGCGGCACCTCGGTCGCCGAAGGCGTGCGCCGCGTGCTCCTCGATCCGGCCCTGTGCATCGATCCGTTGGCCGAGTTGTTCCTTTACGAAGCCTCAAGAGCCCAGCACACGAATGAACTGATCCTGCCCGCACTGAAGGCCGGCAAGGTCGTCATCTGCGAGCGCTTCACGATGTCCACCGACGCCTATCAAGGCGCGGCGCGCGGGCTTGGCGTTAAAACCACGACGGTCCTCAATCGGATCGCGACGAGCGGGCTCAAAGCCGACCTCACCATCCTCCTCGACATCCCGGTCGCCGAGTTCGACACCCGCGACCAGGGACGCGAGCTCGACCGGCTGGAGCGCGAGAATAAAGACTTCCGTCTCAAGGTTCGCAAGGGCTACCTGAAAGCGGCCCAGGCCGACCCCCGCGCGATCGTGCTCGACGGCAAGCTCCCTCCCGACGTCCTCCAGGCCAAAATTATCGCCCTCGTCGACAAGAAGCTGTAACGCGTCCCGAGTTACGGCCCTCTGCATCGTTGAAGGACCTGCGCGAATGATAGAATAACGGCCGCATGATGCGCCTCGACAAGGTCCTCGGCCAGCGCCGCGCCGTCAAAACACTCGAGGGGCTGCTGACCTCCGAGCGCATGCCGGCCGCGATGCTGTTCGTCGGCCCCGAGGGAGTGGGCAAGAGCCTGGCCGCGATAGAATTCACCAAAGCCCTCCTCTGCCGGGATCGGCCTTTCACAGGAGAAGCGTCGTGCGGCGAGTGCCCCGTCTGCCGGGGCGTGGACGCGCGCACCTACCCCGACGCCATAGTCGTCGACGCAAGCTATCAGGCCTCCCTCGAGGAGGAGGACGTCGAGAAGCAGAAGATATGGAAGGTGGACACAATCCGTCATTTACTCAAAGACCTGAGCTTTAAGTCCATGCTCGACGGCTGGAAGATCGCCGTCATCCCCGACGCTCAGCGCCTCAACGAGGCCGCGGCCAACGCGATGCTTAAAATTTTGGAAGAGCCCCAGCCCAAGACTTTATGGATCCTAGGCGCCACCCAGCGCGAGCGCCTGCCCCGCACGATCTCCTCGCGTTGCTTTACGCTTCCATTCGGGCCCCTGCCCGAGCCCGTCCTCGAAAAAATCTTGATGGATCGCGGCATGGCGCCGGCCCGGGCCAAGCGCCTCGCCGCGCTGGCCGACGGCTCAGCCGGGCGCGCGCTGGAACTCTCCGAGGACGACGGCCTGCCCAAGGGCGGCGGCCCGCTGGCCGCCGTCGCGGCCGCCGACGGCCTGCCCAAGGACCTCTCCGCCGCGCGCGTAAAGGTGGAGCGCGCGCTGTACTCGCTCGGCCAGGATCTGCGCCGCCGCCACCTCGATGGCGAGGCCCCCTTCCCGAAAGTCGAAGGCCCGCTGCGCGAGCTGTCGCGCCTGCGCGCGGCCCTTCGCGCCAACGCAGACCCGAAATTAATCCTCACTCTGGCTTCTTTAGAGGCCGAAGCCGCACGGTGACCCTATGACGAAGCGCTACTACATCACGACTCCCATCTACTACATCAACGCCGCCCCCCACATCGGTCACGCGTACACGACGATCGCCGCCGACGTCCTGGCCCGCCACATCCGCGGCCGCGGGCGCCCCGCGCACCTGCTCACGGGCACCGACGAGCACGGCCAGAAAATCGAGGACGCGGCCAAGGCCGCGGGCAAACACGTGATGGACTTCTGCGACATGACTTCGTTGAAATTTCGCGACCTCTGGAAGCACCTCGACATCCACATCGACGACTACATCCGCACGACGGAGAAGCGCCACGAGGAGAAAGTGCAGGATTTGTTCTCGCTTCTGCTGAAGAATGGAGATGTCTACAAAGGCCGCTACGAGGGACTCTACGATGTCGTGAGCGAGTCGTTTGTAAAAGAATCTGACGCGGTGAAGGGCCCCGGCGGCGTCCTGCTCGGCCCCGACTCGGGAAAGCCGCTGCAGAAGCTCTCCGAGGAGACCTATTTCTTCAAGCTCTCCAAGTACGGCCCCCGGCTCCTCGCCCATTACAAAGCGAACCCCGGCTTCCTGGCGCCCGCGCACCGCGCCGCGGAGCTGCACCGCTTCGTGTCGGGCGGCCTCGAGGATATCTCGGTCTCGCGCACCAAGGTCAAGTGGGGCATCCCCGTCCCCGGCGACCCGGATCACACGATCTACGTCTGGTTTGACGCGTTGATCAACTATTGGTCCGCCGCCGCCGGCGCCGATCTGTGGCCCGCGGATGTTCACATCGTCGGGAAAGAAATTTTTCGCTTCCACGGAGTGATTTGGCCCGCGATGCTGATGGCGGCAAACCTGCCTCTGCCCAAGAAGGTCTTCGCGCACGGCTGGTGGACGGTGGACGGCCAGAAAATGTCGAAGTCTCTGGGCAACTTCATCGATCCCCACGACATCACCGCCGAGTTCGGAGTCGACGCCCTGCGCTACTTCCTCCTGCGCGAGATGCCGTTCGGCAACGACGGCGACTTCTCCAAGGCGTCGCTCACCAAGCGCTACAACGCCGAACTCGCCAACGACCTCGGCAATCTCGTCGCGCGCGTCTCCGAGATGGTGGACAAGTTTCTTGGCGGCCGGCTTCCGACCAAGCCGCCGCTCGGCGAGGACTTCTACACGACCGCGGTGGCCAAGCGCACGCCCGAGATCTCCGAAAAAATGGAGGCGCTCGACTTCTGCGGCGCGCTCGACGCGATCTGGGAGGTTGTCCGCAGCCTCAACGCGCGCATCAACGAAACATCCCCCTGGAAGCTAGCCAAGGAGGACATGAAGCAGTGCGAGAGCGTCCTCTTCGATCTCGTCTGGTCCTTGCGCCTCGTCAGCGGCTGGCTCGACCCGTTCATGCCTTCGACCGCGGCCAAGATCCACATGCAGCTCGGCGTGCGCCTGTTTCCCGACGCGCTCACCGCCGAAGATGTGCTCGCCGGCAAGAAGGAGCGCCCGGGCCTGATCCAGAAGGGCCCGATCCTGTTCCCGCGCAAAATATAAACACAGAAGAAGTCGCTGCACTCTTACCGTCCGCGTTCCCGCCGCCGAGACTCGAGCGCCTCAGGGACGGGGCGAGCAGCCGAAACGGCGGAGCTCCGCCGCGTCCTTCTTCTCCGCCAGGACCGCGCACAGATTGGCGCGCGCTTCACGGTCGTCAGGACGCGCCCTAAGCGCCTCACGGTACACCCCGGCGGCCTCCTTCCAGCGCTTGAGATTGGCCAACGCGACGCCCAGGTTGTTGCGCGCCGATCTCGCGACCGCGGGACGAGCCCCGCCGGCGAGCGCCTGCCGATAGCGAAGTATCGCCTGCTCATGCCGGCCCGCGACCAGAAGCGCGTTACCCATGTTGACATACGCCTCGGGCAGGCCGGGCTTGAGCTTCAGGGTCGCCTCGTAGCGTGCGAAAGCTTCGCCGTAGCGGCCCTGATCGGCCAGGATCTTGCCCAGGTTGAGCTGAGCGATATAGGCCCCAGGCTGTTTCACCGCGGCGTCCGTCCAGACCGCCTCCTCGCTTCGAAACGCCGCCGCCCGTGCGCGGGCCCCGATCCACAGCGCGGCGGCGGCGAAAACAAGAAGGAGCCGACGATTGGATCGCTCCAGGTGTCCGACCGCCCGCGAGGCGAGAACGCCCGCGGCGACGAACGGGCCGATGCAGGCCAAATATTGAAAATGGTCGGCGACGAACGAGTAGCGCTGCGGGTAGATTTTAAAGAAACCCAACGCGGGGACCAAGGCTGCGAGATAGAACGCCGCCGCCGCGGCCAGTTCCCGCGACGCCAGACGGCGCAGCCCCCACGCCCCCGCGGCAAGACCCGCCAAACCCAACCAGTGAACGGCGTACGCCGGGTCCACGTTCCAACGCTCGTAGGCGAAGCTCAGATTCGCGGGGACGACCAGCTTGCCGAGGTAGAACCATGCAGCCCGTCCCGAAATCAGAAGACGCTGCAAGAAAGTGAGGTCATACTCCGGACCGACCGCCCGCTCGAGCGCCGATTCGACGGAGATCGTGTGCGCGCCGAACGCGGCCCCGAACGCGATAAACGGGGCAAGCTCCCTTAAAAAAGCGGCGTCGATACGGCGTCCCCGCATCCAGCGCAGCAGCAGCAAAGCGACGGGAAACACGCAGGTCGTGGTTTTGCTCAGCAGCGCGAGCAGGTACAACACGGCGGCGCCCGCATACCATCGGCGCCCCCCCCGATCCTCGTATTCCAGCCAGCTCAGGGCCGCAAGCAGGAAAAAGAAGGTCGAGAGGATGTTCTTGAGCTCGGAAATCCAGGCGACCGTCTCCGCCTGGACGGGGTGCAGGGCGAACAGAAGGGCCGCGAGCGCCGCACCCCTGAAGCCGAGGCGCAGAACGAGCAGATAGATCAGCAAGGCGTTGACGGCATGCAGGGCGGCGTTGACCGCGTGGTAGCCTTCCGCCCGCCCACCCCAGACGCGATGCTGAAACCAGAACGCGGAAAAAACAATCGGGTAGTATTGCGGCGTGTTCCCGACGCGCCATATGCGGCCGAGCCCGGCCGGATCAATGACCGCCGCGTTGGCGCTCACATGCCGGTCGTCGTCCCATATAAACCCGCCGCGCAAGGCGGGAAGGTAAGCGCTAAACACAAGCCCCGCGATCATCAGACCGAGCCAGGTCGTCTTCCAGGTCTTGAGAATCTCTCTCACCGTTCGCTTCCCCTTTCCGGCGTCGTGACCTCCACCAGAAGATGCCGGGCCTCCCTGTCCTTGTAATAAAGAGCAAGCTCCTTATCCTCGGCGGGCGACAGCGAATGCGCCCAGACCACGCGCTGCAAGTCGATATCCGCCCCGTTGTACACCCATTCATCGTGAGGGTATTGATTGGGCCCGTAGGAGACCGCGACCAGATGCTTGCCTCCTTTTTCGGTCAGCGACGCCTCGAGCCGGGGGCGGCTCGTCCCGGTCGAAAATAGGATGATATTACGCGGAAACAGGAACATGGACAACGCCGACCCCAGAACGACCGCGCTCAATCTAAATGCGTCGAGTCGCCGCAATCCGAGGGTGATGACCAGAAAGAACAATCCGACCGCAGGGCCGACGTATTCGGGATTGCTCCAGACGGCGGCCATCGTCGCGGCGATGAACAGAGTCCCATACGCCGCCAAGGCCGCCGCCTCCCTATCCCGTGCCGCGTGCGACAGCATCGCCCACAGAGGAAGCACCAGCAGCGGCGCGCCCAGATAGGCCTCGATCAGGATCCAAAGCTTGATCGCAGTCCCCTGGATGAAACCGAACGAGCTGCGCAGCGACAGGAAATGTCCGAATTCCCAGTCGACATGGAAGGAACGCAGAAGCGCATGGCTGAACTTCGGCTCGGGGCGCGGATCCTGCCACACGAAGGTCGGGTACAGCGAATACGTCTGCTCGTGAAGCATGTACGGCATGAGCAACGGGTCACCGGTAATCCGCCAGTTGTAGTACAGCATCCACGCGGCGGCCGCGACAACGACCGCGGCACAGGAGGCCAGCGCCCGCGCGTTGCGCCGCCAATCCGCGAGCAGCATCAGCCCCAGCGGCAGGCTGAACACAAGCCCCTCGAAAGGGCGGCTGTTGGCCAAAACGGCAAGAGCGAATCCGAATACGGCGCCCAGCACGGGCTCAGGCCGGCGCCTCAGTCTTTTCCATGCGCCGAGCAGAAGGCAGCCGCCCAAAAATCCCACCGCGCCGCCGCGGTAGGTCATGCTCCAGGCAACAACGAGCGGATGGACGGCGGCGAGGAGACTCCCGGCCAGAGCCCAGCGCACCGGCACCCACGCCGCCAGCATCCAGCACAGCGCGGCGCAGGCCGCCGCGACGCTCAGCCACACGCCGGCCACGGCATGTCCGCTGAGCGCCTGGCCGAGGGCCAGGGCCATGCCCTGCCCGGGCGGATACTTGGACATGTAGGTCGGCCGATGAAATATGTGCGGGCTCTCGAAGTGACGCCACATCGGATGGGTCGGATTGGTCAGACGGCCGCGCGAGAAGGTATCCGCGGCGAGAAGGTAGCTGTACTCGTCATGAACGTTCGGCTTGGGCTCGCCCAAAACGGCGGTAAACGACAGGGCGGCCGCCAAGGAGGCGCCCGCCGCCAATGCGCAGGCGCCGGCAAGAGATGGCTCAAAGCGAGGGAAAATGCGCCGCCCATCGATCAGGCGCCAGGCAGCGGCCGTCGCGAAGACAGAAGCGGAGGCGATCCAGAACGGAGCGTGCGGCAGCGCGGCGGCACGCAAGAGAAACTGATCGCGGTTCATCGCACCGCTACTTTCCGGTCGAGCCGAAGCCTCCGACGCCGCGGGCGGTTTCCCCAAGGTCGTCGCAGTCCACGGGAGCCGGGGTCGCGATCGCGATGACCAGGAGTTGGGCGATGCGTTCGCCCTTCTTGAGCGCGTGCGCCACGGTCGAGATGTTCCAGAGCATGACGCCGACCTCGCCGCGGTAGCCCGCGTCGATCACGCCGCCGGCGGTCT
>JBBTJN010000077.1:0-10784 GCA_038059415.1 Elusimicrobiota bacterium | reverse complement strand
ACGCGCGCGCCGACCGCAAGACCGCGCCGCGCATGCCCATCACCTCGAAGCTCGTGGCGAATATTATCGTCGAGTCCGGCGCCCAGCGCGTCATTACAATGGACCTGCATGCGGCGCAGATTCAGGGCTTCTTCGACATTCCCGTCGACCATCTTTATGCCGCGCCGATCATCATCGACTATGTGAAAAAGAAGGCGCTCAAGAACCTCGTCATCGTGTCGCCGGACGTCGGCGGCGTGGAGCGTGCCCGCGCATTTGCCAAGCGTCTGAACGCGGGACTTTGCATTATCGACAAGCGGCGCCCGCGTCCGAACGAGGCTTCGGTCTACAACATCATCGGCGACGTCAAGGGGAAAAACTGCTTTATTCTCGACGACATGGTGGACACCGGCGGCACGCTGTGCAAGGTCGCCAACAAGATTCGCGAAAACGGCGCGCTGAAAGTCTACGCCGGCTGCGTCCACGGCGTGCTGTCCGGCGCCGCTCACGACTTGATCGCCAAGTCGTCTTTGGAGGAAATGATCCTCACCGATTCAATCCCGATCCACGCTTTGGCCGGGGGAAAACTGACGGTTTTGTCGATCGCGCCTCTCATGGGTGAGGCGATCGCTCGTAATTACCAGGGCAAGTCCATCAGCGCGCTGTTCGTTTAATTCAGGAGAAATAGAGTCATGGAAATCACATTGAACGTCGAAGTCCGCTTTGCAAAGGGCACCAAGAAGGTATTGAGCGCTCTGCGCGCATCGTCCACCATTCCCGCCATCGTGTACGGCGGCGCGAAGTCGCCGATCCTGCTCGCTCTGTCCGAGAAAGAGTTGATGGCCGCCCGTAAGAAGGGAGGCGCCAACGCCATCCTTCGCCTGAAGCATGAGCAGGGTGAGGAGACCGTCATCGTCAAGGAACTGCAGCGGCATCCGGTCACCAATCGGCCCGTGCACGCCGACTTTCAGCGCATCTCGCTGACCCACAAGATCGAGGCTAAGGTCCCGCTGAACATCGTCGGCGAGGCGCCTGGCGTCAAGACTTCCGGCGGCATGATGTCCATCGACATGCGCGAATTGCGCATCAAGGCGCTGCCTACGGCCATTCCGCAGCATATCGACGTCGATGTCACGAAGCTCGAACTGCACCAGAGCATCCACGTCAAGGACCTTGTGCTCGGCGAAGGCGTGGAAATCCTCGACTCCATGGACGCCGCCATTATCCGTATCGTCCTGGCGAAGGTTGAAGTCGTGGCCGAGCCCGTGCCCGGCGCCGTCGTTGAAGGTGCCGTTGCTGCCGCCGAACCCGAATCCGCCGCCACGAAGGGCAAGAAGGACGAAGAAGGCAGGCTGACCAAGGAAGCGGTCAAGCCGGGCGCTCCGGCCGCCGACGCCAAGAAGGACACCAAGAAGGACTCCAAGAAGGAAGGAAAGTAAGTCTTCCCGTCAGTGGCGCTTAAGCTCGTTGTCGGCCTCGGCAACCCGGGCCCGGAATATGAGAAGACGCGCCACAACGCGGGTTTCCGCCTCGCCGACCGTTTGGTCGGCGGGGCGGATTCTTTTTCGAACTTCAAGGGGCTGGGCGTCGCGGCCAATAGCGGAGGCCTGTGGGTGGCCAAGCCCATGACCTATATGAATCTGTCCGGGGAGTTCGTGCAGAAATTCGCCGCGTACTACAACATCGCGCTTGAGGACATACTCATCGCCTATGATGAGATGGCGTTGCCGCTCGGTAAAATTCGTATTCGCAAGAACGGATCGGCGGGAGGGCAGAAAGGAATGCTGTCGATCATTCGCCATTTCGGAACCGACAGCGTGGCGAGACTTCGCGTTGGGATAGGGCCTCTGCCGGAGAAAATGGACGCCACGGCCTTTGTGCTCGGACGGTTTAATAAATCCGAAGAAAATGAGCTGGACGCCGTGCTTGACCTCGCCGCGCAAGCCGTCGGTGTCGTGGTCGAGAACGGCATCGACGCGGCTATGAATCGCTATAATCCAACTATATGACATCCACGCTCAAGATCATCATCGGACTGCTCAGCGGACTGCTCGGGTTCGGGTATCTGTACCGCCCGGACCTCATCGAGCGCATGAACGCGGTTCTGCGCGATTACGTGCTCAATGACGCTTACATTGCCCTCGAGCGCAGGAAGTGGGGCATGTTTTTTCTTCTGGTCTCCATTCTTTTCTTGTATATGGGCTGGTCAGCGCCTGCGCACTGATGTCTTAATGAACGCTCTCGAGCTTCTCGCGCGCGACGCTGTCTCCTGGATGAAGGCCCGATCCGCCGGGACGCAGGCCGAGATATACCTCTCGCAGGACGAGGAGCGCGCCGTGTCTCGACGAGATGGCGAGCGCGACGGAATCGAGGCCTCGGAGAGTTCGGGCGCCGGTGTTCGCATCGTGCGCGACGGACGTGTTGGCTTCGCCGCCGCCGGCGGCGTCGACCTTGAGGCTATCAAGGGTCTCTATGCTCGTGCCGTGGAACAGCTTCCCCACGCCGAGGGCGATCCGCGCCGCGTCCTGCCGGGACCGCAAGCTCCGGCCGGGGACGACGCGCTTTGCTCGACCTTGTGGGACGATGCCCTGTTCACCTTACCGTGGGAAAAAGTCGAGAGGCAGCTCAAGGAGGCCGAGGCCGCTGCGATGGCCCAGCCGCGCGTGGCCAAGATACTGCGCGTCGAGTACGCGGAAAGTCGCGCAACCGCCATCGTCGCCGGCACGAGCGGCCTGTTCGCGAGCGAGCGCGGAGGTTCGGCGAGCGTCTCTCTTTCCGTCGCCGCCGAAGACGGGGCCGAGGTCCAGCTCGGAGAAGGGTACCGCGCAGAGCGTCGCGCGTCGTCCCTCGATTTCGCCGCAGTCGGCCGCGAGGCGGGACTGAGGGCCTCTTCGCTCCTCGGCGCTCGCCGGGCCAAGGGAGGCAAGCGCGCGGTCCTCTTCGAGCCATGGGTCGCGGGAGAATTTTTCGAGCTGCTGGCGGAGCTGCTTTCGGCCGATGAGGTCCAGGGTGGGCGCTCGCTGCTGGCTGGAAAGATTGGCCTCGTCGTCGCCTCGCCGTTCGTCACTTTGCGCGACGATCCGCGCCGTCCCGGCGGTCTCGGATCCTGCCGCTTCGACGACGAGGGTCTGCCCACGCGCGACAAGGCCATGATCGAGGCCGGCGTCCTGCGTGAATTTTTCCACGACACTTTCTCAGCGGCGCGAGAAGGCCTGGTCTCGAACGGCTGCGCATATCGCAGCTCCTATTCAAGCCATCCAGGTCCAGGCGCCTCGAACTTCTACCTGGCGCCCGGCACGATGACGCGAGAAGACCTTATTGCGGATACGAAGTCGGGCCTTCTCGTCGCCGAGGTTCTTGGCATGCATATGGTGGACCCAGTTTCCGGAGCCTTCTCTGTCGGCGTCTCCGGTCTTTCAATCGAAAAAGGCCGCGTCTGCGGCCCCGTCAAAGGCGCCATGATCTCCGGCAGCCTCCTCGACCTTTTGTCCCGCATTGACGGCGTGGCCTCCGACCTGACCTTCCAGGGTTCTCTCGGATCCCCCACCTTCCGCATCTCCTCCCTCGACGTCGCCTGAGGCGTCAGGCCTGACACCATTATCCCCAGTAGGAGCCCATGAAGCCTTTGTCGTCGGACTTATCGGAGCGGCGGACGAAGTCGACGAGGCCGCGCAGCGCCTTCTCCTGGTCGCCGGTGAGGTTGAAGGCCATTGCGTAGTGTTGGGCGGTGGAATCCTTGCCGGAACGACCGGCATCGCGAGCGACTCGCCCGGGCAGGTCGAGCGAGCCCTCCGGCCATTTGACTCTGATGCGGTAGGTCGAGCCGATCTTGAGCAGGCCGCGCATGCTGAGAAGGCAGCCGGTGAGGCTTAGGTTGAGGAGATTGCCTTCGCCGATGCGCACGCCGTCCACGGGGCCGCTGAAGACCTCGACTGGAAGGTCGCTCGGGAATCGTGAGTGGGTGCGGCGGAACTTATCCATCTTGGTAGATGGTAGCACGCGGCGGTTACGATGTCATGTCACGGGCCGAGGAGACATCCTCCCCCTTGTAAGATTTTTTGACTAGGTCCTAAGACCCTTGGAGGAACCTTGGTTTTTCTTCATAACATAGCCATGCTCCGGTCCATATTGGCGGCGTTGCTCCTGGCCTCGCCGCTGTCCGCCCAGGTCGTTTCGGTCAAAGCCTTGCTTCCCGTGTTCACGGGCGCGCCGGGCCCCGTCCCCGTTCAGGCGCCCGCGCTCAATGGGGGGTTCTCGCCGTCGGTTCTTGAGACAGATCTGACGCTGTCGCATATCCCCGTTCTTAACGCGCCCGTCCCGGCCCAGGGCGCGAAAGCGATCGAGCCTCTTCAACTCACGGCTCAACAAATCGGCGGCGACTTCCGCGTGCTCCCGTCCGCTCTGGCCCGACTCTATGACGGCACCGTCGCGCAGGGCGAGCCGGCAGGCCCGGTACCCTCCGCCGGCGCGCCGGTTCGAACACTGCAGTCGATTACACAGCTTAAGACCGGCTCCTATAACATCGAGAACCTCTTCGAGCATGTCGGCAAGCACGTCCCGGACCCGAAGAATCCCGGCAAGCTGAAGAAAATTTCCGAGGCGAAGCCGAAGTCCGAGGGGGCGCGGCGCGCCGAAGGCCAGATCATCCTCGAGCTTGACCTCGACATCGTGACCTTAGCCGAAGTCGAGAACATCGCCGCTCTCCAGAATTTCAACGATCAATATCTTGGCGGACGCTATAACGTGTACCTGATCGAGGGCAATGACAAGCGCGGCATCGACATCGCCTTCCTGGTGAAAAAGGACCTGCCGTTTGAAATCGAGCAGCGCAGCCATAAGGAAGAGACCTGGGTGGATCCCGTCCTCGGCGGCGGGCCGAAGCTCTTATTTTCCCGCGACCTGACCTCGCTTGTCGTGCGCGCGCCCGGCAAGTTCCAGCCGCTGTTCGTCCTGTTCGGCACGCACTATAAATCCAAGCGCGACCGCGACGGGCGCGATTCCGAGTCCGTCATCCTGCGCACCGCGCAGGTTCAGCGCACCGCCGAGATCATGGAGCGCTACCGCGCGGAATTCGGCGCGGACGTCCCGATGATGATCGCGGGTGATTTCAACGGCGACGTCTCCGAGGAAGCGGCGTATAAGCCGTTATTCGACGGCGCGGAGCTTACCGACAGCTTCGACACCGTGCCGGTGCCGCCCTCGAAAGAGGAACGCATCACGCACACCTTCCACCCGCCCGGCGAGCCGGCGCATTTAGCGCAGATGGACGCCGTGCTCGTGTCGAAGTCCCTGCGCGCAGCGGTGCAAAGCGCGAATGTGTACCGCTACAAGAATCCCGACGGCACCGTGCGCCCGATTCCCAAGACGTATGCGGAGCGCGCGCGCAATCCGTCCGACCACTTCCCGATCTACGTCACGTTCGATTTCATACAGATCGCCTCTCGCTTTTTCAGGCGTTAACCGCGCAGGGACTTCAGCCGCTCGGCGATGCGCTTCTCGTCGCCCTGATCGGTCGGCTCATAGAAACGCAGAGGATTGGGCATGTACTCCTGCGGCGTGAAGTGGTTGGGAAAATCGTGGGGATATTTATAACCCTGGCCGTGGCCCCGCTCCTGGGCGTCCATGCTGGCGTCGCGAAGCGGCAGGGGCACCTCGCGCGCGGGGCCTTCGCGAACCTCGGCGGAGGCCTTGTCGATGGCAAGATACGCGGCGTTCGACTTCGGCGCGGAAGCGACGAAGGTAACCGCTTGCGCGAGCGTGATCCGTGCCTCGGGCATGCCTAAGACCTCGACGGCGCGAAACGCCGCTTCCGCCACGAGCAGCGCCCGGAAGTCGGCATTACCCACGTCCTCGGACGCCGCGATTAAAATCCTCCGAGCGATGAACCGGGGTTCTTCACCCGCCTCGAGCATCTTCGCCATCCAGTAAATCGCCGCGTCGGGGTCCGTCCCGCGGATCGATTTGATGAAAGCGGAGATGTGATCGTAATGGTCGTCGGATTTCTTGTCGTAGCGGATCTGCCTCTTTTGAATCGATTCTTCGGCGACGGCAAGGTTCACCCGCCGTTCTCCGCCACCGTCGGCCGCTGTTGTCAGCGCGGCGATCTCCAGCGCGTTTAAGAGCCGCCGCGCGTCCCCGTGCGCCTGCCGCACCAGGTGAGCCTTCGCCTCGGGCGTCATCATGATTCGCAATGACGCGACCCCCCTGTCTTTGTCGTTAACGGCGTTATCAAGTATTTTTTCGAGTTCCGTCTCCGGTACGGGCATAAACTCAAAGGCCGTTATGCGAGATCTCAGCGCCGCGTTCACGTAAAACCCGGGATTCTCCGTCGTCATCCCGATGAGGAGCACGTCCCCGCGCTCGACCGAGGGCAGCAGGGCGTCCTGCTGCGTTTTATTAAAGTGGTGAATTTCGTCGACCAGCAGCAAAGTCTTGCGCCCGAGGGTCGCTGAATATTTCGCCTGCTCGACGGCTTTCCTGATATCCGCCACCCCAGCCGTCACCGCGTTGAGCTCGATGACCCCCGCGTTCGAATGCTCCGCGATGTGTCTCGCCAAGGCCGTCTTCCCGCAACCGGGAGGCCCGAAGAAAATGGCGGAGGTGAACCGTCCGCTTTCCACGAGGCGCCGGAGCATCTTGCCCGGCCCGAGAAGGGCGGCCTGTCCCGCGAACTCGTCGAGAGTCCTGGGCGCCATGCGGGCGGCCAGAGGCCTGGAGGCGGCGTCCGCGGTGAAAAGCTCGCTCATTTTTTCGGGTCGACGCCGGCCTGGAGCGACTCGCGCAGGGACTGCGATAGGGACTCGGCCTTGTTCTCGAGGATGCGCCGCGTCGTATTGTGGGCGGAGCGTTCCCGGTTGAGCTCGGCGGCAAAGGACAGCGCGACGAGCAGCGCTATCTTCGAGGTGTCAGCGACGTTCGAGTTGTGTCTTTGCATCTCTATCACGCGCTCGGAGACCTCCTGCGCGAGGGCGTTGATCTCGATGGGCATCCAGCCCTCCATCTCGACGATGAGCCGGCGCGTGCCGATCTGAACCTCGACTTTATCGTTCATCCGATCCTCGCGAGCTTGTCGGTGAGGCGGGCCAGGCGCGTTTTCAGGCGCTCATGGCGGGCGAGCGTCAGGCGCGCCGCCTGAAGGTCCTCCTTGAGGGTCTTGTTCTCGTCTTCGAGGCGACGCAGAGCGTCCTTGAACTGCCGATTCTCGGAACCGAGCTTCTGCAGGGATGCGGACGCCTGCTTGACAAGGGCCTCGAGCTTCTGGAGACTCTGAATGGTGCCCTGCACGGTCAGCCTCTTAAGTTCACGCCGAGTTCCCTGCCGAGAGCGGCGACGATCATTTCGACGGCCGTGTTGACCTCGATGTCGGTCAGGGTGCGATCAAAGCGTCCGAAGGTCAGGCGGATCGCGAGGCCTTTCTTGTCCTCGGGGATATTTTTGCCTTCATAGACGTCGAACAGAAGAATATCCTGAAGCTCCTCTATATGGCAGGCGCGCACGACGGCCGGCACGCGCTCGTAGTCCGTGCTCTTGTCGAGGACGAGCGCTAGGTCGCGGCGCGAGACGGGCAGGGCGGAAAATTCCATAAAGCGCGCCGCCTCCGTCTCGCGGCCGGCGAGCCAGTCGAGGTCCGCGTCGAATATGATGGCGCCCTCGCGCTCGAGATCGTAGGCGCGGGCGACGCGCGGATGCAGCCATCCGACGGTCGCGACCGGAGCGTCGTTGATCACCGCGCGCAGGCTGTTCGTCGGATGAAACAGCGGGTCCGACGCGGTTCCACCCGCCGCCCGTTCAGACAGTTTGGCCCATGCGATGGTTCCGGTCTTTTTAAAGAGATCCTCGATGATCGCCTTGCCGTCGTAGAACGAGGCGCGCGGCGTCCGCGCGGCCTGCCAACGGGCGTCAAGCACGGGACCGAGGAGGAGGCCGGCGACGCGCCAGACCTCGTCGACTTCCTTGACGCGCATCGCGTAGGACTTGCCGAGCTCGAAGAAGCGGACGGCGTCGGCGCCGCGGTCCAGGTTGTACTGGGCATTTTTGAGGAGGCCGGGCAGGAGAGAGGAGCGCAACACCGCCCAGTCCTCGGATAGGGGGTTGGCGACGCGCGGCTGGCCGTCGGCGGATAGGCGACAGGCGGCGAGCGACTTCTCGGAGAGAAGGTCGTAGTTGTACGCCTCGCAGAGCCCCAGCGCCGCGAGACGGGTGCGCACGCGGCGCGACGCGGCCTCGACGGGCGTCAGGCGCGCGGTCTTCGCCGACATCGGCGCCATTCGGTACGGGATGTTCTCGTAGCCGAGGAACCGCCCGGCTTCCTCAGCGAGGTCGTTGGCCGTGTAAAGGTCGCGCCGCCAGGACGGGGCGGTGAAGGCGAACCCGGCTGCGTCATCCTTGAGGGCACCGATGGACGAGAGGGTTTCCTTGATGGTCTGCGCGGGAAATTCCGTGCCGAGAATTGTGTTGATCGCCGCGGCGCTTGCGCGAATCGGAACCGGCGCTCGGCGCGGGGCCGAGGCTTCGGTGGGCTTCGCGGCAGAGCCGCCGGCGAGTTGCAGGATAAGAGCCGCGGCGCGATCGGCGGCCGCTCGCGGAGCCGCCGGGTCGCTGCCGCGCTCAAAACGGTACGAAGAGTCTGAGCGTAGGTGCGTCTTATGGGAGGACTTGCGCACCTCGGAGGGATTGAAGAAGGCGCCTTCGAGAAGCAGTCGCTTCGTGGCCGTTGTGACCGCGCTCGCTTCTCCGCCCATGACACCGGCCAGCGCGACGGGATTTTGCGCGTCGGCGATCACCAAAAGACCTTCGGGAAGGGCGTACGTCTTATGATCGAGGGCTAGAAGTTCTTCTCCGGCTTTTGAGCGCCGCACGATAATCCTCGATCCGTCCAGCTTGTCCGCGTCGAACGCATGCAGGGGCTGGCCGATGTCGTGTAAAATGTAATTCGTTATGTCGACGACGCTGTTGATCGGCCTGAGGCCGATCGCCTCAAGCTTGGTCTTGAGCCACGCCGGGCTGTCGCCGACCGTCACGCCCCCGATGAGTCGCGCGCCGTAGAACGGGCACGCTTCGGGGTCTTCGACGGAGATCGGCGGTGAAGCTTGTTGCGTCTCGATCATCCCGCCGCCTAGGGGCTTGAGTTCCTTGCGGAAGTAGGCGGCGAGCTCGCGCGCGAGGCCGCGGTGAGACAGACAGTCGGGCCGGTTCGTGGTGATCTCGACCTCGAGGATGTCGTCGGCCGGGCCGAGGAGCGCGCCCATGTCGGTTCCGAGCATGTGGCCTTGGTCCAGGACCCATATGCCGTCCACATCTTTGGGCAGGCCGAGTTCGGAGCGCGAGCAGATCATGCCTTGGCTCTCGACGCCGCGCAGCTTGCGGCCCTCGATCTTGAAGTTCCCGGGCAGCACGGCGCCGGGGCGAGCGTAGGCCACGGTCTGCCCCGCGTCGACGTTCGGCGCGCCGCAGACGACCGTACGCTTCGTTGCGCCGTCATCGACGACGCAGACGGAGAGCTTGTCTGCGTTCGGGTGCTTCTCTTTCGAGACGACCTTGCCGACGACGACGCCGGTGAAGGGCGGACCGAGGCGCCGATGGCCCGCGACCTCGAAGCCGAGGCGCAGCAAATGCGTCGAGAGCTCCGTCGCGGAGAGCTCGAGCGGGAGATGCTCCTTCAGCCAGTTATAGGAGACTTTCATCGAATTGTTTCAGGAATTTCAGATCGTTGGTGTAGAAGGCGCGGATGTCCGGGATGCCGTGCAGAAGCATCGCCACGCGCTCGACGCCGATGCCGAACGCGAAGCCCGACCACTTCTTCTCATCGTAACCGGCGGATTTGAACACGGCTGGGTTCACGACGCCGGCGCCCAGGATCTCGATCCAGCCCGTATGCTTGCACGCGGGGCATCCGGCGCCCGGGCAGAAGAAACATTTGACGTCCACCTCGGTCGACGGCTCGGTGAACGGGAAGTATGAGGGTCGGAACCGGGTCTTGGTTGCGGCGCCGAGCAGCTTTTGCAAAAAGGTCTGCAGGTGCCCTTTTAGATCGGCCAGGCCGATGTTCCCGTCAACGACGAGGCCTTCCACCTGGTGGAAGATGGCAGAATGGGTCGCGTCGATCTGTTCATGGCGGAACGTGCGACCCGGGCAGACGACGCGCAGCGGCGGACGTTGGGTTTCCATCGTGCGGATCTGCACGGTCGAGGTGTGCGTGCGAAGAAGAAGCGGCAGGCCCTGTAGATAAAAAGTGTCGTGGCTGTCGCGCGCGGGATGATCCTCGGGGATGTTGAGCGCGGTGAAGTTGTGCTTCTCGTCCTCGACGAACCGGCCTTCTGCCCAGGAGTAGCCCATGAGCTGGAAAATGCGCGCGATCTCGTGGAGCGTGGTCGTCAGAGGGTGCAGGCGTCCGCGCGGCGCGTGCATGGCCGGCAAGGTCAGGTCGATCGCGTCGGCGGCTAAAGCCGCCTCATCGCCTTTATCTTCGAGCGCTCCGCGGCGGGCCTCGATCATGGCGTCGAAGGAGGCCTTGAGTCTCTGGGCTTTGGGACCGAGCTCGCGTTTGTTCTCGATGGAGAGGTCCTTCAGGGACTTGAGGAGCTCGGTCAGCTCGCCCTTGCGCCCCATAAAACGGACGCGGACCTCCTCGAGCTTCAGGAGGTCCGCGGCTGTGTCGACTCCGGCTTCACGAAGGGCCGACTCGGCCCGCGCGTAGGATTGCTCCCAAGTCGCGCGGGTGGTCGGCTCCATAGGGCCGGTGTTTTAAGTTCCCTTGGTGAGGGCGATGATCTTGCCGAACGACGCGCCGTCGCGGATGGCCATTT
>JBBTJN010000076.1:0-1244 GCA_038059415.1 Elusimicrobiota bacterium | reverse complement strand
CCAGCACCGCCCAGCGCCAGGCGTCCATCGCCTTCGGCGAGGCCGCGGCCCTGCGTCCCAAGATCGTCGGCAGCGCGCTGAAGGCGATCTCCTCGGCGCCTGACATTTTGCAGGCCATGTTCGAGATTCTGGAGGTCCAGCGCGTGCTCGAAAGCGGAGCGCAGATCACCATGGTTCCGCCCGGCTCGGACATGCTCCAACAGATGATCGCCGTCCGCGCCGCACCTCCCGCGTCCGACGCCTGAAACAGGCCGTTACATCGGCGACGATATAACCGGCCAGGCGCTACCGCGCGGGAACGGGAGGGGCCCCTTCGATCTCGCGGATCTGGTCCTCCACGAACATCCTGGTCCCGTCGTCGAGGGGACTGGCGAGCGCCTTCTTGAAGAACCTCAGCGCGTAGCCGTCGTTGTTTCCGCGCCGCAGGCACAGGCCCATGCCGGCGTAGGCTTTCGCGACGGAGTCGTCATTGACCTTCAGACGCTGGGCCGCCTTGAGCGCCAAGATGAAGGAGAAGCGCGCTTCTGGAATTTTGCCTTCGCGCAGCCAGACGGCGCCGGTACGCTCATGATAGCGCACCAAACGCGGGTCCTCGGGCTTGAGCTCGGCAAGCACGTCGGCGAGCGCGTCGCGGGCCTTCGCGTACTCCCCTTTCTCGACTATCTGATCGATCCTCTTGAAGCTATCAGCGATGGGATCCGCGCGACGGGCCGCGGCCGGGAAGGCCAGAAGGACGAGGGCCAGGACGGTTCTCATGCGCCTCAAGGATAGCGGTTTGCGACGCGGCGTCAATATCGGGGCGGTCTCGGGGCGCCGAGGGTCGAACTCGGAACCTCCTGGTCCCAAACCAGGCGCTCTGCCAATTGAGCTACGCCCCGTGACCGTTGGGGACATCCCCTGACGGAATTATAACACTTGGCGGGGAGGACGAACTGGAATCGAAGCCCGAAGGGGCTTGCGAGTGCGCTGCTGGAGATCTCGCGTTCTGGTTTTTAATACGCGCCGATCCAGTTGACGATCAGGGCGGCGGGGCCCAGCTTCAGCCACAGGAAGTGAATGCCGGGCTCGGTGATCGTCTCGAGGACGTTGCCGAACAGCGCGAAGACCTTCGCAGTGCCCTCGTGGACGATCGAGTAGAAGCCGAGCAGGCGCAGGAGAAATAGGCGTTTGATGGCCGTCATCATTTTAGGGGCCGAGAACACAGGAACCTCCCAGGCTGGCATTGACCCCTCTTTGGACGTCGA
>JBBTJN010000075.1:0-8703 GCA_038059415.1 Elusimicrobiota bacterium | reverse complement strand
AGCCAGTACATCATGCCGAGCGCGAAGAAGTTCTTGCAGCGCTCGGTCTCCGTCGCGGACAGGCCCATGCCCTCGAGCGCGTTGCGCGTCAGGCGACCGAGCTCGACGGCAATCATCCGGAAGTCGGAGAGGCTTCCGTCCTCGAGCGGATTCTTGCCTTCTTCATATCCGGCCTTCTTTAAGTTGGCCGCGGTGAAGGTGTCCTTGTTGACGATGACCATCCCGCCCTTCTTCACGTCGCGGATGTTGGCCTTCATCGCGGCCGGATTCATCGCCACGAACACATCGGGCGCGTCGCCGGGGGTCAGCACCTTGCGCGACGAGAACTGAATCTGGAAGCCCGAGACGCCGGCGGTCGTGCCCACGGGGGCGCGGATCTCGGCGGGGAAGTCGGGGAAGGTGGCGAGATCGTTGCCGGCGAAGGCGGTCGTCGTGGTGAACTGCATGCCGGTCAGTTGAATGCCGTCGCCCGAGTCTCCGGCGAAACGTATGACGGCCGACTCAATATCCTCGATCGGGAGATTGGCTGGCATCGGCTTGGTGGAGGTGTCGCTCACGGGGATTCTCCGACGGACGAATTAGCGGCCACGCGGCTCCGCTTGCCTATTATAATCCCCGCAAGGCAATCGCAGTGTTGATCCAGGTCAACTCTTGACGACGGGAGGCCCCTATGACCGCCTAGGTCGGTTCGCGAAGCTCGAACATCATGCTCGTCGAGCCGCAGTTGATCATGTCTCCTTCCTTCAAGACGACGGAACCCGCGACCTTCGCGCCATTGACGACCGGATAGCCCTCGGTGACGGCGACGATAATGTAGCCTTCCGGCTTGCGGTGCACGGAGGCCGCAACCTCCGGGGCCGAGCCGAACAGGCCGGAGCCCCTGATCTGAACCTGCACCCGGTCGGATTTGCCGATATAGGTGGATATGCCCTTGAGCTCGTGCTCGGCGACGCCCACGGCGCCCTTGATGATGCGCAGCCACCCCACCTTCCGCGCGGCCGCGGGCTTTTCCGCGGCCGCTGAAGCGGCGATCATCTCCGCCTGCTTTTGCGGGGCGAGGACCATCGTCGCGTCGCAGGAGGGCTGCGGCGCGCCATCGACGGCTGGCTCGGCCTCGTTGAGAAAGACGACCGCGTGCTTGGCTACGCCCACGACATCGTTATGATGCAGGCCCGACTTCTTAATGCGCTTCTCGTTGACGAAAGTGCCGTTAGTGGACTCAAGGTCCTCGACGTAGTAGCCGCCGCCTTCCATTGTCAGCTTGCAGTGGTGGCCGGAGATCGCCGGATTATCGATAACGATGTCGTTGTCGGGCTTGCGGCCGATGAAAATGGACGCCTTATCCATGGCAATTTCCCTAATGACGGCCGCGTTGAACTTCAGCAGCAACTTCGGCATCGAAGTCCTCCCTCTCTCTCGCGAAAAGTTCAGCGCCTGAACAGGCTCGATATCAAACTCAAGACGCCGCTGCCCTCGCCCACGGCGGGAACCTTGGCGACCACGATCGCGATATTGTCCACGCCGCCAGCGGCGCGGGATTTCGAGATCAGCGCGTCGACGATCCTCTGCGGAGAAAGCGAACCGGCGATCACGGCGGCGACATCCGCGTCTCCGACCATCTTAGAGAGGCCGTCGGTCGCGAGCAGCACGAGGTCGCCCGGGAGAAGGGGATGCTCCGAAACGTCGACTGCGACGTCTTTATCCGCGCCGAGGGCCCGGGTCAGTATGTTCTGCTGAGGCGAGCGCGCGGCCTCCTCGGCGGTGATCCGGCCGCGTTTGACCTGCTCGCCGACGAGAGAATGGTCCTCGGTCAGTTGGGTCAGATCGCCGCGACGCCAGAGGTAAAGGCGGCTGTCGCCCACGTGCGCTATGGTCATGGACTTTGAATCCACGATGGCGGCCACGACGGTCGTGCCCATGCCCGCGTCCTTAGGAAAAGCGCGGCCCTTCTCGTAGATCATCGCATTGGCGGCCTTGACGAAAAATTCAAGCTGACGCCCACGCGGAGTCAGCCCCGCGGCGCCGTCTTCCGGGACCACGGTCTTCTCGCCGCCGATCATCTTGCGCGCATACTCGACGACGGTCTTGCATGCGATGTCGCTCGCCACCTCTCCGCTGTTGTGCCCGCCCATGCCGTCGGCGACGACGAGCAGGCCGAGGTCAGGGTCAACCGCGAAATTGTCCTCGTTGTTCTTGCGCACGCATCCGGGGTCCGACGCGCCGGCCACCTCGACTCCGACCCTGGTCTTCATACGGGCTCCTGCGTATGCGGCTTGATCGAGGGGGCCTTCACCGCCGGCCCGACGCCGCCTCTTTGCGGCGGCTCTATGGCCATCGTGTTGAAATCGGACGGCACCGTGACGGGCGCCGCCGACGGCAGATTCACCTTCGGTCGATCCGGAGGGGCTGCTCCGCCCTTGAGCACCGCGCGGATGGCGGCCGCGAACTCGGACCCGCGCTGAAAGCGCTCGTCCGGATTCTTGGCGAGGCCTTTGTCGATGACGGCGCGCAGCGCGGACGGCAGGTCCGGCTTGATCGTCAGGATGTCGGGATGAGGATCGTTGGCGATCTGGAACAGCAACGTGCCGATGCCGTCGCCGCCCTTGAAGGGCTTCTCGCCGGTCGTCAGCTCATAGAGCGCCACGGCGAGCGAAAACAGGTCGGATCGCCCGTCCACCTTCTTGCCGGCGACCTGTTCGGGGCTCATATAAGACGGCGTCCCCATCACGGCGCCGGTCGCCGTCTTTGAGGACGAGGTGATGCGCGCGATGCCGAAGTCGGCGACGCGGATCGAACCGTCCTTAAGAAGCATGATGTTGGCGGGCTTGATGTCGCGATGGACGATGCCCTGCGCGTGCGCGTAGTCGAGCGCGTCGGAGACGATCGCGAGATATTCGAGCGCCTTCTCAATCGGGAGCAGGCCGTCCTTGCGCGCATACTTCACAAGATCGTGTCCGTCGAGAAGTTCCATCGCGATGTAGGCGACGTCATTCTCGTCGCCGGCGTCAAAGATGCGGACGATGTTGGGGTGGTTGAGCGTGCCGGCCGATTCCGCCTCGCGGAAGAAGCGCTCCTTGACCGACTTCATGGACTCGCCGTCGGAGCCTTCCTCGAGCGTCATGGTCTTGAGGGCGACCATGCGATTGATCTTGGGATCGCGGCCCAGATAGACGACGCCCATGGCGCCGCGGCCCAGCTCCTTCTCGATCTCGTAGCGGCCGAGCGTCGGCTTCGCGGCACCCCCGGAGAGCATCACCGTGCCTTCCTTTTTAGCGCCGCCGACGCCGCCGAACACCGCGCCTTCAGAGGCCTCCTTCAGTTTCTTGGCGCGCTCGACGACGTCCTTATATTTCGGATCCTTCGCGGCGATGTGCTCGAACACGGCGGCGGCCTTGGAATATTGACGCTTGCGCTCGAAGTCGAGCGCCAAATTGTACAGCGTGTCCTTCATGTTGTCGTCGAGCGGGCAGAGCCGGAACTTCTCGAACGCGATGTCGAGCATGCCCTGGCCCTGGAACGACAGGCCGAGCATCTTGTTCGTCTCAATGGCCGACGCCTCGACGAGCTCCTTGCCCTTCTCGGCGACAAGAAAGTTCTTCGAGATGATGACGAGGTAACCGGCGAACAGCAGCACGGACGGATAGCCGATCTTGAGCCACTGACCGTTCATGAAGAGATAGGTGCCCGCGCCGAACAGGCCGAACGCCAGGAAAATGCTGACGACAAGCCCCCAGAGCGCCTTCAGCCTCGGCAGAATTGCCATGATGAACAGGCCGATGAACGCGAGCAGTCCGAGTTCGGCCCGCTCGGCCCACTGTGGGCGGGTCAGGAATTTCCGGTGAAGGATGTTCGCAATAATATTGGGCGCGACCTCGAGGGCCGGGAAGCCCTGCGCGACGGGCGTGTTCCACTGCGTCGACAGCCCCGAGGCCGTCAGCCCGAGGATCACGATCTTGTCCTTAAAGAAATCGGCGCCGACCTTGCCGGCCATTAGATTTGCGAAAGGCACGACCCGGATCGTGTCCTGCGGGCCGTTAAAGAGCACGGCCATCCTGTTCTCGTCGTCGAGCGGTACGCGCAGCGTGCCCATCGTCAACGCGACGCCCGGCTCAAACTTAAGATCCTCGATCTTGAGGCCTAGGTAGGCCATCGTCAGGCGCGTCGCGAACGAGGGATAAAGCTCGCCGCCGTATTTCACGAGCGGCGACTCGCGGCGCAGAACGCCGTCGCTCTCCGTGTAGAGGTTCGCATGACCGAGCCCCGACGCGGTCTCGGAGAACGCGAGAATCGGGTAGGCGATCTTGGCCTCTTCATGGATGTCGTAGGCGCCGGCCCTTAGAGCCGAGCTCGACACCGCGACCGGGACCGGTTCGGGCTTGCCGCCCACCGTGCCTCCCGGGAAGAACAGGGGCAGGACGACGTTGCCCGCCGACCGCAGGGAGGTCAGCATCTTCGAGTCCGAGTCCATCGCGATCGTCGACGAGGAGAATTCGAGCGCGAAGTCCACGCCCTTTTGCGAGATTTTTTTCTCGCCCAAGAGCGCCTTGTACTTCTCCTCGAGCCGCCGGATCTCCGAAAGTCCCTGATTTTGCTCGGGCTCGGAGTACAGGATGTTGATGCCGATCACCTTTGGTCCGGCGGCCTGGAGATTGTCGATCGCGTCCGCCATACGCGAGCGCGGCCACGGCCAGCGCCCGATCTGCGCGATCGAGTCGTCGTCGATCGCGACGAGGACGATCTCCGGCGGCGGATTTAAATCCTGGCGAAGCTTCGCCCGGAGGTCGTAGGCCTTGAACTCGACGCTTTCTAAAAGCGGAAGGCGGTAGAAATAGTTGACGGCGACGAACGAGGTCAGAGCGAACCCCATCGCGGCGTCGATCAGGCGGCCTTTGTTCTTCATCTAATAGAATGCGTACGGGAAATGCGAAATATTCAATCCGCGCAAAGTATAAACAGGTCCCGGAGCCCTGTCAACCCCGGTTTAGTTTCTCTTTGCGCCAAGCAGCTTCCATCCCAAGGGAAGCAGGCCTGCGCTCACCCCGGACTTCAGAAGGTCGCCGGGAACGAAGGGCCACAGCCCCAGACTCAGCAGGGTCGAACCGGGCACGAAGCGCGCCAGGCCGAGCAGTCCCAGCGCGAAGATCGGCAGGCTGCCGGCGAGCATCGCGAGGAACGCGCGCCCGGGCGTGCGGTCCCAGCCGCGTTCGGCAAGGAGGCCGGTCACGAACGCTCCGACGGGAAAGCCGACGAGGTAGCCGCCCGTAGGGCCGAGCAGGCAACCGAAGCCGGCGCCGCCGCCCGAGAAAACCGGCAGCCCCGCCGAACCTTCGAGAAGATAAAGGACGACGGCGGCGGCGCCGCGTCGAGAACCCAAAAGGGCGCCTGCGTACAACACCCCCAACGTCCCGCCGCTTAACGGCACCGGCGTGAACGGCAGCGGGATATGCAACTGGGCGCAGACGCCGATGAAAAAACTCGCCACGACGACGGCGACGCAATCGTGCATCAATCCCGACGACGGACAGATCGTTTCAACGAGCGTCGGCAACGACGGAGCTTGAGCTTTCATGTGTTTGTGACCTCTTTGGCGATCCGCGTTAGGGGTAGGCGCACGACGAACTGGGCGCCTCCGGTCTTGGCGGGCTGGACGCAGATTTCCCCTTGATGCAGTTTGATGATCCTGGCGCAGAGGGCGAGGCCGAAGCCGGGCGTCGGAGGATCGGCGTCGAGCCGGCGGGGCTTTTCGAACACGGCCGCACGATGAGCTTCGGGAATGCCGGGCCCGGTATCGGCGACGACGAACTCGAGCCGGTCGGGACCCGCGGCGTCGGCCTCGATAAGCACAAGGCCGCCGCGCGGCGTGAACTTGATCGCGTTCGCGACAAGATGGTGGATCACGCGCTCAACGAGGCGCTCGTCGGCCTCGAACGAGGACGGCGCGCCGTCGGCGAGGCTCGTCTCGAGGCGCACCCCCTTCTCATCGGCCATAGGTTGAAAGAGGCGCGCCGTCCGGCGTAGAACCGAGGCCGGCTGCACAGCCGCGGGCAGGAGCTGAAACTGGTCGCTCACGATGAGACTCTCCGAGGTCTGGTCGCGCAGGAGAATCAACACGCCAAAATCGCCCATCACCGGGTCGGCGAGCATCGAAACCGTCGTGCGAAAACTCGTCGGCGGGCCACCCGCAACGGCCGGCATCTCCATAACCCCGCATGAGGTGTGGGCCTTGAGCACCTCCTGCACGCGCATGCGCCAGCGCGACGGATCGCGCGGTTGGAGCAGGCCCTTGCCGCCCGACATCATGTCCTCGCGCGAGGCGGAAAACAGCGGGAGGGCCGCGGCGTTGCAAAACAGGACCTCGCCTCGCAAATTGGCGATCACAAGCGCGTCCGGGATGCACTCGACGAGAGTCTCGAGGCGCGCACGCTCGCGCGAGAGCTCCGCGTTAGCCCCGTCGAGGACTCGGCGCATATCATCGAGCGCCCGCGTGAACCGCTCCACGAGGCGGCGCCGGACGAAATGGGCCAAGATCAGCGACGCGCCCAGCGCGCACGCCGCAGCGACGACCATGACCCACGACGCTCGTCCAAATAAATCCACGCCCGGTCATCCTAACAAAAAGTGGACATATCTCAATACGGCTGTTATGCTATTTGGAGATGAAAGCCCTGGCCTTTCTGCTCGCCGCCGCGCTGACGACCCCCGCCTTCGCGGCCGCGACGGTGGCGCGCGAATTTACGGAACTCCCCCCCGGCCACTACACGATTGCCGTGACCGGGCTCATCTCCACCGTGTGCGCACGCGCGATCTCGGTCAGATGGTCCCAATTGCCGGAGGTTGAGTCCGCCTTCGTTGATTTTGACAAGTCCACCGCCTCCGTCACCATCCGGATCGACCGCACGCTGAAGGTCTCCTCCCTGCGCGAGACATTGCGCCGCGCCGAGAGGCTCGCCAACCTCGGAGCGCGCTACGACCTGCATGAGATTGCCTATCGCATCGACCAATAGCCCTCGTCCGTCATTTGACGAGAGGCGTCTTATGTGGGAGAATGGCCCATGGAGCCCGCCGACCCGGTCCAATTGGCCCAGTACCTCGAGCGCCTGCTCGGCGGCCTCGAGCAGACTTCCGAGAGCCTGAAGTTCGAGATTCCGTATTACAAGGCCGACGACATCCAGGGCCATTACGCGAAGAAGTTCCTCGCCTCCGTTCAGGAGCAGGCCGCCGACACGCGCAAACGTCTCGAGGCGCTCCGCCTCACCTTGCCCGCCGTCAAAGGCCCCGAGGGCCAATAGGGCGCTCTTCGCGCCCAAGCGCAGCAACACAGGAACTCCATCATGATCGCAACCGGCTCAAAAGTCAAGATTCACTACACGCTCAAGATCGACGGCGAGATCATCGACAGCTCGATGGGCCGTGATCCTCTCGAATACCGGCAGGGACAGGGCATGCTCGTCCCCGGCGTCGAGACGGGACTCGAGGGCGCCAATCCCGGCGACAAGAAGAAGCTCGAGATCTCCGCGAAGGACGGCTATGGCGAGACCGACCCCAAGCTGGTCCTCTCCGCGCCGCGCGAGACCTTCGCGCAGATGCCCGACCTCAAGGTCGGCGCCACCGTGCGCGCCTCTGGCCCCGACGGCGAGTTCCGCGCCCTCGTGCTGGAGATCGCCGAGACCGAAGTGAAGCTCGACCTCAACCATCCGCTCGCCGGCAAAACTCTCAACTTCGACATCGAGGTCGTCGCCGTGGAGCCTGCGTCCTCCACGATCATCCGCCCGTGAGCGACGAGACCGAGCTCCGCGTCGTCTTCCGCACCTCGCAGCCCGACGAGACGTCGGCTCTTGCCTCGAAGCTCACCGACATGGGCATCCCGGTCGAGATCCGGCTCGTCGTCTCGGCCTCTCACGAGCAAGAGGCCGTCTCCGTCATCGAAGCCCACATGCAGTCGATCGGCGCCGCTCCCCACGAGGACAAGCCCGAAACGAACGAGGAGGCGGACGCGCTCCTGCCGTGCCCGAACTGCGAGGCCGTCGCGATCGCCCTGCGCAAACCCTGCGCCGGCTGCGGCTACGAGATACTCGCGGCGGACGCGCCGCCGGCGTTCGTCAAGAGACACGCCGCGGGCGCGCTGTCGTTCTGCCCGGAGTGCCGCGACCCGCTCACCTTCCTGTCGGGGAAATGCGGCGCCTGCGGCGAGGAACTGGAGCCGCTCGAAAACGACGACCGCCTGTGCCCGAGCCTCAAGCACGTCTTGTACCGCGACACGGCTGGAGGCTTCGTCTGCAAGGCCTGCGAGCGCGTCTGGGTCGACCTCGCGGCCTGATCTCGAGCCGGTCGCGAAAACAGCCCTACCCCCGCGCTCGCAGAGACCAGGCCGGCGTTCTCAGGAAATCCATCGAAATCGTAAACCGCGAACTCACAAACGCCGCAAAAGGCTTCTGACGCGACAAGAAGCGCGAACTCCTGCGCGCCGCAATTGACACTGGATGGAAAAAGCATAGCGCCACCCTGGAGAAAACCATTCGACATCATCTCCAAACTGGCGCCTTGTGCGAAAGAGTGGGCCGTGCAGGATTCGAACCTGCGACCTTAGTCGTGTAAGGACTCTGCTCTACCGCTGAGCTAACGGCCCGGATCCCATTCTAGATAAAATGGACGAGCCAACACCCCGCGTTATTTCGTAGGTTGCTCCCGGGAAAGTCTGGGCGC
>JBBTJN010000074.1:0-2793 GCA_038059415.1 Elusimicrobiota bacterium | reverse complement strand
CGGGGAGTTTCGGCTGGGGCTGGACGTGCCGCCGCAGAACCTGGGTGGAGGAGCCGTGACGCCGCCCGTGTTCCTTCCGGCGCCGGTGGCCGAGGTGGGGCTCGGCGTGCGCGTCAGCCTTTGAGCACTGCCCGAGGTACGAGCCTCGCCACTTTGCGTGCGACCCCGGCGCCGTGCGTCACCGAAACCACGCGATCGACGTCCCCGAGTTTGACAGCAAGCAGCTGAAACCTCCTCGGAACCTCGCGCAACTCCTCAAGATGGGTGTCGCCGGAGATAAAATGTAGTGTACAAAGTTTAGACTCTCCGCTGATATTCTTTGACGGCAGCAGGTGGGTTGTGGCCTTTTGGTAGTCGTGTACATCCGCGTCACGCGCAATTCGGCCGGTCAGTCCTACTATCACCTCGTCGAGTCATACCGTCAGGAGGGGAAGGTTCGACAGCGCATCCTCTTGTCTCTCGGCCGGGCGGAGGACGGGAAGCTCGAGGCGTTGGCGAAGGCGCTGAGCAAGCACCTCGACCTCGTCTCGGCGCTGGAGCTCGCCAAGTCGGTCTCCGTGGAGAAGACCTTTGTGCTCGGGCCTCTGCTGATTCTCGAAGCCCTCTTCGAAAGACTGGGGGTGGACTCGGTGCTGAAGCACATCGAGTCGGCCCACGAGCGGCAGCAGTTCTCCCTGAGAGACGTCGTCTTCGCGATGGTGGCCGCCCGCTTCGTCCGGCCGACGTCGAAGCTCGCCATCTTCGAGGGAATGCGGGAGCGCCTCTATCCGGGGCTGATGCCCGACGACATCGCTCTCCAGCATTTCTACCGGGCTCTCGATCTCCTCTATGCCCATCGAGAGGGAGTCGAGAAGGGGCTCTTCTTCCACGGGCGCGATCTGCTCTCGCCGGAGGTGGACGTCGTCCTCTACGACCTGACTACGCTGCGGTTCGAGAGCGTCCGAGAGGACCTCGGGAAGCTGAGACGGTTCGGCTTCAGCAAGGAGAAACGCTCTGACTGCACCCAGGTAGTCCTTGGCGTGATGGTCGACACGGAGGGGATTCCTCTGGGCTTCGAGGTCTACCCTGGGAACACCGTCGAGGGGAAAACCTTGAAGGACATCGTCGAGAAGGTGCGTCTCAAGTTTCGCGTTCGGCGCTTCGTCTTTGTTGCCGACAGGGGCTTGCTCTCCAAGGAGAACCTCAAGATTCTCCGAGACGCCAAGACCGAGTTCGTCGTCGGCATGCGCATCGGCGGTCTCGCAAAAAAGCGCCCCGAACTCTACGAGCGGTTGAACTTCAAGCCCGCTGGCGAGGGCTTCGAGATTCTCGAGACTCGCTTCGGGGAGGACCGTGGCCTCGTGACGTGGAGCGAGGCCAGGGCCGAACGGGACAGGAAGACACGCGACGACATTCTCAGGAAGATTCGGAAGAAGCTCGAGAGCAAGAAGAGGGTATCCGCCAAGGCCTTCGTCTCGAACTCGAACTACGCCTACTTCTTGAAGGGCCTCGACTCCGGCGCGCCGGCGTTAGACGAGACGAAGATCGCCGCGGCCGAACGGAAGGACGGCTTCTTCGCGCTCGTCACCAACATCGAGGACATGAGCGCCCAGACTCTTCTCCACCACTACAAAGAGCTCTGGAGAATTGAAGACACCTTCGGCGAGTTGAAGGGCACCCTGAAGGCCCGCCCCATCTTCCACTGGACCGACGAGCGAATCGTCGGTCACCTGACCATGTGCTTCATCGCGCTCTTCTGCGAGGCGCACCTCACCAAGGCGCTTCGTTTTCATCACGATCAGCGCAACAGCCGAGCCATCCGTGAAGAGGTCATCGAGGCCCGACCTCTGACCGCCGCCGCCGTTCTCCAGGAACTGGCAGAGGTCCGCGCGGTGCCCGTCAACTTCGGCCGACAAACCATCTGGGTGAGGACCGACATCGCCGGGCACGTCGCTCAACTCTTCCGCGCGCTCAACCTGCGAATACCCCCGCGCCTGCTCAAAGGCGGAAGTGTAGTGGCACAAACGCCGACCGACCCGCCAAACGCCTGACCCGACACATCTTTTTTCTTCATGCTGTCAAACTCGGGACGGTGGGCATGGGTCCGGCTGCTCGCTGGAGCACGCGCTCGCTCAGGGCCAGCACCTCCACGGAGCGAAGTAGCCGGCGGGCCTCGCTATGTAGATGCTCGACCTGCTGATCGTCGATCTCGCCGGCGAGGCGACAGCGATCGATGACCCGCCCGAGCTCGACTGGCAGAACCCGCGACGCGTACGCCTCGCGTATCCGAGACCACTCGGCGAGCGGGTGCGGCTCTCCGAAGAGCTTGCGCAACAAGACGATGGTGTCGACGAGGCATGTCATCGCCCGCGCCGCTCCTCGGCCAGTATGGTCGTCGTATTCTTGCCGCGATACTCGATTGCCTTCACCTCCAGCTCTCCCAGCGGTGGCGCGCCGGGATCTCGCGACTTGGCGACATGCGGCTCCTTTTGAGCAGATTGGCGTCCGTACGGAATCAGGCGCGCCACCGGCTCGTCGCGATCCGTGACGACCACCTCCTGACCCTTGCGAACGGCCTTCATGAACTGGCCGAGCTTGGCCTTGAGCCGCGACGAGCTGGTTCGAACGATCATGGCCATGAATGTACGCACATGGACATCGATGGTCAACGCTTGCGCCAGGCAGCTATCAAGGCGAGAAGACCAACCCCGAGCACCCCACCGGCCTGGCCGCAGTCGCAGCCAACTCGGTGTAGAGCACTCTTGCTCGCCAGGGATAAGCGCCTGGAGGGTAACCGTTCAGGGGTGGGGTTGA
>JBBTJN010000073.1:0-10229 GCA_038059415.1 Elusimicrobiota bacterium | reverse complement strand
CGAAGGTCGGCAACGCCGTCAGGCGCAACCGCCTCAAGCGCCTGCTGCGCGAGACCTTTCGTCTGCGCCGCTCGGAACTACCCCCGGGAGTCGAAATGGTCGCGTATCCGCGTTTGGGCTGCCCCTGGCAGGGGCGGGCCGACTCGGAACGCGACATCCTCGACCTCTGGCGGAAAGCGGGGCTTCTGCTCAAATGAAGCCGATTTTAATCGCCTTGCTCGATCTCTACCGCGCCGGAATTCGGCCGTGGCTTGCCGCCGCGTGCCGTTTTTATCCGAGTTGCGGGGACTACGCGCGTGACGCTGTTTCATCTCACGGAGCATGGCGAGGGCTGGCCCTCACCGCGCGACGCATTTCCCGATGCCATCCGTTCCACCCCGGCGGGCACGATCCCGTGCCGCTCTCCCGATAACCCATGAACCGAAATCTTCTGCTCGCCGTCACGCTCTCCATCGCGGTCTACGCCGCCTGGTTCGGCTTCATCGAAAAGAAAGTCAACCCGCAACCGGCGGAGCCCGCCGCATCGCCATCTTCATCCGGGGGCGTCCCCGCTGGCGTGTCGGATCGATCTTCGACGGTAAATGGAAGCGACCCTTCCTCGCCCGGCGGCTTGGTCATCGCTTCCTCGGTCAAGCTGGATGCCGCGCGGGCCGAGACCGTGATCATCGGCGATGCCATCGCGAAGATTCATCCGAAGGGCGCGGCAATCGTCAGCTTCCTGTACCCCGCGCCGCTCGGCCGCGTCGAACTCGTGCACGACCTCGACGTGGGCCTGTTCTCGACGTTCTCCGAACTTGATTTCCAGCGTGATCGCGCGCTCCTCAACGGCATCGTCTACACGGCGACTCGCCCCGACGGTCTGAAGATCTCCAAGGAATTCCTGCCGGGCGCCGGCACGGTGCTGCCGCGCGTGCGCGTGGTCGCAATCAATACGGCCAAGCGCACGCTCGACGCGGGCGCCTGGACCTTGACCGTCGGCTCCGGCCTGGACACAATCGACACGGAGAAGAAGGAAAACGAGCAGCTGCAGCGCGCGATCGCGCTGACGCCCGGGGCCGCGGGCCTCAACGGGCACGTCGCGGTGCTTGAGGCCGGCACGCATCCCGGCCCGTTCCGTTGGATCGGCATCGACAACCGCTACTTCCTGGCCGCCCTGCTGCCCTCGCCCGACCTGTTCGCGCACGCGCGGACCGAATTGCCGCACAAGCTCATCCTCACGGCCAAGCCCGTCGCCATCGCTCCCGGCGGGTCCTTCACATGGGAAGTCCCGTACTACCTCGGCGCGAAGGGCCACACCTGGCTGTCCCGCTACCATATGGGCCTCGAGCGCTCCATCGATTTCGGCTTCTTCGCCTGGATCGGCCGAAAAATGCTTGAGGCGCTCGAGCATCTGCACGGCATAACCGGCAACTGGGGCTGGGCCATCCTGGTCCTGACCCTGATCCTGCAGGGCATACTCTTCCCGCTGACATGGAAGAGCCTGCGCGCCGCGGCCTCCATGAAGAAGCTTCAACCCGAGATCGCGAAGCTCCAGCAGAAGTACGCCGACGACTCGCAGAAGCTCAGCGCGGCGACGATGGAACTGTACAAAACCAAGGGCGCCAACCCGCTGGGCGGCTGCCTGCCGATGGTCCTGCAGATGCCGATCTTCATCGCGTTGTTCAACGCCCTGCGCAACTCGTGGGAGCTGCACGGCGCGGGCTGGATCTTCTGGATCCGCGATCTATCGGCGAAAGACCCGTATTACGTGCTGCCCATCGTGATGGGCGGACTGATGTTCCTGCAAAGCAAGATGAACCCGCCCGCGGGAGACCCCGCGCAGCAGAAAGTCATGATGTTCATGCCTCTCATTTTCACATTCATGTTCATGAACTTCCCGTCCGGCCTCGTACTGTACTGGCTGACGAACAGCCTGGTCAGCACGGTCGTTCAGGTCGCCCTGAAGGAGCGACTCGAGGCCTAGAGACTCTCCCCGGAGGATAAACGCTGATGACACCGATCGAATCTGAAGGCCGCACCGTCGCCGAAGCCGTCGAGGCCGCCCTGCTCAAAAGCGGGCTGCGTCGCGACCAAGTCGAAATCACCGTGACGCAGGAAGGCTGCGCGGGCTTCATGGGCCTGGGCGCCAAGCCCGCCAAGGTCCGCCTGAACGAGAAGCATTGGGGGCCCTCGCCCGCCCCGGCGCCTTCGCCATCGCCTCGCCCCGAACAGAGCGCCCCCATGGGAAACTCCGTCCCGCGCCCTGCGCAACGCCGCCCTAAGAGTCAGTCCGAGCCCCGGATGCAACGCGCGCCGGAGCCCGCTCGCACTCCCCAACGCGCCCCGCAACCCGTACACGCGCAGCGCGCACGCAACGCGACTGCGAGGCCAGCATCGGCGGCCGCGTCGGCGCAAGCCTGCGCCGACGCGCAGAAGCTCGTCGTCGAACTGCTCCAGCTGATGGCGATCGCCGCTCCGACCGTGACGGCCTCCTGGGACGCCGACCTCGAGCGCGTGAAGATCTCCGTCGAGTCGCAGGACGCTTGCCTGCTCGTCGGCCGCGACGGCCGGGTCCTCGAATCTCTGCAGTTCCTCACGACCTTGATGCTCTCGCGCGGAAACAACGCGCCGATCGCAGTCCAGGTGGACGCTCTGTCCTACTGGGAGAAGCGCGAACAGGCCGTGCTCGACGAGGCCCGCCGCGCCGTCGAGACCGTGAAGGCCACCGGCAAGCCCATGCGCATGGAGCCGATGGACTCCTCAATGCGCCGCCTCGTACACCGCACGCTGACCTCCAATCCCGACGTTACCACCATGTCGGAGGGCGAAGGCTCGTGGCGCAAGCTCGTCATCCGTCCGAGAGTTAAGTGAAGGGAACGGAAGCGACGATCGTCGCGCTTGCGACCCCTCCCGGTCGCTCCGCTCTCGGCATCGTGCGAATCTCCGGATCCCGGTGCCGGGAACTCGCGCGTCTGCTTCTCGGCGCCGAGCTCGAGCCGCGCCGCGCGACGATGCGCACGCTGCGCCGAAAGGGGGCCATCGTGGACCGCGTGGTCGCCACGTACTGGGCCGGGCCCTCGACGCCGACCGGCGAGGACCTGCTTGAATTGACCGGGCACGGCTCCCCCGAGATTCTGCGCGAAATCGTGGAGGCCGCCCTTGAGGCGGGTGCGCGCGCTGCGGCGCCTGGCGAGTTCACGCGCCGCGCTTATGTCAATGGGCGCCTCGACCTAGCGCAGGCGCGCGCGGTCGCCGATCTGATCTCCGCTCGAGGATCTTCGGCCCGCGCCGCGGCGCTGCATCGTCTCGAGGGCGGACTCTCCAAGGCGCTCGTTGAGGTCCGCACGCCGATTCTCGAGCTCCTCGCCGCGGTCGAGGCGCGCCTGGATCATCCCGAAGAGGACCTCGCGCCGCTGGAGAACGTCGACGCCGACTCGGCGCTTTCGCGCGTGGCCGAGCGCCTCACCCGCCTGATCTCCGGCTGCGCGCGCGGACGCTCGCGGCGTGAAGGCACGAGGGTCGGGCTGTTCGGGCGCCCCAACGCAGGGAAGTCCAGCCTCCTCAATGCGCTGCTCGGCCGCGAACGCGCGATCGTAGCCGCCTCGCCGGGCACGACCCGGGACATCCTTGAGGAGCAGGCCGAGCTCGGTGGAGCGTGCGTCACCCTCGTCGACACCGCCGGGCTTCGATCCGGCGCCGCCGATGAAGCCGAGCGCGAAGGAATCGCCCGGGCCGAGAGCGCTCTCGAATCGTGCGAGGTCACCGTGCTCGTTGTGGACGCCGCCCGCGCTCCAAACGAGCACGACACTAAGGCCCACGCGGCTGTCGCCGCGGCCGCCCAGCGCCGCGGCGCGCGCCTGATCGTCGCGCTCAACAAGATGGATTTAGCGGGAGGCCTCGCCTCACGCGACGGCCTGTACTGCTCCGCGCTCACGGGAGAGGGGCTCGAGGCGCTCGAAGCCGCGATCGCCGCTGCCGCTGCTCCCTGCGACCAGGGGGAGGCCTTGCTCGACGACGCGCGTCAGATGGATGCGTTGACGGACGCGCTCTCTGAAATTGGCGCCGCACGCGGCGAAATCATCGCGCGCCCCGGCGCGTGGGAGGACCGCGTCGCCGACCGCCTGCGCCGCGCGCTCAGCCTCGTAGGCATTGCCCGAGGCGACGGCGCGCCCGACGTCTTGCTCGACGAAATCTTCTCCAAGTTCTGCATCGGAAAGTGAGGAATTGCCCCGTGCCCGGGAAGGTCCGCACCAGGTGATTTCGTCGCCGAACGCAATATTGGCCCTGCTTCTTTCGGTGAATATTCTCAATTACGTCGACCGCCAGATCGTGTACGCCCTCCTTCCCATGATCACGAGCGACCTCCATCTGAGCGACGCGCAAGCCGGCAGCCTCGCGTCGGCCTTCATGGTCGTCTACATGCTGGCAGCGCCCCCGATCGCCTGGCTTGCGGACTCGCACGGCCGCAGGCCGTGGATCGCGGCGGGGGTCGGGATTTGGAGCCTGGCGACCGGCGCGGCCGGGCTCGCCTGCGGGTTCATCTCGCTGTTCTTCTCGCGCGCAACGGTGGGCATCGGCGAGGCGTGCTACGGCGCGATCTCCCCGGCCTTCGTCGCGGAGCGCTTCCCGTCCGAAAGGCGGGGCTCGGCGCTGGCGATCTTCAGCCTCGCCATCCCAGTCGGCTCCGCCCTCGGCTATGCGGGGGGGGGCAAGCTCGGCGAAATCCTCGGCTGGCGCCACGCGTTCTGGGTCGTCGGCCTGCCGGGGCTTCTCCTCGCCGCAATTTGCCTTCTCCTTCCCAACGATCAGCCCCACACGGCGACGCCGCCGCCCGTCGCAGGCTACCGCGAGGTCTGGGGCGTGCCTACTTTCCGTATGATCACTTTCGCGGGCGCCGGCATGACCTTCGCGCTGGGCGGCTTCGCCGTGTGGATGCCGACTTTTTTCCATCGGAATTGGGGGCTCACGGTCGGCCGGGCCGGCCTCCTGTTCGGAGCGGTCACCGTGTTCGCCGGCCTCGCGGGAAGCCTCCTCGGAGGATATTTATCGGACCGTCTGCGCCGGTCCGACCGCACGGCCGATCTCCTGGTCTCCGGCTGGGGTCTGCTGCTCGGCATGCCGCTCGCCGCCGCCGCGATCGCAGCGCCCTCGCTCAACGCGTCCATCACCTTGCTCTTTTTCGCGGAGTCGATGCTATTCCTCAACATGGGCCCTCTCAACGCGGCGATCGTCTCCGTCACCCCTCTCGAAAAACGTTCGATGGCCTTCGCGGCCAACATCTTCGTCATCCACCTGCTCGGCGACGCGGCCTCGCCCGCCTTGATCGGCTGGGGCTCCGACCATTTCGGCCTGACCCGCGCGCTCCTCGCCACCTGCGCGGCGCTCGGCATCGGCGGCTGGCTATGCCTGCGTGCTCGCAACGGCTTCGGGCTCGACGCTGATGCCGCGGCAGCGATTGCGTGAATAAAACATTAAACTTCGGCCGGCTCTTCCTGTTTTCGCCGGCCAGGGCCGCGGCCGCGTGCGCCGAAGACCGTGCCCTCGCCGACGCCATGAGGATATATGCATTGACCTTGCTGGCCGGCGCCGTGTTCCGATATTGGAAGCCCTATGATTTTCCCGACGCCAACGTCGCGGCGCCGTTGCGGCCGCAGGGGATGTTCTTCTGGCTCAAGGTGATGATGTGGCAGCCCTTGCTGATGACGGCGATGACCGGTTTCTGCGGCGCGCTTTTGCAGTGGATGAAGGACGGCTGGCTTCCGCTGAAGGTCATAACGTCTTTCCTCTGGACCGCGATTCCCGTCGTCTTGATGGTGTGCTTCCTCCCGAGAGACTCAGGGCAAACCGCCGCTTACCTCACCAAGAACCAATTTCAAATTCTCTTTTTGCTATGGTTGCTGCCGACCTTTTTCTTCGTATGGGAGGTCCCGTCCAAACTGTGGCGGCCGCTCGCCGCATTTCTGCTCGTCATGAACATCGTGGAACTGGTCGCCTTCATCCCACAGGCGATCGTCACGGCCATGCGTTGGGAGTCGGGGTACAAAGCCGTCGTGGGCGTCGCCGGCTTCTGGATGCTCATAGGCGGAGCCCTGGGACTGAAGACTCTTGCGCCCTGCCGCCCGTTGCCGCGCGCGCTCCTGCCCCTGCTGTTCGCGCTCGTCTTGCAGATCGAGGTCGTGTTCGTCGCCTTCACGCTCGGTTGGCTGCCGCTCGAGACTCTCAAGGCGCTCCTGTATGGCTGACACGCTCTTTGCGCGGCGCTATGACGTCATCGTCGTCGGCGGCGGCCACGCCGGCGTCGAGGCTGCGCTCGCCGCCGCGCGCATGGGCCGCAAAGCCTTGCTGCTCACACAGAACCTCGACACGATCGCGACGATGTCCTGCAACCCGTCTATCGGCGGCGTCGGCAAGGGGCAGATGGTGCGAGAGGTGGACGCGCTCGGCGGCGAGATGGCCAAGGCCGCCGACCGCTCCTCGTTCTTTTCGCAGACCTTGAACCTCAGCAAGGGCCAAGCCGTCCGCTCGCCGCGCGCGCAGTGCGACAAGGCCGCGTATCGCGCGGGGCAAAAGGCCGTCGTCGAATCCTGCGCCAACCTCGACCCGGTCCAGGACGAGGCGTGGGAGCTTTGGCTGGAAGGTTCGCGCCTGCGCGGCGTCATCTCACGCCGCGGCACGCGTTATGAGGGAAAGACGGTCGTTTTGACGACCGGCACGTTCCTCAACGGCCTCGCCCACGTCGGACTGAAGACGCACGCGGCCGGCCGCAGCGGCGAGGCGCCCTCTCTGGGAATCTCTTCAGCGCTGCGATCTCTCGGCTTCACGGTGGGACGACTCAAGACCGGCACGCCTCCGCGGCTGCATTCGCGCTCGATTGATTTCTCCAAGCTCGAGCGCCAGGATGGAGACGCCGTGCCAAAGCCGTTCTCCCATTTCAACATGGAGATTTCCAATCCCCAGCTGCCGAGCTGGGTCGCCTACACCAACGCGGCCACGCACCAGACGATCCGCGACAACCTGCGCAACTCGCCGTTGTATTGCGGCAAGATTGAAGGCGTCGGCCCGCGTTACTGCCCTTCGATCGAGGACAAAGTCGTCAAATTTCCCCAGAAGGCGCGCCACCAGCTTTTTCTCGAGCCCGAAGGCTGGAACACGAGCGAGATCTACCTCAACGGGATGTCCACCAGCCTGCCCGAGGATGTCCAGCGCGAGCTCGTCGCGTCCATCCCCGGCCTTGAGAACGCGCTTCTCACGCGCTGCGGCTACGCGATCGAGTACGACTTTTGCCAGCCGACCCAGCTCACCGACACGCTCGAAAGCCGCGTCGTTGCCGGCCTGTTCCTCGCCGGTCAGATCAACGGCACGACCGGATATGAAGAGGCCGCAGGCCAGGGGCTGATCGCGGGAGTCAATGCGACGCTGAGCGCAACCGGCGAGGCGCCCTTTCGCCTCGGTCGCGACGAGGCTTATCTCGGCGTCATGATCGACGATCTCGTCGTGCGCGGCGTAGACGAGCCCTATCGGATGTTCACCGCCCGCGCCGAGAACCGCCTGAGCCTGCGTGCCGATGACGCCGACATGCGCCTCATGGAAAAGGGCGCGGCCCTCGGCCTGATCGCGCCCGCGGCCCGCGAACGCTTCCTTCGTTACCGCGATCTTGTGCTGGACAGGGGGGAGGCGGAGGATTCGAAGCTCGCGCCCTGGTCCATGGCGAAGGTCCTCGAACAGCGCGAGATTCGCTCGTCATACGAGCCCTACATCAGCCGTGAGCGCGGCTGCGCCGAGCGCCTGAAAGCCGCGGAGCTCGTGGTGATCCCCGAGAGCCTCGACTACACCGCCATCGGCGCGCTGACCAACGAGTCGCGCCAGAAGCTCTCGCGTCTGCGCCCGCGAACGCTCGGTCAGGCGGGACGCGTGCCCGGCGTGACGCCGGCCGACCTCCAAATTCTCTGGGTTCACTCCAAGAAATGAGCGCCTCGGCGCTTGAGCGCCTCGCCGAGGTCGCCGCTTCCTGGGGAGAACCGCTCAACGCCGCCGCGCTCAAGAATATCTCCTCCTACCTCGTCTTTGTGCGCGAGAAGAACGAGGAAGTGAATCTGACCGCGGACGCCGATTGGGACGATCTCGTCCTCAAGCACGCGGCCGACGGTCTGTTTGCGGCCTCAGCACTTCGTCCGCTTCTGGCGCCGGCGCCGAAAATTCTAGACCTCGGCGCCGGCGCCGGCTTCATCGGTATCGCGCTAAAGCTCGTCTGGCCCGAGGCCGAGGTGACCCTGATGGAGTCCGTCGAGCGCAAGTACCGCTTCCTCAACGCCGCCGCGACGCGCACGGGCCTCAAAGGCCTGCGCGTGCTCAACCGCCGCGCCGGCTCGGGCGCGGCGCTCACCGCCTATGAGCTCAATTACGATGCCGTCATCGAGCGCGCTTTGGCGGAGCTGCCCGAGGCGCTTGGATTATCATGGCCGATGCTCGGCCCGCGGGGCCTATTTGCGGCCTTTCAATCGGAGGAGCCGGACCCCGCCGAGCCCGTCCTCGCCAAGGCTATGGCCGCGACGGGGGCCAGAGTGCTAAAGTCTTGCCCTTATCGCCGTCCAAATGAGGCGCGCGAGCGCCGCTTGGTGCTGTTCCAGCGCAAGGAGGATTGACCGATGCAGATGCTGAACCGGTATTTCACGCCGTTCGCTCTCGCTCTCATCGCCATGGCCGTCTATTTCCGGACCGACGCTTTCGACTCGGACGGCCTCAGCATCCCGCTCACCGCCATCGGCATCCTCGTCGCCGACCTCGCCATCAACTGGTGGATCAGCCGCAACCAGTACCGCTGGGTGGCTTGGGCCCCGCGCTTCCGCCAGATGCAGATCTGGCTCAACTACGTCTGGGCCGCGGTTCTTTTCTACCTCCTCTACCCGTACTGGTCGCCGATGTGGCTGCTTCTAGTCGTGGCCCCTACCGCGGCCGCCCTCACGACGAGCCGGCTGGAAACCGTTCTCTGCGCGCTGACCAGCGCCGGCACGATGATCTTCATCTACTGGTACCGCCAGAACCAAACTCTCACGTCGGAATTCTTCGGCATGGCCCTCTCTCAAGCTCTGTTCATCGTTATCCTCTCCCTATTCATGCACGGCCTGGCCCAGACGGCCTTGCGCCTGCGCGACTCAAATCTCGGGTAGGCTGCGGGATGGTCAAACCCGCGCGGAGGGGGTAGACTAACTCTGTGGACGTCCTTTTGCGCCTGCGTGTTCTCATATGGACCCTCGTCATCGGCCTTTGGGGTGTGCTGGTCTATGAGTACCTGGGTGAAAAAGACCGTGACATCGCGAAGATGACGCGCATCTCGCCGTACGGCGCGCTTCAACCGGGAAACACGGCCTACTCCCCGGCCGCCATGCCGCCCGTGGCCCCGCCCGCAGCCGCTCCCTCATCCGACGCTCGGCGCAATGCCCTCCCTCTACCCGAGTATGTCGGCCCCGCGCCGTCCACGAGCCGGCCTGCCCCGGCCTCGAACCCCGCCGTCATCTCCGCGGGGCCCGCCCCGCGCGGGCGCCCGCGATTTTCGCGCGAGGACCGGAGCGCGCCGGTCGACGCGCCCGCGCCGCCGGGCTTCGTGCGCGGCGCCTCAAGGCACTTCACCATATTCGCTGAACGGTACCCGGCCTCCGAACACTTCATCGCGCTCATCGAGAGCCTGCACTCCAACCTGATGCTCGACCTGGCGCCGTTCACGCCCTGGGCAAACAACGAGCGCACAACGATCTTTCTTTTCAAGAACCAAGAAACCTACCGACAAGTGACGGGCCGCCCCGCCTGGTCCGGCGGGGCCAGTTCGGTGGGCAAGCGTAAATTGTACGTGTATGAAAGCGAGGAACTGCCCGGCATCGTCGCGCACGAGTTGACGCACATCTACTTCGACAGCTTCTTCCAGAGCGGCACCGCCGATCCGCTGTGGCTGTCGGAGGGAATGGCGACCTTGATCCAGGTTGAACGCGGCTTGGCCGCGCCGAACTGGCTGAGAGAGAACCTCGAGCGCCTCGAGCATGGGGATAGCTTCCCGATCGGGGAACTCACCGGCGTCACAACGACCGCGGGCTGGCCCGACACGAAGGTCCGCCTCTGGTACGCGCAGTCATACAGCATCGTGCGCTTCCTGATCCGAACTCAGTATCGCTCGTCCTTCTACAAGTTCTCCGCGCATCTGCGCGACGGCCGGCCCGCGCCCGAGGCCCTGTACCGCGCGTACGGCGCGCCGTACACGC
>JBBTJN010000072.1:0-1330 GCA_038059415.1 Elusimicrobiota bacterium | reverse complement strand
CTCCAGTACCTCTCGTTCGGCGTCTACCCCGGCATCAACCTCGGCGCCTCCGCCGCAGTGGACGGCCTGATTGGCGACGAGAGCAACGTGCGCATGCGCGCGCCGACCGCGCAGGTTAAGTACCGTTTTTATGAGGGCGACAACCAGATGCCGTCCTTCGCAGTCGGCTTCGACGGCCAGGGCTACGGCTATAACACCGGCTTCCGCCGCTTCAACCAACGCCAGCGCGGCTTCTACGTCGTGGCGTCAAAGGAGCTCGGCCTGCCGGGCCTTCAACTACACCCATCGTTCAACATCTCCGATTTCGACTCAAATGGCATATTCGGCTCCCTGCCGCTGACGATTAACATCCGCGACAAGGCCTCGATCCTGCTCGAGTGGGATAACATCAGCAACTGGAGCGACTCACGGTTCAATGTCGGCCTGCGCGCCTACTTGACCCCGAATTTCCACGTGGACTTCGCAATGCGCGCAATCAGCGCGGGCGGCTTATACAGCGACGGCACCCATCGGGGACCCGAACGCGTGGTGCAGCTTAAATACTCCAACAGCTTTTAAAGGATTTTACATGACGAAACGAATTGCGATTCTCACCGGCGGCGGAGATTGCCCTGGACTCAACCCGGCGATCCGAGGCGTTGTCCTGAAAGCGCACAAGCTCGGCTATGAATGCGTCGGCATACAGGAAGGCTGGAAGGGCATGATCAACGGCACGGCCAAGCCGGTCGGCCCCGATGACGTCCGCGAGATGGTGGGGAAAGGCGGCACGATGCTCGGCACCTCGCGCACGAACCCCTACAAGAAAGAGGGCGGCGTCCTGGGCGTGCTGAACACCTTTAGGAAGCTTGATCTTCACGCCCTCGTCGCGATGGGCGGCGAGGACACTCTCGGCGTGGCCAACAAGCTCTTCAAGGAGCACAAGGTCAACGTCGTCGGGGTCCCAAAGACGATGGACAACGATCTCGACGCGACCGACGCTACCTTCGGCTTCGACACCGCCGCCACCCTCGCAATGGAGGCCGTTGAGCGCCTGCGTGACACGGGCCGCTCACACCGCCGCATCATGGTCCTTGAGGTCATGGGCCGCCACGCCGGCTGGGTCGCCCTCTACACCGCGATCGGCGGCGGCGCCGACTATCTTTGCCTCCCTGAGCGCCCCGTAGACGTCAAAGACATGTGCGCCAAGCTCAAGGCCGCGCACGCCGCGCGCGACGTCGCGATCGTCGTCGCCTCCGAGGCCGTGGACATCCCCGGAGAGAGGAAGGAAGAGGAGCTCGACGAGTTCGGGCACATGATCCTCAAGGCCCGCGGCGTCGCCGAGCGCCTGACC
>JBBTJN010000071.1:0-3298 GCA_038059415.1 Elusimicrobiota bacterium | reverse complement strand
GTCTTGATCCGTTGACAGCGCCCATACCAGGAGGAATCGTCATGCCCCTTCGCCGGTTTCTGATTGTTTCCGCCGCTGTTCTCGCCCTTGCGCTCGGCGGCATTGCCGGGGCCGAGGAAGACAAGAGGTCGACCGCCAAGCCGACGGCCCCGCAGATCAAGCGCGGCGGCGCCGCGCAGTCGGAAGGCAAGTCAACGGTTGCGCCGTTCAAAGGCGAACTCCGGCTCACGCCGTCGGGTCAACGCGGCGCCGCGGCTGTGCGGTTGGTCAGACCGATAAAGTTCGATGGGATCAAGAAACAGTTCAACGAACTTTCGGTCAATGCCGCGGAGTACGAGTATGGAGTATCCGCGATGCCGCAGATCGCGAAAGCCTGCTCCGAAAAAGCCTACAGTGTGCAGGAACAGAAGGCCGCAGGGTGTACCGGGAGCGAAACGCTGGATCAATGCATGGACAAGCTGTACAAGCATTGCGTTGCGGATTGGTCCTTCGAATTTACGAAGCCGGGGGATGCCTATCCCGGCCTGCCGGGAAGGGGCGGTGGATCGGTGAGTCACTCGACGAAGCAGTTTAAGAAAGCCGCGGAGGCGGCGGCCGCGCAGGCGCGGGCGCTGAGCCAGGCGCTCAACCAGTACGCCAACCAGGCCGAGCAGAACGCCAAGGCGTTCAGTCCCTAGCGGCTGCAACAGGTCGGAGTGGTTGCCGAACACACGCAAGCCGCTCTGGAAAGACCTCCGTCCAGTGCGGATACGTCATGGGCAGGGTGGCGGTCAACTACTTCTTCGAGTGACGGGTCATGCCGTGAGCACGGGAACAGGGAGCGTGGGAAGGGGTCCGGTTGTCGTCGTGGAGAGCAGGCGATGAAGGCGGTCCACCATTTCGGCCGTGAGGAATCTCTCGCCGCACTGGCGGCATACCCCCATCGTTACGTTCTCCACGATGTAAAGCTGGCCGTGAAAGCGGTAGTCGAGACGATCCGTGCGTTCTTCTACATCGCCGCCGCAGTAGAGGCAGTCACCGTAGTTCGTCTTCATGTTCTATTCCTTTCCGTGGGGGTCCGCCACTTTGGCGGGCCTGGAAGATACACAGTAATCAGAACCAGCCAACCCGAGCGATTGCGGCCGCATACGATATGAACGTCCCGCCCACCGACCCTGCCGTGGACCAAGCACGAGGAGCCTCTTGGATCCTCCGGATATTCCTCGACCACTCTCCCGGTGAGAAGGGCGGCCCTGACATCGCCCGGAGAAAGCCCATCGTTGCGCCTTTCTTCATCGGCATGAAGGGTGTAAAGGAAATGGCCCTGCCGTACTTGTTCTTGGATCTACTGAAGGGTCAGCGGCTCGATCACGCGTTCTCCCGCCTTGGCGAAGAAAGTGTAGGATGAAAGGATGCAAAAGTCAAACGTCGGGGGAGGAGTCGGTGAAGAGTAGAGGCTACGAATGCGTAGATTCGTCAGGGGAGCCCTGAAGCAGTGAACCTTTTTCGGCTTCGTCGGGACAGACCGTCAAACGGCAGGGATGGCCGCCTGCAAGAGACCCAACAGGGACGCGAACCGGCCGCGTCCTTGTGTGGCAAGTGAAGGGACGATTCGGCGCCGGATGCATGGAGGAGAAAGGAATGGATGCCATGAGACGTTCCACAAGAACACCCACACGAATCCTGATCGCCATGACGCTTGCCGTTGCCGGCCTGCTGGGGCCGGCCGGGTTGCAGAGGAGCGCCGAGGCAAAAGAGTGGTTTCCGTTCGACATGGCCGTGGCGGATTTCTGGGCCGCCCATGAGAACGGCTCGCGTATCCCGGCGGGCGGCAGTGTGCCGGAGGGAACGCCGCTCATCCTGCACTGCAACTGGACAGTCCGCCCCACGGAAGGGACCATTGTGAAGAAGGAGCTCGTTGAACATCCGAATCTCATCACAGTCGACGGCCACTCCCGGGGCATTTTCCCAATCAAGATTCCGCCCGGTGCGTACGGTACCAAGGCCCAGAATTACACGGAGGGCGGCGTCAACACTCCGCTTGGCAATGTCGGTGGAAAGAGCGTCCACGTTAACCCCGGGATACAGGAATTGAAGGGGGAGTTCACGACCGGCTGGACCGCGCAAAAAGGCGGGCCGCATAAGTTGAGCTGTATTCTCGACTCGTCGGGGAATGTCGCCAGCCTGGAAAAGAACCGCTCCAACAACCGCCGCGATGTGTCCATAACGGTTGTTGCCGCGCCGTCTCAGCCGGCCAAGAAGCTGCACTCCCCTGGCGCGAGGCATTGCGAGCCCAAGATGGATGCCTGGGTGGAACTGGACATTTCCGGGCTCAACCCCGCGGACGTCAAGCCGGCTGAGAAGAAGAAGGTGACGCTCCCGCTTTTTGCTTCATCGAAGCTCTTTGACTCGGTCGCGTGCGTCTACGGGGACCAGAAGGTAAATGCCATGTACCTGATCAAGTGCAAGAACCCCAAGAAGTACGCGGACGATCCGCATTGGTACCACTGCGAGAAGCAATGAGGCGGGGACCCATGGACCTGCGGGGCAGTCATACAACCGCACTCCACCGCCTGCAAGAGACCCAACAGGGACGCGAACCGGCCGCATCCTTGTGCGGGAAGTGAGGGCGCAGGACGCTTGGAGGAGAGAGGAATGGATGCCATGAGACGTTCCACGAGAACAGCCGCACGAATCCTGACCACCATGACGCTTGCCGTTGCCGGCCTGCTGGGACCGGTTGGCCATGCGGCGGCCCAGCCGGAACCGGACGAGCCGGCGGGCAAGTGGATCGCGAAGCCGAGCTTTACCGCGCCGGCCATGTACCAGAAGTTCACGCTCACACCGTCGCTCACGGTGAACCTGAAGGCCGATATCCCGAACGTCCAGACCGGGTATACGGTCCCGGGACCGTTCGACTTCGTCGCCTACGCCAAGGCGAGCCCGTTCACCGAGAAGTGGCATATCAACATCTTCAAGGAGGGACCTGACGGCAGCATTGATGCTCTCACGGGGACGCCGCTCGCGAAGTTCGAAGGCCCGATCACGGGCTACCAGTTCTCGCTCTCGCTCAACGCCGACTGGTTCAAGAAGAACGGTCCTGGCAAGTACGGTGCGACGGCCTACCTGAGCCAGACTACATCCAAGGGCAAAGACACGGGAATGCTGACCGGCGTCGGTTTCGAGATCGTCGGTCCGCCGGTGAATTTGTCGGATCAGAAGCCCGGAAGCGTCGCGGCGAAGCCCTCCGAGGCCGCCTTGGGTGCGTTGGCCGCGGCGGCGAAGCCGAATCTCGCGGTCGTCGGCGCCAAGGCGGAAA
>JBBTJN010000070.1:0-10480 GCA_038059415.1 Elusimicrobiota bacterium | reverse complement strand
TTGGCAAATCAAGCGAATCTCATGATCGGCAGGGGGCAACTGCCGTTTCTAGGTTAATCCGAGAGAGCACTCTTCACCCTGGTCGGCTCGATCTTCTTGAACTGAATCCTCTGTATCGACAAGTTCTTCAGCTTTGGCACCGCCATCGTCTTTTTCTTGGGCGTCGTACTGTATTCCACCACCGTGCCCCCGGCTTCCACGGTGTCCACGTCGCTCTCCAAGTCCGTGGACCGGGGCTTGTGAGACTGCATGAAGTCGACAATGTTTTTGGCGTTCATCTCGTTGAAGCGCGCCGCCCCCCTGCTCTCGGCCATGACGGGTTTCTCAAGCTTCAGGGGGGAGAATGTGCCCGAAGGGCCGCCCTCCGGAACCGACGATCCGATTCTGGATAGCTGGACGTCGGCGGAGCGTAGCATGGAGAAGGTCGGCCACAGTATCCACATGACCAGGCCGAAGCAGACCGGCGCCAGCGCCACGACCGCGGCGAGTTGGACGGTGGAGGCGGCCATCTTCAGACGGTGCATATGCCGCTCGCAGTGCTCTACGGCGAGGCGGCCGAAGGTCTCGTCAAGCCGGCCGGCGGTCTCCGCGACGGCGACGCGAGCGCGGTCGCCCTCGGGCAAGCAGGGCACCAGACTCTCGGTGAAGCTCTTGCCTTGAGAGAGCAGGCGCGCGCCCCGCGTGAGGTGGCGGTAGAGCATGGGGTCGTCGCGAAAATACTGCGCCATGATCTCCATGATCTGACGCGGCCGCAATCCCGCGGCGAGCAGCAACTCCATGGTCGCCTCGAACTGGTAGTTGCGCGCCTCCTCGACGGCGTAGCGAATTCCGGGCAGCAAATGGCCCGACAGCGCCCGGGCCTTGCGCCCCAGGCTAGAGTTCGCGACGACCCCGAGCATCGCGACGACGGCCAGAAACGCGCCCAGGAGCAAGGGCCAGTTCGAGAGGATGAAGCCGCCCACGCGCATGATCTTCTGTGCGCCGGCCGGTACCGCCACGCCCGCGTCGATGATTGGCTGCAGGAGCATGGGCGCGGCCTTCGTTGAGAACGCGAGGAAGATCGCCCCGGCCAACAGTCCCGTGACGGCGGGGTAGAAGAGCGCGCGATTGAGGCGCCTGGCGAAATCGATGCGCGTCTCGAGCGCGGCCGAAAAGCGGTCGAGGAAGGCATCGGTCTTGCCGCTTTCCTCTCCGGCCCGGATCAAGGCCATGAGGATGGGGGGGTAGAGATTCTGGGCCGAGAGTGAATCGTGCAAGGTCCGGCCCTGACTCACCATCTCGGCGGCGGCGGAGAGCTTGCGGTCGCGCCAAGACACCCACGAGAGCTTGCGCAAGGTCGCGGCTATGGGCAGGCCGCTGCGCACGGCGTCGGACAGAGCCCGCGAAAAGGCCAGGAGGCGATGATCAGACATCGTGTGGATAAGTGTAACCCGCCTACCGTCCCAAGGCAAGGGGGCGCTTTCCGTGATGGGATGTGGTTTCTGAGAGCTTGATACGCGAGCCGCGGATCGTTTGTGCGGTCCGAGTAACATTCTATTCCCGTGGTCGGTTTTGGGTCAAAATCGCGATGCTGGGCGGTTTAAATGTGTTTCCGACCGTTGCCCAGGTTCGAATACTGCCAACGACGGGCAGAATTTAAAGAACGAAGCCCGTCATGCGGTGCAAGACCCGCCGCCAAGCACGCAGAACGAGGCGCAATGCGGGTGCTGGAGGGCGACCGGACGCCACGACTCCCGCACGGTCCGCCCGAGTTCGAAGCGCGCGTCGTAGGGGATGAGCGTGCAGGCGACGACCGCGGGGCGTTGCTCACCGCGACGCTTGACCACCATGCGCGAGGAGGCGCACATCACCGACTCAGGCGTCTTGCCGAGCAGTCCCCAGCACTCGGTCGTAATCTCGGGAAGCTCTCCGGCGGCGCCCATTTCCGGGAACACCGTCAGCTTGATCTCGGTGCCGATCGCGCGGCGGTAGCCTTCGCGCGCGGCGTTTTCATCCTCGTCAACGAAGGTCCTCCCGGCCACGGAGGCGTCGAATCCCGCGTCAAGCAGCTGCCGCAGGCCAGCCATGGTCTTGTCGAAGGCACCCGCGCCGCGCTCGGCGTCGTGGGCGGCGGCGGTGTGATGGTCGAGCGACACGCGCAGGCGCAGATCCCGGCCGTGGCGCGTGAGCATGTCGAGGAGCTCTCGCTTGCGGCTCGTCATCGGCGACATCGCGTTGGTCAGAATCAGGACCGAGAAGCCGCGCTCCAGGCACTCCCCGGCCATGGCGAGAAGATGCGGGTTCATGAACGGCTCGCCTCCGGTAAATCCGATCTCGCTCGCCCCCATCTCCCGGGCCTCATCGAGAAAGGGGCGGATCTCAGTCAGGCGTAGGTATTCAAGACGATCATTTCGCGGGGAGGACTCGATGTAGCAATTCGCGCACTCGATGTTGCACCGGGTCCCGGTGTTGAGCCACAGCGTCTTCAGTGTGCCGGGCGGCACCACGGCGCGGGCCTTCCCCTGCGCCGTGGTCTCAGCGACGGCCCACTTAGCAGCAGGCACGGTCGTTCCTCGCCTCTGTTGAGAACGGAATGTTCGTCCCGCATCCCGGAAAGATGCCGAAGTGCTTAGTCAGGTCGCCGAAGAAGTCGAAGTGGCGGCCGTAGCGGCTCTTCTCGAGCATCAACGCGGTGTTGCCGCACACCGTCATGATCCGCCCGGCCTCGAAGCGGTGCTGGCCGTCGAGCGAGAACGCCCGCGCAGCGTCTGGGATCGTCCCTTTGTACCTCACAGCCTGGCCGTAGTCCTCGCAGGCGGGTTCGAGACCCTTGAGCTTGAACAGCCGGTAGGTCGCCGAATAGAAGCCGATGTGGCCGGCGCGCTCCCGGATCGGCCCCGCGTCGAGGGCCAGCGGCCGCGACTCGACGAGCCGAGGGTCGGAGAAGCCTGCGTTCCTGGCCAGCTGTAGAAAATCGTTCCAATACAGAGCGCCTCCCAGGCATTCTCCGTACAGCACAGGATCGTTTCTTAGCTCAGCGGGCACGCGCCTGTCGGCGTAGACGTCTGAAAAATACATCTCACCGCCTTCCTTCAGCACGCGCTGGGCCTGGCGCAGGACGGCCTCCTTGTCGCGCGCGAGGTTGATCACGCAATTGGACACGATCAGGTCGAACGAGGCGTCCCTGAGACCGATCTCGTCGAGACGTGAGATATCGCCTTTGATGAACTCGACGTTCCCGTAGCCGAAGGCCCGCGCGTGGTGCGCTCGGTTGCGCTCGGCAACCTCAAGCTGTTCGTCGGTCATATCGACGCCGGTCACGCGTCCCGCGCCGCCGACCAGCTGGGATAGGATGTAGCAGTCGCGCCCGGAGCCGGATCCCAGGTCGAGGACGCTCAGTCCCGCCAGTTCGCTTGGGATGGTCAGGCCGCAACCATAGTAACGGGAGGTGACCTCGTCGTTCACCTTCACCAGCGCCTCGCGCACGGCACGCGGCAGATCCGAGGGCGAGCAGCAGGCGTCGGTCTTTAGATCGGCTCCGGTTTTCAGAGTCTTCCCGTAATAATCGCGGACTCCGGCTTCAATGTCGACGGGCATCAGTCAAGCCTCCTTGGAAATTCCAATCATTGTACTTCTATTCGTGCGATGCGAATTGCCCTAAAATCCCGGACCTTAACCTCGGAGATATCCAAATGCCGATTGAAATCGCTGATGCAGAGACTGGTCCTTGGACCGATTCAACAGGAACTGCGTGAAATTGACTAGAATACGCTCCGTGTCGCGGCTCACTCTCGTCGCCCTGCTCGTCCTTGCCTCAGGCGCAAACGCCCGCGCGTCCAACGACCCCACCGTCCTCGGCTACGCGCTCGCCGCCGACGTGGATACCCTCGATCCTCACTGGGCCTACGACGCGACCTCGCTGTTCATCGTCGACCAGGTCTACGAAACCTTGATCGACTTCGCGGGAGAGTCGCTTGATGCCTTCGAGCCCCGTATCGCGACCGTCGTCCCTTCGCTGACCAACGGCTTCCTGTCCAAGGACGGGCTCACCTACGCCTTTCCGCTGAGAAGCGGCGTGACGTTCCACGACGGCACGCCGATGACCACCGCGGACGTGAAGTACTCCCTGATGCGCTTTCTGCTCCTCGACCGGGAGGGGGGACCCTCAAACCTTCTCCTGAAGGGACTGCTCGGCGTGCACCGCACCGGCGACCTGCCGCCCGACCGGATTTTCGACTTGGCCGACAAAGCCGTTTCCATCGAAGGCGGCGCCTTGGTCCTGCGCCTGAACAAGCCCTTCGCGCCGCTGCTCAGCATCCTCACCAACTTCGCCCATATCGTGCCCAAGGACACGATCACCGCCGACGGCGGCTGGGACGGGCGCAAGGAGACCTGGGTCCGGCACCGGAACCCGGCGAAGGAAAGCGCGACGCTGTATGCCCGTATGAACGGAACCGGCCCGTTCCAGTTCGAGTCCTGGGACCGCGCCGCAAAGACTATGACCCTCGTTCGCAACGATCACTACTGGCGCAAGCCCGCAGCGCTTGCCAAAGTCAACCTGATGATTATCGCAGACTCGCATGAGCGGCAGCGGCGCCTCGCGCAAGGGGAGATCGATGTCGCGTTCGTCGAGCGGCGCTATCTGGACCAATTCGAAGGCCTGCCCGGCGTGGTCGTCAACGACGGCCTGCCCGCCCTCGAGACCCAGAACGCGGTCCTTTTAAATTTCAAAATCGAGCCGAAGGACAACGTCTGGCTCGGCAGCGGAAAACTCGGCGACGGCGTGCCCCCGGACTTCTTCGCGGACGCCGAGGTGCGCAAGGGTTTCGCCTTCGCCTTCGACTACGACGCTTTCATAAAGGAAGGCTACCGCAGCAAGGCCGTTCAGGCGCACGGCCCGATCCCGGCCGTGCTGTTCGGCTACAACCCCAAGCAGAAGCCTTGGCCGTACTCGCCTTATCAGGCGGAGGGCGCGTTCAAGCGCGCCCAAAACGGAGCGGTGTGGAGCCAGGGCTTCGCGCTGTCGCTGGCCTATACCGAAGGAAACGCCGAGCGCCGCATCGCCTGCCGCCTGCTGAAGGAGGGCATCGAAAAACTCAACGCCAAGTTTCACGTGGACTGCAGGGCGCTCCCCGATTCACGGCTTCTCAACGAGTTCCGTGCCCGGCGCCTGCCCGCGTTTGTGTACCGCTGGATTCTCGATTATCCCGACCCGCACAATGCCGTTGAGCCGTTCCTACACTCGCGCGGCTACTTCGCTTCGACGCTCGGCTACGCCAATGCGCGGGCCGACGCGATGATCGAGCAGGCCGCGTCCGAGGCCGACCCCGCGAAGCGAAAGGCTCTGTACTACGAGCTGCAGGCGCTGGCGATCTACGACGCGCCCGCGATTTTCACGGTGGACAGCCACAACATCTTCGTGCGCAGCGCCAAGGTCCAAGGCTGGCTGTACCATCCGATTCAACCCTACGGAACGCTTTACGAAGTCACGAAAACTCCATGAGAACCCAAGGACTTCTTCTCGTCGTCGCGCTCACTCTCTCAACCGTTCCGGCGCCGGCCCTGGCCGCCTCCAAAGCCAGGAACCCCGACTCCTACACCTACCTGACGATCTCGGACTCCGACAGCCTCGATCCGGCTTACTCGTACGACACGTCCAGCCAATTGATCATCCTGAACATCTACGAGCCGCTGTTTCAGTTCGTGAAAAGCTCGACCGAGAAGCTGGTCCCGCTCGCCGCGGCGCAGGTGCCCAGCCGCGAGAACGGACTGATCTCCGCCGACGAGCGAACCTACACGATACCGATGCGCACGGGCGTGAAATTCCACGACGGCACTGCGATGACCGCCGAGGACGCGAAATGGTCCTTGCTGCGATTCATGCTCTTGGACCGCGCGGCCGGCCCCTCGTCGCTCCTGCTCGAGCCCCTGCTCGGCTACGCGTCCACGCGCGACGACGACGGGAAGATCCTCCCGAACGTGTGGGCCGATGCCAACCGCGCGGTCGGCACCCAGGGCGACAATCTCATCCTCCGCCTGCCGCGCCCGTATGCCCCCATTCTGAGCATCCTCGCATCCTGGTCGCCCATCCTGCCCAAGGACTGGGCCATCAAGAACGGGGATTGGGACGGCAACGAGGCGTCGTGGCGGAAGTACAACAATCCAAGCAAGGAGACGTCGCCTTTTTTCGAACGCGCCAACGGCACCGGCCCGTTCAAGCTCGACCGGTGGGACCGACAGACGAAGGAATTCATCCTGACGCGCAACGATGATTATTGGCGCGCGCCGGCGAAGATCAAGAACGTCGTCATCAAGGGCGTCAGTGAATTCGGCACGCGCAAGCTGATGCTCCAGGCCGGCGACGCGGACGCGATCTACGCGGACCGCCCGCTGCTCACTCAGCTCCAGGGCATCCCCGGCGTGGAGATCATCGACGACCTGTCGACGCTCGAGATGAATCCGGTCGTGTTCTTCACGTACATGATCAACGCGGTCGCAAACTCCTTCCTGGGAAGCGGCAAGCTCGACGGCAACGGCATCCCGCCCGAGTTCTTCTCCGACAAGGACGTGCGCAAGGCCTTCGCCTACTCCTTCGACTACAAGGGATTTATCAACGACGTGATGCGAGGCAAAGGCACGCAAGCCACGGGAGCGATCCCTAAAAGCCTGCCGGGCCACAACCCGAAAGGCAAGAAGTACCAGCTCGACAAGAAGAAGGCCGAGGAGCACTTCCGCAAGGCGTACGACGGCAAGCTTTGGGAGCAGGGCTTCAAATTCACGATAGCCTTCAACTCCGGCAACCTTCCGCGCCAGACGGTCTGCCAAATTCTCAAGCGCAACATTGAGGCGATGAATCCCAAATTCAAGATCGACGTGCGCGCCATCGAGTGGCCGACCTTCCTGGACAACTACAAATCCTCGAAGATGCCGATCTTCGTCATGGGCTGGAACGCCGACTATCCCGACCCGCACAACTTCGCCTTTGCGCTCCTGCACTCGAAGGGGGACTATCCAGCGACACAAAAGTTCAAGAACCCGGAGTTCGATCGGCTCGTCGAAGAGAGCAACGCGCTGACCGACATGACCAAGCGCAAGGCGATCTACGCGAAGCTCCAGGATCTCGCATTCGAGGAAGTGCCTCAGCTGTATATTCTCGACGCGATACGCTACCGCACGCAGCGGGACTGGGTGAAGGGCTGGTACCACAACCCAATCTTCCCCGACTCCCCCTACGGCAGCTACTTCTACACGCTCTCGAAGGACTAGATGCTGAAATTCTGTCTAAAACGCCTCGCCTTCCTACCGCTTGTCATGTTCGGCGTGACCTTCCTGCTGTTCTGCTGTCTGCAGTTCCTGACGCCTGAGATGCGCGCCTCGCTGTACATCAAGGATCCGCGTCAACTCTCCCAACTCGACGCGGTGATCGAGAAGTACGGCCTTCGCAAGCCGATGCCGGTGCAGTACTACATCTGGCTTAAGCAGGTCGTGCACGGCGACCTCGGCTATTCGGAGACGGCGAAGATGCCGGTGGCCGCGGCGATCGCGGCGTTCTTCCCGGCGACCTTTGAACTCACCGTGCTGACGTTCCTGCCGATCATCATCGTCGGCGTGTTCTTCGGAGTGATATCCGCCGTGTACCGGGACAGCCTCATCGACCACATCACGCGTTTCGTCGCAATCACCGGCTATTCCCTGCCGAGCTTCGTCCTGGGCCTCGTGCTTCTGATGGTATTCTACGGACGCCTGCACTGGTTCCCGCCGGGACGCTACACGCTCGAGACGGACATGCTCGTGCACGCCGATACGTTCCGGCACTACACGGGACTGCTCACCTTCGACTGCCTGCTCAACGGCGAAGGGGGGGCGTATGTCGACGTGGTCAAGCACATGGTCCTGCCCGCAGCCACCCTGCTGTACATCTCGGTCGCACTCCTGCTGCGCATCACGCGCTCCTCCATGCTCGAGGAACTGTCGAAAGACTACGTGCGCACCGCGCGCGCCAAAGGCCTGCCGGAGAGCGTCATCATCTACAAGCACGCGCTCGCCAACGCACTGATCCCCGTTGTGACTCTCTCGAGCCTGCTTTTCATCGGCCTGCTCGGCGGCGTCGTCATCACCGAGACCGTCTTCGATTTCCCCGGCATCGGCCGCTGGGGCGTGCAGGCCGCGCAGCAGCTCGACGTGCCGGGCGTGCTCGGCTCGACGATGCTCGCCGCGTCGCTGTTCGTCACGGCCAACCTGATCTCCGACATTCTCTATGCGGTCGTCGACCCCCGCATCCGGGTGGGCAACTGAGATGACGAAGCTCCTGTCCATCTGGAGGGCGCTCAAGCGCCGGCCGATGTCCTTGCTCGGCGCGGCGCTCATCGGCTTCTTCCTCTCGGTCGCGGCGCTCGCACCGGTCCTGGCCCCTCCCGAGCCAGGATCGCGCGACGCATACATCATCCCGCAAACCGGCTACAGCCCGGACCCGGTGCGCCCGTCGAGGGAGCATTGGTTTGGCACCACCGAGCAGCAGTATGACCTGTACTACGGCATGGTCTGGGGCACGCGCACGGCGTTTAAGGTCGCGTTCAAGGTCGTCGGTTTCTCGGTGAGCATCGGCGTGCTGCTTGGCGGCGCCGCCGGCTTCTACGGCGGCTGGATAGACGAGTGCATCATGCGCTTGACCGACATCGTGCTCGCCTTCCCCGATCTCGTACTCGCCGTCGTTATCGTCGCGATCATGGGGCCAAGCCTCGAACACGTGATGTACGCCGTGATGGCCGTGTCCTGGCCGCCCTACGCCCGCTTGATGAGGGGGGACGTCATGTCCGTTAAAGAGCGGGACTTCATCGCCGCGGCGCGCGCGCTGGGCGCGTGCGACGCACGCATCCTGCTGCGCCACATCATCCCGAACTCGATCTATCCCGTACTCGTCGTCGCGTCTCTGTCCACCGGCTCGGTGGTGATCACCGCGGCCGCGCTCTCCTTCCTCGGCCTCGGCGCGCCCGTCGGCTACGCGGACTGGGGTCAGTTGATTTCCCTTTCCAGGAACTGGCTCCTGGGATCTGCGGGAAATCCCTTCGAATACTGGCACACCGTGCTCATCCCCGGCATCACGATTTTCATGTTCGTACTCGGCTGGAATCTCCTGGGCGACGCCGTCCGTGATATTCTAGACCCCCGACAGAAATAGGCCCCCCCGATATGTCCACCCTCAACGCACTCCTCGACCGATCCGCGCAAGAAGGCGGCGCAAAGACCGCGCTTGTGTTCGGCGAGCGCGAGGTCTCCTTTCACGACTTGCGTCGTGAAGTCCTTCAAATCGCCGAAGGCCTGCGCCGAGCCGGTATCGCCAAAGGCGACCGCGTGGCGATCGTCCATCGCAACGCTCCCGAGTTCGTCGTCTCCTATTTCGCCATAAACCGCCTAGGCGCCATCGCCGTGCCGATCAACTTCATGGTGTCGAAGACCGACGAACTCGCCTACTTGCTCGGAGACTGCGGCGCGAAAGGCGTCTTCACCCAAAGCGATTTCCTGCCCGGCCTCACCGCGGCCGCCGCGAAATGCCCCGAGCTCACGGCTCTCTGGGTCACCGATTTGAGCGCGCCCCCGTCGCCCTTGATCCGCCCTTTCTCGGACCTGCGCGCATCCGCCTTGGCCTACGCGTCCATCGACGTCGCGCTCGAAAGCGACATCGCCGCCATTCTCTACACCTCGGGCACGACCGGCTTTCCCAAGGGCGTCATGCTCACGCACCGAAACCTCGTGACCAACTGCGAATCCGCGCTGCGCCGCATGAGCCTCGACCGCTGCGACGTGGCTTTGTGCATACTTCCGATGTTCCACAGCTTCGCCTGGACCGGGGTCGTCCTCGTTTCCCTGCGCCTGACCTTGACCAACGTCGTCTTCGCCGCGATCGCCCCGGCCAAGCCCTGGCTCAAGGCGATGGGGCGCCGCGGCGTGAGCCTGTTTGCAGCCGTGCCGCAGGTGTACGCCGCGCTCGCGCGCGAAGCGAGGGACTGGAAGGCGCGCGCGTACCTCCGCTTCTGGGCGTTTCGCCGGATCAGGATTCCCGTTTCCGGAGCCGCTCCGCTCTCGAGCGCCGTCGCCGCGGCGTTCCACGCCGCCATCGGCGTCGAGATCGTCGAAGGCTGGGGCCTCACCGAGACGAGCCCAGTGGCCACCATCAGCGCGGCCGGCGCCGTCCGGCGCGGTTGGGTCGGACCGCCCATCGACGGCGTGCGGGTCAAAATCATCGACGATGCCGGGAATATGCTTGCGCAAGGAACCGCGGGCGAGATCTGCGTCCAGGGCGAATGCGTCATGCGGGGATATTGGAACCGGCCCGAGGACACTCGGGCGGCGTTCACCGCCGACGGCTGGCTCAAAACCGGCGACATCGGCGTCGTGGACGCCGACGGCTACCTCTCGATTTGCGACCGCAAGAAGGACATGATCATCGTGAAGGGCCTCAAGGTGTTCCCCGCGCAGGTCGAGGCCGTCATCGCCGAGAACC
>JBBTJN010000069.1:0-8805 GCA_038059415.1 Elusimicrobiota bacterium | reverse complement strand
TTCCGTTGGGTTCTCATTCTCGGGGAAAACTTCCGAGACCTGGGTCATGCGCCCCTGCGAATGCGAAATTGCTCCGAGGGGCCTGCCACGGCGACTATCGACGGCGGGAAGGCCGATTACTTCAGGGGGTTATGGAACTACTGGGAAAAGTTATAATTGAGCCCCGGGTCATCAAGGAGAAAGCGTGAAGATCAGCCTCATCCCGTCACGGGGCGGCAAGCCCCGGGCCTTTATCATCGCCGAGGCGGGGGTCAACCACAACGGCGATTTGCGGCTGGCCAAGCGCCTCGTCGACGCGGCCAAGGCGGCGGGCGCGGACGCCGTCAAATTCCAGAGTTTCCGCAGTGACGGCCTCGTCACTCGCTCTGCCAGGACCGCCGACTATCAGAGGGCAGCCACGCGCGCGAGATCTCAATTCGCGATGCTCAAGAAGCTGGAACTCGGAGAGAAGGCTCACGCGATCCTGTTCGCCCATTGCCGCAGGAAGGGGATATTGTTCATGTCATCTCCCTTCGACGCCGAGAGCGCCGATCTCCTCGGGCGTCTGGGCGTGGACCGGTTCAAGCTGGGCTCGGGCGAGATCACCAACCGCGGCCTGATCGAGCATGTGGCCCGCAAGAAACGGCCCATCATCCTGTCCACGGGCATGAGCACCTTGGACGACGTCCGGCGGGCGCTCCGTTGGATTCGCGACGAAGGGCGAGTGCCCGTGACCTTGCTGCACTGCGTCACGCAGTATCCGCTGCCCGTGGGCGAGGTCAACTTGCGCGCGATGGACACTCTGCGCGAGACTTTCGGCCTGCCTGTTGGGTACTCGGATCACACGCGGGGCATCACGGTGCCCTTGGCCGCCGCGGCGCGCGGGGCCGTCGTCATCGAGAAGCACCTGACTTTAGATCGCAGGCTGCCGGGCCCGGATCAGCGCGCCTCGCTGGAGCCCGCGGAGTTCAAGGCCATGGTGCGGGGCATTCGAGACGTCGAGGCGTGCCTCGGCGACGGCGTCAAGCGCGTGGCCGCCTGCGAGGCGAAAAACCGGCTCGTGGCCCGGCGCAGCTTGGTGGCCGCCCGCGATCTGCCGGCCGAGCATGTCCTCACGGAGGGCGATCTTCTGGCCAAGCGGCCCGGCACCGGCATTTCTCCGGCGGACGAGCCTCGGCTTCTCGGCCGCAGTCTGCGCCGAGCGGTGAAGCGGGACGAACTTCTCAACTGGAAGCGGCTGCGCGGATAAGCCCGTTCAGGAAATCGGCCCACGGCGCAGACCAGTCTCCGGAGCGTCCGTGCGACGTCAACCATGCCTCGCGCGCCCCGCGCGCGGCGGCGCCCTCCCACCAGGTCGTAACATCGGGCAGGAGGCGCGCGGCGGCTTTCGCGGCCTCATCCGGCGAATCGTAGAGAAGCCCCGCCTCTTTGAGCCGCGCCGCGAGCGGTTCGGCCTCCGGGCGGAACGGCGAGACGGCCGGGTTGCGCAACGCCATGGTCGGCGTGCCGTGCGCCAGGGCTTCGGAGAAGGATGTGCCGACATGATCGAACACGGCGAGCTTGGCGCGCGACAAGGCGCCCGCCATCGACCCGCTGTTGTCCCGGCGCATCGCCGGCAGGCCGCTCTCGATGCGCTCGCGCGCGTTCCAGCCGCGTTCGAGCGGATACAGCCGCAGCACGAGGGCCTTGCGGGCGGCCTCGGGCAGGGCCAGGATGAAGCGCCGCTGGCGCTCGAAGTCGTCTTCGACCTGCCAGCCGATCGGCCAGTTGTAAAGCAGGTAGGGGAAAAGCGGGAAGCCGTTGGTCACGAAGAGCAGGTCGCGGCGGGGACCGGCCGAAAGTCCCCTCGCGCGGAAGTCCTCGATGTGAGGGTTCGGCAATGGCACGGTCTTCGCTCCGGGTGCGTCGGAAGTCCAGCCCCAGGTGACGAAGCGGTCCACGAGGAGGCGCTCGAGGGATTCGGTCGGCGTGTCGAGGTCGACGCCGTAGCCGCCGCCGTGCTGCCAACCCACGCGCGTCGTGCCTGACAGAGAGAACTCGGCGGCGGCGAACTTAAACGCCTCGTCGAAGAGCCAGCCCGTCGACGAAACCAGGACGTCCGGCGCGCGTCGCCAGCCCGAACGTGTTGCGGCGCGCGCGGTCGCGAAGCCCTCGACGTAGAGCGTCGGCACGTGGCGCGCGAGCAAGGCGCGGACGGCGGCCTCGGGGCCAGCGCCTTTGCGGGCGATCGTCAGTTTCGCGCGCCGGGCGAGGTCGGCGGCGGGAGGCGGAGGGAGCGCGCCAAGAAACGGCCCGGCCTTGCCCGCCAGACGCGCGAGCAGGCGCACGTTCTGGGCGCGGCGCGGGAAAAGCTCGGCGACGAGGATGCGCGGGGAGGCCGCTCGCACGGCGGCGTCGAGCGCGCGGGCGCCGCAGGGGCGCGTCCGGTCCGGGAATTCCGGCGCCGGCCGCGTCAGACACCGTCGTGGAAAGTCCTGCCGCTGGAGGTCGATGAGCTGCGAGATGATCTGTAGGTTGTATTCGTCGCTGAAGCCGAGGTCCTGGAAGTGCTGTAGGCCGCGCGCCGTCGTGAAGTCGGCCTCGTCGAGCAGGACCGCGTCGAGGCCGGGCTCGGCCTCGAAGGCCAGGCGCAGGCGTTCGTAGCGGTCCCAGACGAGATGGATGAAGCGCGAAAGCCACGGCGCGAGGAGAACCTTCCAATATTCGGGGGGGAGCTTCTCGCCGTGGAGCGCGGAGAGGCCCGCGCCCAGCTCGGGCAGCAGCCGCTCGAGGAGCTCCTGCGCGCCGCCGCAGGCCGCGTGGAGCCTGGCGCGGTCGGCCCAGGGATCGGGAGCGCGGCGACCGCGCTCGCTTTTGCACCAGGGCCCGAGCCGGAGAATCGCCCCGTCGCCCCAGAACTCGGTCAGCGCCGTCGCGGCCAGCAGCATGCTAGTCCGGCCGGCGCTCGAGCAGGATTTTCTCGGCCAGCCAGAAGTCGAAGGGCTCATCGATCTCGACGGCCTCCTCGCGGCTGATCGGCAATGGAATGGGCTTGACGGCGAAGGCGCCGAAGCTGCGCGACTTGCGGATGAGATCGGCGCTGACGACGTAGACGTTGCCGATGTCGAGGTTCTTGGGCCGAATCTCTTGCCGGCGTGGCATCTTCCGGCCCAACTCGAAGGCGCGGTCCTGGAAGACCGTCCCGAGATAGGCGGTCCTCTTTTTGGCCGAGAGGAAGCGCTCGATGCAGCGGTCGATGAGCCCGCCGGCGCGGACCGGCGAGGTGCATTGCAGGAGCACGACGATGTCCGCCGGGATCTCGTCTAAGGCGTGCCGGAGGACGGGGAGCGTGTCGGCCGCGTCGCCGGCCAGCCTGGCGGGACGCTTGAGGACATCGGCGCCGTAGCCGCGCGCGACGCCGGCGATTTCGGCGTCCTCGGTGGAGACGACGTAGCGCGTCAGCAGCTTCGAGGCGTTCGCCTGCTCGATGGTCCAGGCGAGCAGCGGCTTGCCGGCGATCGGGCGGATGTTCTTGCGCGGGATTCCTTTGGAGCCGCCGCGGGCCGGGGTGACGCCGAGGATGATCGGCGGTCGTCCGGCCGCTATCCGACGCACTCGCGCACCACGGAGAACGCCTCGGCGGCGCGCATGCCCACGGCGCTGCCGCGCACGCGTGCCAACGCGATCAGGCCCTCGCGCGAGCGCGGATGAGGGAAGGGACGCAGTTCGTCGTCGTACATTCGCAGCGCCCGGATCTTGCGCTCGAGCGTGGCCGCGACGTTTACGAAGTGGTTCGGTTGGAACTGCCAGCCCGGCAGAGCGGGAGCCTGCTCGGTCGTCGACGGCGTTTCGAAGGTCAACACCCGGTCGACGCGCGGGTTGAGCAGGCCGCGGACGGCGATCAGGCCCGCCTTGAAGACGCCGCGATGATCCTGGTTGAGGTCTCCGCCATGGTGCATGTAGACGACCTTGGGGACCACCTTCTTGACGACCTTCTCGGCGGCCGTCACCGTCGAGTTGAGATCCTGCTCGAGCGTTTCGTCGATAAGCCCCAACCAGTGGACGGACTTGAAGCCGGCCACTTTGGCGGCCTTCTCGGCCTGGGTCCGGCGCTTGTCGAGGACCTCCTGGCCGTAGCGCGCGGAGGCGTACATCGCGAGATTCGGCTTGCCGACGAAGATGGCGACATGGACGTCGTCCCCAGTGCGCGCGTGGCGGATCAAAGTGCCGCCGGGACCCAGCAGCTCATCGTCGGCGTGCGCGACCAACGCCAGGACGTTCATGCCTTGCCGGTCAGTTTCCGCAGCGCCTCGCGAAGGGAATCCACGACGTAGACGCGCTCCTCGTCCGTCAGACCCGGATACAGCGGCAGGCAGGCGTGCTGTGCGGCGATCTTCTCCGCGCCCGGAAACGAGTCGTCGGCGTTGACGACGGTCTCCGGATGAGCGGCCCAGACGGGCTCCTTATGGGCGGGCACGTCGTATATCTCACCGGTCAGCGAGACCGAGAACTCGTCCTTGAGGAGCTTTTTGAGCGCGTCGCGAGAGACGCCGGGCGCGAGGTAGATCACGTACTTGTAGTAAGTGGACTCCACGCCCTGGCCCAGCTTCAGCGGTCGGACCTGGGTGAACGACGCGAACTCGCGGTCGTAGCAGGCGGCCGTCTTCCGCCGCTCGGCATAAAGCGCCTTTGCCTTGCGCGTCTGCTGGAGGGCCATGAGGGCCGTCATCTCGGACAGGCGCCAGTTGTGGCCCAACTCGCTGATGCGGTTGCCGAGTTTCGGATTCTTTCCGTGGTTGCGCAACATCATGGCCTTCTCGTAGAGGGCCGGATCCTTTGTCGTGATCAGGCCGCCTTCGCCGCTGACGAGGACCTTCGTCGGGAAGAACGAGAACGCCCCGGCCAAGCCCCAGGCGCCCGCCTGGATGCCCTTGTAGCTGGAGCCGTGAGCGTGAGCGCAGTCCTCGACGAGAGGGATGTTGCGCGCGTCGCAGATATTCTTGATTTTCTCGATCGCCGGCGTGACGACGCCGCCGATGTGGACGAGGATGACCGCCTTCGTGTCGGGACGCAGGCGCTTCTCGAGGTCCTTCGGGCAGAGGCACAGCGTCTCGGGGTCGGAGTCCGCGAATACGACCCTCGCTCCGGCGTGGACGGCGGCGAACGCCGTGGCGATGAAGGTGTTCGTCGGCACGACGACCGTGCCGCCTTCGACGCCGATGGCGCGCAGGATGATCTCGAGCGCGGTCGTGCAGTTCGACGTGGCCACGCCATGAGGGACGCCGCAAAGCGCGGAGAACTCGGCTTCGAAAGCCTTGGTGTTGCTCCCCATCGTGAGGCCGCCTGTGGCGAGAATCTGTTCGAGGCCCTCGTGCAGGAAGCGGCGGTCCTCGGCGTCGAACGGGACGCGGAGGATCGGAATGTTCAGTTTCTTAAGCGGCAACGAGGTCGAGGGTGCGCTCATTCTGAATCTCCTTTTTCTTCTCTTCGATGACCTGCTTGAGGCCGGTGAGGAATTCGATCTCGGGCTTCCAGCCGAGCTGTTCGAGCGCCTTCTTGTTCGATATCTCCGCGCCCTTGAAGTCGCCCTCGCGAGCGGGGGTGTGAATGACCTCGATCTTTGGGTTGGCGTGCTCCTTGACCCACTCAGCCAACTGCTTAATCGAGACCTTCTCCGTGCCCTCGAGGTTGTAGATCTGATTGGCGCCGGCGGGCTTGAGCGCTAGGATGTTGCCGTGCGCCAGATCGCCGACGTGGACGAACTTGCGGAATTGCAGGCCGTCGCCGGCGATGGTGATCGATTGGCCGGCGAGCGCCATCGAGACGAACTTGCTGATGACCGTCGCTCCGCGGGCGCGCGGGCCATACGGGATGCCGTAGCGCAGGATCGTGTAAGGGAGCTGGTAAAGGCCGTTGAAGGCGCGGCAATAGTGCTCGCCGGCGAGCTTCGTGGCGGTATAGAGGTGCGCGGGCGGCGGGATGAGCGTCTCCTCGGTGACGAAGGCGTCCTTAACGTCGCTGTACGTCCAGATAGTGCTCGCGTAGACCACGCGCTTGACCTTCGCGCGCCGCGCGGCGTCGAGGATGTTGATCGTGCCGCGGACGTTGATCTCCTCGGCGTAGAGGGGGTCGGCGACAACGTCGTTGACGTCGGCCATGGCGGCCAGGTGCATGACGTACTGGCAGCCTGTCATCGCGAAGCGCAGGGCCATAGCGTCAAGGAGGCTGCCGTGGTAGAACTCGACGCCCTCTATGCCGCTGGGGTACACCATGTCGTAGATTCTGACCGCGAAACCGGCTTTCTTGAGCTGATCGACGACATTGGCGCCGATAAAGCCGGATCCGCCGGTGACGAGAACGCGCATGAAACCTCCTGAAACGGCGCAAGGGATGGGGTGAAGCCGAATTCTGCGGGGGCCGTGCGGCGGGCCTCAGTTCGAACTTCGAACATTATATGAATCGCCCGCCCGCCGTGTCAAATCTGCCTTGACGCGGGCCTCCGGCAACGGCTACACTGCCCCGTAGGGCCCTTCCCCGCCTGGACCAAAACCATGCCTTTGACCAAAATCCTCTTCCTGGCCGCGTATACCGGCCCGGAAGGCAAAAAAATGATGTGGACGGGGCCCAATTTCGGCCTCTACCGCATGAAATTCTACCTGGAGCGCAAGTATCCGGGGATGGTCATCGACGTCGTCGACCCCAGCATCATCGACCCCGATTTCAAGAAGCTCGATTACGACCTCATCGGCTTTAGCCCCTGCCATGAGACGCTCGAACACGACTTGGGGCTCATGTACAAGGCCGAGAAGGACGCTCCGCGCGCGCTGATCGCTGCCGGCGGCATCCACGCTACCTTCATCCACAAATGGTTTCTCGAGGAGAGCCCCGCCGATTTCGTCGTCCTTGGCGAAGGCGAGGTGCCGATGGAGAACATCCTCAAGAGCTACGACCCGGAGCGCGGCGTCGAGTCGCTCTCGGGCATCCCCGGCGTCTCCACGCGGCTGGCGCCGCCGCCGACGAGCCCCAACCTGACCCCCGAGGAGTTTTCATTCTGTTCCCGGCTCATGGACTTCGGTCGCATACCGTACCTTAGCCACTGGAAGGCCAATTCCGAGCAGTACAAGAACCCCGATCTCGTCGCCGTTCAGACCGTCCGGCTGTTTACGGGCAACTACTGCCCTTGGAACTGCACGTTCTGCAGCTCGACGAACTTCCTCGACTTCTCCGGCCGCGGCGACTTCGATTTCTCCAAGACGACGAAGGTCGTCACCTTGACGGCGCAGGAGCTCTACGACCTCCTCATCAAGGTGGCGAAGTCGCGTCCCGAGACCAAGACCGTCATCTTCGATGACGACAACTTCGTGATGTCGATGACGCGCCTAGTCGACATGTGCAGGCTCATCATCGCCGGCAAGGAGCGCGGCGAGGTTCCCAATGACATGACCTTCGTCTGCCAGGCGCGCATCGACAATTTCCGCTCGTCGATGGCCAAGAGCACGCTCAAGCTCATGAAGCAGTGCGGCTTCCGCATGATCATGTACGGGGTGGAGTCGCTGTCGCAGCCGGTCCTGGCCGAGTTCTACAAGAACACGCCTGTGCCGCTGATCCACGAAGTGCTCAACGACACGATGAGGGAGGGCATCCGGCCGCTCTTCTACCTGATCCTGTTCTCGCCGGGCACGTCTCTCCAGAGCGTCAAAGAAACCGTAATCGATGCGCTGCCCTACCTCGACCGCGAGTGCGAGGTCACTCTGAACTTTTACGTGCAGGACCTTCCGGGCACGCACTACGCCAAAATGGACCTCGAGCGCTCCTACGAGGAACTGCCGATCGTCGTCGACGGCCAGGAGATCAAGAAGATACAGAAGTCGACGTATCTCTACCCGGCCGATCCCCAGGTTCGCGCCTTCGCGCGCCGCATCCTGGATCAGTATCCGGAATACCGGCAGATGTTTCAAGAGCGCTTCGGCATCGACCACATCCCCGGTCGGGTCTACACGTTCATCATCTTCTACGCGATCCTCGAGCAGCTGGAGTGCCACGAGGAGAAGCAGAAGCTGATGGCGATGTTCGAGCGGCACTACGCCGCTCGCGTCTAACTGCTATGGGATTTCCGCTGCAGTAGTTGTGCCCGGCCGCGAGCGGCCGGGCCTAGAAGAGGGCTTTACTTCCCTTCGGACATCGCCGTAGCCTTGCCTTCGGCGGAGACGTGCGGCGGCGCCTTGAAATCTTCCCACTGAAGGGCCTGCCCCTTCTTGACGCGGCGGCGCGGGCACATGCCGAGGACGACGTCGAGGTCCTTGGCGGGGATGCCGATGAAGGGGCGCAGGATGCTGATCTTGTCGGCGGTGACCGGCGCGCCGGCCTCGATGTCCTGAGTGGCGAAGATCGACTTGTGGAAGTTGACGACCATCGGCTTCTCGGCCTCGCGGATTTCCTTGTAAGGCACGCCGAGAGCCTTCTCGACGTCGCGGATACCGTCGATGATCGTCTTCATGGGGCCTGGCTCCATGGAGAAGAAATTGTCGGGTCCCGGGACGGCGCGGTCGAGCGTGAAGTGCTTCTCGAGCAATTTCGCGCCGAGCGCGGCCGCGGCGATAGCGACGGCGACGCCCTCAGTGTGGTCGCTGAGTCCGACCGGCACGTCGAAGGCGCGCTGGAGCGTGACCATCGTGTTGAGGTTTATGTCCTTCGGGTCCGCCGGGTACTGGCTCACGCAGTGGAACAGCATGATCTGTTCGTTGCCCTCGGAGCGGATCGTCCGGATGGCCTCGTCGATCTGCGCGAGCGTGGAGACGCCGCTGGAGATCAGGATGGGCTTGCCGAAGCGCGCCGTGTGGCGCAGCA
>JBBTJN010000068.1:0-2547 GCA_038059415.1 Elusimicrobiota bacterium | reverse complement strand
GGCAGGTCGAAGGCGGTCGACAGCCCGGTCTGGCCCTGCTCGAGGAGCCAGCGGAAGCGCTCGTTGGTCTGCTTCGCGGTGCCGAAGCCCGCGTACTGGCGCATCGTCCAAAGGCGGCCGCGGTACATCGTCTTTTGGATGCCGCGCGTAAACGGAAACTCGCCCGCGCGACCGATCTCTCCGGGCGTCACCGTATCGGGCCCGTAATAGCGCAGGATGTCGATGCCCGACGGCGTCGGAAATTCAGGGCGAGTCTCAGTTTGCCGATCGGTCATGCGGGCCTCATCTCCATGCGGTCGCCGACGCTCACCGAACCCTTGAGCACGCCGCCCTTGAGCTCGAGCACGCTACGCGCCGACAGCACCCACGGCGACAGCCGCCAGGGGCGCAGGTCCTCGATCACGCGCCGGACCGTGAGGCCGGAATCGAGGAAGATGACGTCGATCGGGAATTTCATGAAGAACGTGTGAATCATGGGGCACGGCACGATCCAGAGACCCTCGTCGGCCGCCAGCGACGCCCGTGCGAGAAGCCCCCTGCCGCGCGACGCCGCCGTGTCCGCCTTCTCCACTTTCGTCGCCACGGCCGCGTTGCGCGTCGTGTTGAAGGCTATCAAATTCATCTCAGCACCGATACGCGGCCCCGTCCGGTCCCGGCTGAGGTCGTCACAACGAACATGTAGGTGCCGCTGGCGACCGGGGCGCCCTCGTTGTTCTTTCCGTTCCAGGACTGGCCGCTCACCGCTCGGATGAACGCGCCGTCGAGCGTGTAAATCTTGATGCCCATGTTCGCGCCCTGAAGCGAGGGCGGGATCGCGAAGGCGACCGACCCGACCTGAGAGGGCTTGAACGGGTTCGGGAAGGCGGTAGGCCGCACTTCGCCGTCGAAGTCCGCCAAAGTTCCCTTCACCGCGAAGCGCAGCGTGCGGAAAACGTTGATGCGGCCTGCTCCCTGAGAGCTCGACGCTGCGCCGGTCGACTCGGCGCCCGAGCGTATCGCGTTCTGTATCTGTGCCGGCGTGAAGAGCGGCTTTTGCGAATAGACGAGCGCCGCCAGCCCCGCCACCATCGGAGACGCGAAGGAGGTCCCGCTGGGCGAGGCCGTGCCGCCTCCCGCGGCTGTCGTCAGGACGGAGTCCCCGGGCGCGGCGACGCCGCTCGTCGTCATTTCGGCCCCAGGGCACGAGTAGGACGCGATCTGATTGGCGGCGTTGGACGCGGCGGCCGGGATGACGCCGACGCAATTCGCGGGGGCATTGACATTCGTGCCCGAACAGGACGGAGAGTTGCCGGACGCGGCGACGATCACAACGCCGGCGTTGACGGCGTTCGTCACCGCGGTCTGGACCGCCCCGGCGCAGTTCGAATTACCGCCGATACTCAGGTTTAGGACGACCTTGCCGTGGCCTGCGCTACCGTGCAGCGCCTGCGCCGACGTGATCGCGTCGACGATCGCTTGGTCGTCCGTGGCACAGCCGCCGCTCGAACACCCCGCAACGCAGTCGGCGTCCCGGAATAATTTCAGCGAAACGAGCTGGGCGCCCCACGACACGCCCGAAATCGACGTGCCGTTGTTGGTCGACGCCGCGGCCACCCCCGCCACCTCGGTGCCGTGTCCGCACGCGTCGCTTGGGGCTTGGGGCACGCAAGCCGTGTTGTCTAAGTCCGAGCTCTTGTTGGCGCCTGGGTCGCAAAACTGACTCGTGGTGTTGATGAACTTCAGGGCGAGGTCGGGGTGCGTCGCGTCGATCCCGGTATCCCCGACGGCGATGGTCACGCGATTGCTGTCTCCCGTTTCGTACTCCCAGCCGGCGAACGCGCTGACCTGCGATAGCGCGTATTGCGCGCCAAACAGCGGGTCGTTGGGAACCTTGACGACGCGATAGGCGTGATTCGGGGCGACGGACGCCGCGCCGGGGACGGAGGACAGCAACGTTAATCCCTGCGCGACCGCGGTCCCGGAAGGCAGCAGCACGCGCGACCAGCCGGTGACGGAAACTTCGTTCGAGAACGTCGCGCCGACCTCCGCCAGCCTCGCGCGCTTTTGGGCGAGCGTGGTCCCCGAGGAGAAGCGCACCATCGCCTCTCCCGACACGACTTCGACCGGCTTGACGGCAGCGGACGTCCCCGCCCCAGTCGGCACAAGCATCTCCGTCTGGAGCGCGCGCGCTGGGCAGGCAAGAAAAACGAGGAGAAGCGCGACGCTACGCAACGGCGACTCCGTTCTCCTTCTTGATGATCCCGACGACGTCGTAGATGTCGAGGATGTCGAACTCGGCGCCCGACTCCGTCGTCTCGAACGTGTCGCCGTATTGGGCCCAGCAGGTGCGAATTCCAGCGCCCTTCGCGCCCTTGATATCGCGGTCGGGCCAGTCGCCGACCATCAAGGTCTCCTCGCCCCGCGTGCCGAGCACCTCGAGCGCCTTGCGAAAGGGCTTGGGATCCGGCTTCTTGACGCCAAAATCCTCGGAGGTGATGATCTCGTCGAAGTAATGGTGCAGGCCGAGGCTGACGATGCGCAGCCACACCTCCATCTTCGGCGCGTCGG
>JBBTJN010000067.1:0-9824 GCA_038059415.1 Elusimicrobiota bacterium | reverse complement strand
GCACGGCCTTGATCTGCGCCTTGTCGTCCTTTAGGCTCAGGTAGGTGTGCCCGGATGGGTATGCCTTGCAATTGGAAATCTCGCCCTCGACCCAAAGCTCCGGGAAGGAGACTTCGAGGATCCCGTGAACCTGGGAGTTGAGTTCGGAGATCGTTAAGACGCGACGGGGCGGCTCCACCGTTTACTCCGAGCGGGGGTGAAGATAGACCGCGAGCGCGCTCGCGGCGATCGTCCAGCCGGCGAAGTAAGAGAACAGGCTTTGGTTATGCAGCGGGGCGGCCGGTCCGCCCAGCCAAGCGATCGCGGCGGCGGTGAGCAAGGCGCCGACTTTCTCCACGACCGAGCGTGTGCCGAGCTGGAGAAGGAGAAAGGTCGCCAGGGCGCCCGCGAGCAGGCATGCGGGCGTGCTGCGGTCGGAGAATAGGGCGAGGATGAATCCGGCGATCAAGGCCCCGATGAGCGCTCGCTTCATGCGGCGATTATATCACTTCGACGATTCCGGAATATGCTGCCCCCTTGCGCAATGCCGCCGACAAGCTACACTACGTAGGCGATGAGCGCATGGAGCGAGGATAAGGAAGAACCCGAATCTTGGGATTGGGACGCCGTCAAGCAGGGCGTTCTAGTCGGCATCGGGTGCGTCGTTGCCGTCATCGCATGGATGGCATTCGCGCGCCCGGGCGAGGAGGCCCCCTCGTCGAGGGGCTTCAATATGGGATCGGCGGGCGGGGCTCCGAGCGCCGCCTCGGGCCGTCCGTTCGCATCGCGGCCGAAGACGAGCCTCGACATGGTCAGTTCCCAGATAGGGGACGGCCCCCCCGGCGTGATATCCGGCATTGACGCAGGCGCGGCGGCCAATCAGGTGGAGATCGCCAGACCACTCCCGGCGGCGTCGGCCCCCGCCGGGAATGCCGCCGCCGCTCCTCCCGCTCCGGTATCGGCAGCCGGTGAGGCCGAGGATCTCGCCGCGGCCGGCGTGCCGACCGATGCGAAAGGGCTGCGCAATCTGGGCGCGAAGGAAGGGCTGCTTTCGGCCCTGGCCGCGAAGATGCTGGACCATCCGAAGATCATGGCGGCGATCTTCAACAACAAGCAAGTTGTGGACGCCTTTATGAGCCGGGCCCGCGTCAAGGAGAACTGCGAGAGCGGCGGCGCGCTCAAGTCATACCTTTCCGACCCGAGCAGCGGCGGCATGACCACGGTTTTTCCGGTGATCCAGCAGGCCCTGAGCCGGCCCGCGACCGCGTCGGCGCTCGTGTCGGCGCTCGCGGGCACGGAGATGGTCAAGCGCGTCGCGGCTTGTCCTTCGCTTCAGGCGCTCTCCAATGACAAGACCGCGGTCGTGAGCATCGCGATGTCAAATCCAAAGGCGCTCGGCCTGCTGATGGACCCGCGAGGGGTGGCGGCCCTGGCCGCCAATGCGCAGGCGACCGGCGTGCTCTCCGGGCTTCAGTCGAAGATGGGCGGCGCGAACTAGTCCCAGTCTGAATACAACGCGGGGCGCCACGACCACCGCATACTGCGTCCTAAGCCCGGGCGTCCGCATCGTTTTCGCCGCCTTGCCCTGTATGCCGCCTCACTTGCCGAAATAGGTTCGCACGATTCTGATCGCCTCGCTCAACGCCATGAGTTCGTCCACGTCCTTGCTCTCTTTGCACAGGCGTTGGCGAAGGCGATCCAGCTTCTGAAGCATCATGTCCGCGGCGGAAAAAGCGGCGGATACCGCCTGCTGCGGATCCTTGGGAGCACCGCTCCTGGAATGCCTGCGCGCCTTTGTTCCACCTGCCCGAAGTGTCATTGCGTTGATCTCCTTTTCTTAATCGTCGCCGCCGGAAAACTCGCTCGATCCTAGTCCCGATGATTCATCAATGGAACCAGCCGAATCGCCATCGCTTCCGGAAGAACCGAAGCCGTCGGAATGCGACAGGCTTGGAACACGGCCAGAGACCTTGACGAGTTTACCCGTGGCTTTATCGAACATATAGGTTCCTGTGTGGCCGAATTCTTTCCGCTTCGCAGAAGATCGATCCGTGCTCCGCGTTCCCGCAGATCTCCTCACCCTCCGTCGCTTAGGCATGCGGCCCCTCCGCTTTCCGTTTTTGTGGCGCGGCATCCTTTTCAAAAATGATCTTGATCGTATCCCCTTCATGGACGATACGGTTCTTCTGCGGATTGGCGCCCTCGGGGATAGGCATGACCTTCTCGAAATGCCTCACCGATTCGCTCTTGAACACTTCGCGGCCTTTGGCGTCCGTCCTGGTCTGCACCGTTTTCGCGTCGTAGGCGATGCGAATCCGATCATCGTTGATGTTGACGGATTCGCCGCTGAGACCGGGGATCTTTAGGATTAGGATCACTTCCTTGTCAGTAGTCTTGGTTTCGGACTCGATCCCGGTCACGCCCATTCGATCTTGGAACCAATCGTCCCAGGAGTGCTCGAACAACAGCCTCTGATCCTTTGGAAAGAGGGGGCTCATCTGCCTGTGGAGGTTCTCGATCTCGGCGAAAGGATCGAACCGCCGCCCGAAGAAATCGTCGTTAAAAAGGTCGTCGAAGCGACGGAATGGTATCGGAGTGCCGCCAAACATGTGCTTGCGGACCTCTGAGATCCATTTGTCCTGCTCCTTCCGGAAGTCGTCGGCGGGGGCGGCACCCTGCTTGGCCTTGTTTTCGGCTTCGGCATGGACGTAGTAGGCCTGTCCTAGGCAGGTCGCCGCGAGCAACAACAAAGTAGAAACTATCCCGCTTCTGCCGACGGCCGCCTTCATGGGCTCATGGTAGCCCTGATTCCCGCTCTTTGTCAACTCACATCAGGCCTCCATAACGAGGCGGACCTTCTCTTCAGGCGAGAACTTCGCATCTCGCTGAGGCTGCGCCTTGCCGACTTCCATGAAGTCCTTCGTCCAGCTGTAATACGCCGCCGAGGGAATCAGCCACGTCAGCTGGAGCTTGAGGTGTAGCGGGCGACGGAGTTCTTCCAGAACAGCCAGGAGAGGGGCAGCGCCGCCGCGGTGAGCGCCAGCGCATAGGCGATCCAGGGGGCCGCGAGGCGGCCCAAAAGGGCCTTGGCCGGGAAGGTCGTCATCACCGCGATCGGGATGCCGAAAGTCAGGGCCCAGCGCACGCCGGGCGCGTATACGTCGACGGGGAACTTGCCCATGAACATCACGTCGCGGTAGATCCAGATGGCGCTCTCGAGCTCCTGCGTGCGCACCGCGAGAGCCGCCACGAGGATATGGATCGCGTAGATCAGCCCCACGCCGTTGACCATCAGCAGGCTGTATGCGGCGTAGCGCTCCCAGCCGAGCGGCGGCAGGCGCGCGAAGACCATGCCCGTCATGACGATGACCGGGATGATCGTGATGACATCGAGGAAGTCGACGCTCGAGCAGGTCATGCGGAATAAAGGAGAGCAAGGCTGTACGAGGTAGAAGTCGAAGTCGCCCTCGCTGACCGTGCGCCGCGCGCCGTACACGCCGCGGAACAGAATCTGCGCGGTCATGTCCACGAGGTTGAAGGTCATGAAGAACAAGGCCGTTTCGACGAGCGAGTAGCCGGCGACGGTCTCCACGTGTTGGAACACGGCGGCCATGAAGGCGAAGAAGAAGAGCAGGCGGATCATCTTGCCGAGCAGGAAGCCGAAGGAGCCCAGGCGGTAGGTGAGCTGGGCCTGCAGCGCCATCGAGGCGGTGCGCAGCCAGATGCGCCAGTACTTTTTGACGACCGTCATCAGCCGCCCTCCGCCGCGTAGGAGCGCACGCCGCTCTTCCAGACCGTCATCGCGGACGTGAACACGACCAGGAGCCACAGCGCTTCCATGCCGAGCAGGCGCAGGGCCTCGGCGGCGGAGACTTTTTCCAGGAAAACGCGGACGGGGAAGTACACCATGTAGGGGAAGGGGGTGGCCTCAAGGGCCCGGCGCAAGGCCATGGGCAAAACGTCAAGCGGGAAGAAGGCGCCGGCCGCGAACTGAAGGAACAGCTCGAAGCAGAACAAGGGGCCCCCGGATTCCGAGGTCCAGAAGGCGAGCGAGCTGATCATGAACTCAAGAAAAAAGAAAAGCAGGGACGACAATATCACCGCGACGCCGAATAAAATCCAGGTCGCGGGGTCTCTCGGCAGAAACAGATTTCCGCGGACGCAGAGGACGAGGAGGACGACCTCGAGCACGGACGCCGCGACATGGACTGTTTTTTGGGCCATGTCGAGCGCCAGTGCATAGCCGTAATAGCTGAGGGGCCGGATAAGATAAGAAGAGATTCTTCCGCTCGAGATCTCGCCGACAAGCTGCCAGCCGCGACCGGTAAATACGAACGAGCGTAGGATGTTCAGCGCGAGCACGTAGGTCAGCATCTCGGCGCGCGTGTAGCCGAGGAAGTTCGCTTTATCCCCGATCAGCGCGGTCCAGAACGAGTACAGGCTCACGATCACCGCGAAGCCGCCGAGGCGGTCCATGATCAAGGTCGACCGGCGCTGGAGCGTTTCCTGGAGCGAGATCTGGTAGGCGACCCAGTACTTCTTCATGCGTGCGTGAACAGGCGGCGCACGATGTCGTCGATGGCGACCTCTTCCACGTTGAGGTCGGCGACCGGATAGGCGTGCAGGAGGGCGGCGGCGCTCGCGGCCATGTTCGCGCGCGGCACCTCGAGCGTGACCGTCCGCTCCTCGTATTTGATCACGGAGCCCAGGCCCTTCAGGGCGGCGGGCTCGACGTCGGTTGTAAAGCGCGCGCGCAGGATCTTGTGGGCGGCATAGCGCTCGACGAGCTGGTCGAGCGCGCCGTCGTAAAGCAGGCGGCCTTTCTCGATGACGATGACGCGTCGGCACAGCGCGACGACGTCGGTCATGTTGTGGCTCGTGAGCATGATCGTGGCTCCCGAGCGTTTATTGTACGCCTTGATGAACTCACGCACGTTTTTCTGCATCACGACGTCGAGGCCGATCGTGGGCTCGTCGAGAAGCAACAGGCGAGGGCGGTGCAGGAGCGCGGCCGCGAGCTCGCAGCGCATGCGCTGACCGAGCGAGAGCTTCTTGACCGGCACTGACAGATGCTCACCGAGTTCGAGCAGATCGACGAGCTCGTCGAGATGCGTCCTGAAATCGACCTCGGACAGGCCGTAGATCGCCTGGTTGAGCTTGAACGTCTCATAGGCGGGAATCTCCCACCACAGCTGGGAGCGCTGGCCCATGACGAGCGAGATCGCGCGCTGAAAGGAGGTTTCCCTCTTCCAGGGGACATGGCCCAAGGCCGTTGCCGAGCCCGCAGTCGGCGTCAACAGGCCGGAGAGCATCTTGAGCGTGGTCGTCTTGCCCGCGCCGTTGGCGCCGAGGAAGCCGACGAGCTCGCCTTCCTCGATCGTGAAGGTCACGCCGTCGACGGCGCGCGTTTCCTTAAACTCCCTGTTGAAGAGGGATTTGATCCCTCCCCATAGCCCCGGTTCCTTGAGGGGGGCGCGGTAGTCCTTGGTGAGGCCTTTCGTCTCGATTGCGACGCTCACGACTCAGTCCCGCCGCGACCGCGGTATGCGCCGTTGGATCACCGGCGGCCCAACTCGCTCATGTAGGCGAGAGTTTTAAGGCCGTCCATGCGGTCGAGGTAGACGAGCCCGTTGAGATGGTCGGTCTCGTGCTGGACGACGCGGGCGGGGAAGCCCTCGTAGATCTTCTTGAAGATTTTGCCGTCGAGGTCGTGGCCGGTCAGCTCGATCTTCTTGCGGCGGCGCACCATGCCGCGCAGCTCGGGCGCCGAGAGGCAGCCCTCCCAGTCGTCCTCGAACTCCTCGCCGATTGGCTTGATGACGGGATTGAAGACCGCGGTCAGCTCGATGCCGTCGGGATGGCGCTTGGTCCCTTTCGGCAGGCCCATGACGAACACCGAAATGTCCTCGCCGACCTGGTTGCCGGCGACGCCGACGCCGTCGTACTCGTCCATCGTGACGGCCATCTCTTCAACGAGGCGGCGGACGTCCTCGGATCGGATTTCCTCGGGCTTGAGCTTGCGCAGGACCTTGCGCAAGACGGGATGCCCGAGTTGCGTGACCTTCCTGACGCCGGTCGAGACGATGCGCGCGCTCATGAGCCCCATTTTGCCATATTGAGCGTTCCTTGGCTTGGGGCGGAGAATTATCCGAGGGGCTTTGGGCGGCCCTCGGAGTCGTACTCCCGGACCTCGCCGATCTTCGACAAGCTCTTGGAGACCTTCGCGGCGTCTCCCGTGATCACGACATGAAGTCTTTCCGGGTGAAGGTACTTGATCGCGACGTCCTGGATCTGCTGCGGGGTGACTGCCATGACGCGGTCGCGGTAACTGGAGAGTTCGCCGTCCGGCAGTCCGTAGAGTTCGATTGTGGAAGCCTGGGAAGCGAGGGCTTGGACGGTCTGCTGTCTCAGAATGAAGAGGCCGGCCATGAAGCGCTTGATCGAGTCCAATTCCGCGACGGGGACCGTCTCGTCTCTGAGGCGATGGAGTTCTTTGAGAATCTCGGTGACGGCCGGCTCGGTGGCGTCGGTCTGCACGTCGGTCTCGATGAGCAGCGCGCTGGAGAGCTTGCGTGTGCTGAGGTCGGAGGAAGCTCCGTAAGTCCAGCCATGAGCCTCCCGGAGATTTTTGCCAAGGCGCGAGATGATGGAGGACTGTCCGAGCAGGGAGTTCATCACGGCTAGGGCCATATAGTCCGGGTTGTCGCGCGTGACGCCGTTCTGGCCGGCGCGTATGGAGGACTGCAGGGAACCCGGCATGTCGATGAGGTCGATGACGAGGCCGCGCTGGACGGCTTGGCCCGAAGGGGCCGCGGGCGGCGAGGGGAGGACCGCCCCCGCCTGAGTGCGCCAGGAGTCGAAATGCGCGGTGACGAGTTTCTCGAACTCGGGATATTCGAGATCGCCGCCGGCGGCGATGATGGCGCCCGGCGGGTTGAAGCGGTTCTTGACGAAGTCCTGGACGTCGGCCAAGGTTAAGGAGGCGACGCTTCCCTCGTCGGGAGATGTTCCGTAGGGGTGGCCGGGGTAGAGCCGAAGCGCCAGCTTCTTCTCGGCTTGGCCGCCGGGGCTTCCCTTCTCCTGCTCGAGACCTGCGGTCATCTCAGCTTTGATTCGGTCGAAATCGGCCTGCGGCAAGGACGGAGAATAGATGGCTTGGGAGGCGAGACTCAGGGCCTTGCCGATATTCTCCTTGGCGGCGAAGACGGCGACCGTGAGCGCGTCATTGGAAACCCCGACGTAGATCGATGCGCCGATATCGTCGAGCGCTTGCGCGAACTGGAGCCCGGTCATCGCGCCGGAGCCTTCTGTCACCAGCGACGCGACGAGTTCGGCTAGACCTGACTTCCCCGGCGCGTCCAGGGCGGAGCCGCCTAGAGGCAGAACGATGTTCACCGCGACCAGCGGAAGGCGGTGCAGTTCCATCAAGGCCAGTTCGACCCCGTTGCGGAGCAGTCCCTTTTTGATGGGCGCTACGTCAAAATGTTTGGCGGGGCCGGGCTTAACGGCGGTCATTCGGTCGGGCTCTCTCTTTGGCGGCGGTACGGCTTGTTGGGCGCGCGCGTAGAGTGGAAGAAGCAGAGTCAGAGAAAGGATCGCGAGTTTCACTTGGAGCCTCCGGACGGCTGGATGGTGATCACGGCCGTGTTGGACGGCGTGAGCAAGCGTTTCGCGGCGTCCTGGGGGTTAGCCCGGGGCATCTCCGATATCGTGCCGAGTGCAGTCAGGACGTAGGCGGGGTCGTTGAAAAGAGCCTGACCCTCGGCGAGCTCGGCTGCCACGTTGGCGGCTGTCTGGAGTGCGTTGAGCGTCGCGGTGCGTATGCCGGCCTTGGCGCGCGCCATCTCCTGCTCGGAGGGGCCATGTGCCGCGAAGGCGTCCAACTGGGCGCGGATCGCGTCCTCCACGGCTTTCATCTGCACGCCGGGAGCCGGCATCGCCTCGATGAGGAGAATGTCTTCCTCCGCGAGGCCCATCACCGAGGCGCTCACGGAGAGCACCAGGCGCTTGTCATATTGAAGCGACTGCACCAGGCGCGAGCTTCGTCCGCCGCCCAAGATTTGCGCGGCGACCGAGACCTCCTGCCAGCCCGGCTTGCCCTTACCCGGGATGCGGTAGGAGAGCAGCAGCAGCGGCATCTGAGCCTTGTCGTCTTCCAAGGTCAACTCCCGGCGGCCGGGGGTCGTCGAGATCGGAGGCATCTTAAGGGCGGGCGGCGCGGGTCCCTTCGGGATCGTGCCGTACCATTTGTTGACGAGGAGGAGGGTGGCCGCATTATCTTGATCGCCGGAGATCACGAGCACGGCGTTGTTGGGTAGGTAGTACGAATCATGGAACTTCTTGACGTCCTCAAGGCTCGCCGCGCCCAAGTCCTCCATGGAGCCGATGACGGGCCAGCTGTAGGGGTGGCCCTTGTCCCAGGTCGTCGTGTTGATTCCTTCCCAGGCGCCGCCGTAGGGTTGGTTTTCACGCAGGCGCTTCTCATTCTTGACGATGTGGCGTTGTTTATCGAGACCGGCGGTTCCGTCGATATTCAAAAAACCCATGCGGTCGGCCTCTTGGCGCAGGACCTCCTCCAGGTTTTCCGAGGGCACCACCGCGAAATAATCCGTACGGTCGTTGGTGGTGTTGGCGTTGGTGTCTCCGCCCATCCCGAAAATTTTATTAAAGTACTCTCCGGCGGCCGCGTGCGCGGAGCCTTCGAACATGTAATGCTCGAAAAGATGAGCGAAACCGGTCCGTCCCGCCTCCTCGTTCTTGGAACCGACCGAGTACCATGTGTTGACGGCCACGATGGGGCTGGAGTGATCCTCGTGCAGGATCACGGTCAAGCCGTTGGCGAGCTTATGGCTCTCTATCGCAAGGTCGGGCAGCGCGGCCGGCGAGGCGGCGTGGGCGCTCAGGAGGAACGCGGCAAGGGCGGTCGTTAGAATCATGCCCTTAGTATAAAGCGCAAGCGTCTGCGGGGGATGGGACGAAGGGCCTAATCGCGGCGTGGTAAGAGACCCAGTCCGAGACTCCCGAAAGGTCCTTAATGGAGATGACGGCCTAAACAATGCCGCCGTGGAAATAGGCTACACTGTATGCGGTGAAGATCTGCTTTCGTTGCAATGCGGTCAATGTCGTCAAGCTCTCCGACCACAAGCCGGAGTGTCCGCTGCTCCGTGACAGAAAGGAACGAGCCAACGGCATCAAGGATCTCGTCAACCGCTACAGCCATAAGAACAAGGCATCGGGCAACCGCTCGCTCGGCCGCATCAACAAACCCGGCTATTGCAAGCGCTGCGGCGAGAAGGTCACCAGCCTCCTGACCCACATCAGCGTCTGCAAGGGCGCCGAGCCCACGCTCCCTCCGACGCCGCCACAGCATTTCTAGCCCACAGCGGCAGTCATTTGGGCTACCCAATCCATGACAATGAGGAACTTCCTGCTCGCCCCGCCGAGCGATTCGCCGCAGGCGAATCGGCGGGCACCCTAGGATTTCTGGCGCATGCGGCGCAGTTGGGCGCCGATATTGCCGCCGCGGCGGTCGCGCCAGTCGAGCAGGGATTTTTTCTTGTCCTGCGCTCGCTCGGGTACGACGCGGTAGAGGAAGTGGTGCGTGACCTCGCCGAGCGCCACCAGCGCGGGCAGTCCCATGAGGGCGAGCAGGGCGGGCTGATCGCCGAAGAGCTGAATCCACGCCGCGATGGCCGTCAGGGCTGCGACGGGATAGACGGCGGCGATGGCGCGCCAGGCGGCCTGGAACGCCGCCTTGCCCGTCGTTCCCAGTTTCGGGTAGGCGTAGTAGTACTACTGTGTCAATAAATATGGCACGCTATACGCATGCCCAAACCTGCCGAGCT
>JBBTJN010000066.1:0-28239 GCA_038059415.1 Elusimicrobiota bacterium | reverse complement strand
TCGACGTCAACCGACGGATGAACAAGCCCTCCCGGTTCGAAAGAGCCGGGGGGGCTTCTAATTCAACATCTTCAGTCATCGTCACGATAGACCAATCAGTCCGGCATTAGATAGACTACGATCGTCGCCGCCGCATCAAATCTCAAGGAGCCCCCCATGACACATACCCTCGAAGCGAAGTCCCTGCCGATTACCGCCGTGGAGTACTTCAAAGCCAAACTCGCCTACGAGATGACGCCGTGGTCTCTGAAGGGCCTGCTCATCGACAAGAAGGCGACCGACCTGTGCGTGCTCGATGTCCGCTCCCCCGAGGCGTTCGCTGAGGGACACATCCCGACCGCGATCAACATCCCGCTCGCCGACCTCGCGGGCAAACTCGCCGCTCTCCCGAAGGACAAAACGCTCGTGACCTACTGCTCCAACCTCACCTGCGCGCTGGCCCCCAAGGCCGCGCTCGTACTCGCGGAGAAGGGTTTCAAAGTCATGGAGCTGTTCGGCGGCATCGCGACGTGGACGGAGTTCGGCTTCCCGATCGAGAAGACGGCCTAAGACTCCACCGCAATCCGAAACGGAATATCGGTTTGGAATTGGTCGACCGTGGTCTGGGCTTCGACGGCCCCGCCGCAGGATGGACAGGAATCCGGCAGAGGTGCGTCAAACACTCAGCCACTCGGTCCAGAACCGAGCTCTGCGTTCACGGGTAGCGGGCCCATCGGCGGACGTCGCGCCTTTGAGCTGAGAGATATGGCGGGGGTATGCTCCGAAGGGAGCCGGTGCGCGGTCGCCGGGCCCGGAGGAGCATACCCCCGCCGCGACTACGCGAACTCAACGCAACGCGACCGCTACCGATCCCTAAACCTCGTGAATATGGATCCATCATCTCCGGTTTCCCGATGGGCGAGGCGCTTAAGTGAACGGCATTGCCACTCAATAGGTCTTTGGGCCTATTCCGTGTAATATCTCTTCCGGAGTGTGCTATAATAAGGTGTTCGGTGTTCATTGACAACCTAGAAAAAATTCGCTACCGCATGAACGCGGCAGCCGCACGGGCGAACCGTGACGGCGGCGCGATAAGCCTGGTGGTGGTCACAAAATACGCCCCCCTTGAGGCCGTTAAGGAAGCCCTGACGTCCGGGCAGCTTCTCGATGTGGGGGAAAGCCGTGTGCAGGACGCCGAGAAGAAGAAACGCGAACTCGGCGCGCTCGCGGACAATGTCCGTTGGCGCCTCATCGGGCATCTCCAGACGAACAAGGCTAAGAAAGCCGTTTCGACCTTCGACGCGGTCGACTCGGTGGACAGCGCAAAGCTGGCGGAGGCGCTCGACCTCGCGATGACGGACACGGACCGAACGCTCCCTGTGATGATTCAGGTGAAGCTCTCCGGGCGCGAGACGCAGTCGGGCGTGGCGCCGGCAGATTTGCCGGCGTTGATTAATACGGTGCGCAGACATCGAAGCCTTGAGCTTCAAGGTCTCATGGGCATAGCGCCATATGCCGAACCCTTGGAAGCGGTCAGGCCGAGCTTCCGGTTATTGAAGACATTGAGAGACGAACACTTGCCCGATGGAAAGCTCTCAATGGGCATGAGCCGTGATTTTGAGATCGCCATCGAAGAAGGCGCGGATATGGTCCGCATCGGCACACAAATTTTTGCAACTTAGTCCGACACCAAGGAGGCCCCAGCATGATCGTGAAAGTGCGAGTCATCCCGAACGCCGCGGACAACGAAGTGGTCAGCCGCATCGGCAGCGTGCTGAGAGTGAAAGTCGCTGCTCCGGCGGTCGACGAAAAGGCGAATGCCGCACTGAAGGCTTACCTCGCTGAATTCTTCGAAGTTCCCGGCAAGCGCGTGAGCATCCTTCGCGGAGCCAATGGCCGAGAGAAGACAGTTGAGATCGTAGGCAAGACCGAGGAACAGCTCAAGCGGGTGATGGACTCAATCCCCTAAGAAGGCCTCACGTCTCGGTCGGGTCAAAGATCGAGGGCGAACGGGGTTTTATACCTTGTTCGCCCTCGTCCCGTTTAGAAGTCCCTTCCACGTAAAAGCTATAATCACTCGCTGGATATATGAGAACGAGGACGCTGAACGAAGATCCGATCAAGCACATCGTTTGGAAGGGGGACCTCCTTCGGGTACTCGACCAGCGGTACTTGCCGATGACGGCCAAGTTTGTGACCTGCCGGACCGCCGCGAACGTGGCGAAGGCCACGAAGGACATGGTCCTGCGCGGCGCCCCGCTCATCGGCTGCGCCGCCGCCTACGGCATGGCGCTCGCAGCGCGCCGCAACAAGCTCAAGGATGTGCTCGCGGCCGAGCCGATCCTGCGGCGCGCCCGACCGACCGCCGTCAACCTGATGCACGCTCTCGACCACATGATGTCGGTCGCCAAGGCCGGCCCCGAGAGTTCCTTATCCAAGCGCATGTCGGCCGCCGCCGTGGCTTATTACAAGGATGATCTCGGCTTCAACGCGCGCATGGCGACCCTCGGTGCGCGTTTATTAAAAAAAGGCTCCAACGTCATCACTCACTGCAACGCGGGCGCCCTGGCGACCGCCGGGATCGGCACCGCCGTCGGCATGATCCGCGCCGGTTGGCTCTCCGGCAAGGTCGCCCATGTGTACCCGTGCGAAACGCGCCCTTACCTGCAAGGCGCGCGGTTGACCCTATGGGAACTGATGCAGGCCGGCATTCCCGCGACCCTCATCACCGACAACATGGCCGCCCACCTCATGAAGACGAAGAAGATCGATGCCGTAATCGTCGGCAGCGACCGCATCGCCGCGAACGCCGACGTCTGCAACAAGATCGGAACCTACGGCTTGGCCATACTCGCCAAGCACCACGGCATTCCCTTTTACGTGGTCGCGCCCTGCACCACCGTGGACCTTTCGACGAAGCACGGAGACGCCATCCCGATCGAGGAGCGCTCGACCAGGGAAGTCGTCGAGATTTTTGGAGTCAGGATCGCGCCGAGGGGCGCCCAGGCCCATCACTTCGGCTTTGACGTCACGCCCCACGCGCTCGTGACCGCGATCATCACGGAAAAGGGCGTCGTCTCGCCCGCCAACGGCGTCAACTTGAGGAAGGTTCTAAACCACTAATGGCCCCCCACAAACATAAGCCGCCGACGACCCGCCCGAAGCTCACTAAGATTCTCGCCACGCTCGGCCCAGTGTCCGACAAGCCCGCGCTCATGCTGGACCTGCTCGCCGCAGGCGTCAACGCGTTCCGCCTCAACTGCTCCCACGCCTCGCTTAAGGAGCTCGAGAAGAACATCAACCTGATCCGTTCCCTCTCCCGCCAGAGTCGCCAAGCCTGCTCGATCGTCATGGACCTGCAAGGCCCGCGCCTGCGCGTGGGCCGCCTGCGCAACGGCGAGCCCATCGATCTGAGAAAGGGCGCGCGCACGCGCATCAGCGTCGCCGACATTTCCGGCACGGCCGAGGAGTTCTCGACCAGCTTCAAGAAGCTTCCCCAGACCGTCAAGAAGGGCATGGAGATTCGTCTCGATGACGGCTCCATCGTTCTGACCGTTATAAAAGTCGGCGCCGGCTGGGTGGACTGCGAGGTCCTCGTCGGCGGACGCCTCAAGGAGCATAAAGGGATCAACCTGCCTCGCGCCGACATCGACCTTCCCGCGCTGACGACGAAGGACTTGCGCGACCTCGAAATGGGTCTCAAGTGCGGCATCGACCATGTGGCTCTCTCCTTCGTGCGCTCTCCCAAGGACATCCTCAAGGCGCGACGGCTCATTAAGAAGGTCGGAGCTCCGACGCGCATCATCGCGAAGATCGAGCACCCTCAGGCGATCGACCACATCGACGATATCCTGGACGCCGCCGACGGCATCATGATCGCCCGCGGCGACCTCGCCGTCGAGCTCTCCGCCGCGGAGGTTCCCGCCCTGCAAAAAATGCTCTTGCGCAAGGCCAACGACGCCGGCAAGCTGTCCATCGTCGCCACGCAGATGCTTGAAAGCATGATCAGCCACGCCCAACCGACGCGCGCCGAGGCCAGCGACGTCGCCAACGCTATCTACGACGGCGCCGACGTGGTCATGCTGTCCGGCGAGTCCGCCATCGGCCTCTACCCCGTCGAGACGGTGACGGTGATGGCCGACATCATCCGCCGAGCCGAGGCCTCTAATTTTAGATATCGAATGATCCCGCACGGATTGCTCGACTCGCCGGAGACCGGCTTTGCGCACGCGCTCGCGCGCGCGACGCACGACGCCTGCGACGTCACGGGCGCAAGGGCCGTCATCGTGTACACGATGACCGGCTGGTCGGCGCGTATCATGTCGAAGTACCGCCCCCACGCGCCGATCATCGGCATGACGCCGCTGAAGGCGACCTACAACCAACTCGCGTTGTACTGGGGCATCACGCCCATGATCTGCCCGCTCGGCACGACGACCGACGAGATGCTCGGCTACGGCGAGCGCATCCTGCTGAGCAACGGCGTCGTCAAACAGGGCGAAACAACCCTCGTCACGGCCGGCGGCACGGCGAAGCACAAGGCTTCGAACATGCTGAAGATCCACGTCGTCGGATCCATGACCTACCGCTAGAGCTTGACCGTGGCAAACTCTTTTCGTGTCGTGCTGATCACCGCCCCGCGAGGGAAAAGGGCCGAGTTTCTGGCCCGCAGCCTCGTGTCCGAACATCTGGCCGCGTGCGTCAATAGGGTCCCCGGAGTCGTGTCGTATTACCGCTGGCAGGGACGGATGCGCCGCGACGCCGAGTCCTTGCTCATCGCGAAGACGACCGCCTCAAAACTGCCCGCACTCCGGCGCTGGATCGAGACGCATCATCCCTACTCGACGCCTGAGGTCCTGGCCCTGCCCGTCGCCGCGGGGTCCAAGACTTATCTGAAGTGGCTCACGGAGCAGGTCCTGTGAGAAAAAAGATCCACCCCGAGTTTCGGCCGGCCCTGCTCGCCGTACGCGACGAGGGTCCCGGCATGCGCACCTTCCGCTTCGCATCATGGCCGGACTTCGCCTTCTCACCCGGTCAGTTTCTCACGTTCCACTTCACCGACGACTCCAAGACCAGGCGGGCTTACTCCATTTGCTCTTCTCCGTCCGCAGCGCATGAGTACTTCGAGGTGACGGTGGGCATGGTGGGTAAGTTCTCAGATAGACTTGGCGGACTCAAACCCGGCCGGGAGGGGAAGCTCGTCGTGCGTGGGCCTTTCGGCAAGTGGCTCTGGGATGGGGACGGCCACGCGGTGCTCGTGTCGGGCGGAACGGGGATCGCGCCGTTTCGAGCCATGGCCCTGATCGGGAAAGGAAAGGTGACAATCTGCTATTCGGCGAAGACCCCCGAATGCCTGCTATACAAAAAAGAATACGACGACTGGCGGCAGAACGGCGTTGAGGTCAACGCCAGGGTGACGCAACCCGGCACCGACTCGAATTGGACCGGGCAAACGGGTCGATGGACCGCCGTCGACGTCTTCGCCGCCGCGAACGACGCGGCGGCGGTTTATTATCTTTGCGGACCTGCTAAAATGGTTCAGGAATTGCGCGGCGGACTCGGGCGGCTTGGCGCAGCGCCCGAAAATATAAAGGCCGCGAAATGGGACGATTACACGGACCTGTTTTGAAGCTGATACTCGCCTCGGCGTCGCCGCGACGCCGCGCGATACTGCGCGCGTCGGGGATCCGCTTCACCGCCGATGCGAGCGGCATCAACGAGAACATCGCCGAGAAAAATCCGAGGCGGCTTGTCGTCGTGCTGGCCCGGATGAAGGCCCTGGATGTCGCCAAACGTCATCCGGGGCATCCCGTGCTCGGCGCGGACACGACCGTCGTCTGCGCGGGCAAGATTCTCAACAAGCCCAAGGATCTCCAGGATGCGGTGCGAATGCTCACGCTTCAATCGGGACGGACTCAGCGCGTTTACACGGGTACGGCGCTCGTGGTCGGACGGCGCGTCTTCACCGAATGCGCGGTGACTAAAGTTTACGCCCGTAAACTCGATTCCGACCGCCTTCGTCGGTTGGCCGGAAAACATATGGACAAGGCCGGCGCGTATGCCGTGCAGGATCGGGCGGATCCTCTTGTGGAACGCATCGTCGGCGACCACGACAACGTGACCGGTTTGCCGATGCGCTCGGTCAGACGCCTTCTAGCACGGGCGCGGCGGGCACGGTGAAGTAGAACCGGGCGCCTTTGGGCACGGCGTCGCCGATTCCGATCGCGCCGCCGTGGCGCGAGACGACCTTCTCGCACAGAGCCAGCCCCAATCCGACGTTGCCCACGTGCCGCTTCATGTCCCTCTGGAAGAATTTGAGAAAGAGATGCTCGCGCGCCTCGGGGGGAACCCCGTGGCCCGAGTCGCTCACCTCCACGAGTACGTTCGCGCCTTCGCAACGGACGTTAATTGAGATGAGGCCGCCGCTCGGCGTATGCTCGACCGCATTATGGACGAGGTTGTCGAGTACCCGGCGCAGAAGGCCCGGATCACCGAACACGAGCAGCGGCGCGTTATCGGAGACGTTGAGGTCGAGGCGCTGCTTACGGTCGGCCACGATCAGACCGAAATCCTTGGCGCAGGCTCGGGCCAAGGCGCTCATCTCCACAAGCTCCGTATAGGACAGGCCCGCCATCTCCTCGAGCTTGGCGAGCTGGAGTACGTCCTCGACCATGCGCTGAAGGCGGGCCGTAGACATCTCGAGCAACTCGAACGTGCGGTTGTGCTCGCGCTCGCCGGACTTCGTCGCGAAGTCGGCGAGCAAGGCGATGCCGGAACGGATCACGGTCATAGGGGTCTTAAGGTCGTGCACGAGCATCGCGGCGAGCTCGCGCTTCTCCTCCTCCAGGATGCGGCGGCGCCGTGTTTCGGCCCTTAGACTTACGCCCATGCGGTTAAACGCAGTGGTCAGGCGGGAGACCTCGTCGCCTCCGCCTTCGCCGCCGAGGCGGCGGAAGTTCTGCGGATCGGCGGCCAAGGCCTCGAGGCGGCCGACGAGGCGTTCGAGGCGCTCGCCCGCAAACAGACCGATGAGCCAGGCGATCAGCGTGATCGCCAAAAAAGAGGTCACTCCCGCCTGCACGCCGCGCGCGCCGATCTCGTCGAGGCGTCGCTCGAGCGTGTCGGTTCGGAAACCGACCTGCACGACGCCCCTGCCGCGTGGGCCGAGGTCCACCGGACCCTCGACATCATAGATGCCGTCGTCCACCTGCGCGAGCCGGCGTCCCGGCCTGGGTTCGCGGCCGATCAGCTTCGCGTCATCGGAGCTGCCCACCAGGCGCTTGCCCTTCCTGTCGCGGACGACGATGGTCCCGATTTGCGCCCGGCGTAAAAGCTCGGCAAAACTCTTGCCGATCTGGGCGAGACGGCCCTGGCGCGCTTCCGTCTGGACGACCGCGCGCACGGCGGTCAAAGTCACGTCCCCCAGATGCTCAGCCTGGACATAGGCTTCGTGCCGCGAGGAGCGCACGCCGAGCAGAACGAGACCGCCGGCGACGAGACCGCCGGAGACGGCGAATATGAGGGCAAGCCGATAGCTGAGGCGCATGGATTTGACCCTGGTCCATTCTACGATTTTCGGCTATACTTAGCGCGCGATGACACTCGCGCCGGGGATTAAAGAGCTGCTCGAGCTCGCGTTGACGGCGCTCATCAACGCGCCGAGGGTCTTCGCGCGCCTTGAGGCGCGTCCCACGCCCAGCCCCGGCGCGTCCTTCCTCCTCGCTCTCGCGTGGGGCGCTTTGTTCTTCGCGCTCAACTTGATGCACGCCGCGGTCGCGAACCCCGCCCTCCTGCGGGCATACGCGCCCTGGCAGATCGGCGCCGCTGCCATCTTCGGCCTCGGGGCCTGGACGGCGCTGTACGTGCTCGGCTCCAGCTTCATCTACGGACTCGGCCGCATGCTGGGCCGCGCGGGAGACTTCGACCGCGCCCTGCTCATCACGGCGCTCGCGCTCACGGCGGCGCCCGCGCTGGCGCTCAGCTGGTGGTTTCCGCCGGCCTGGGCCGTGCCGGCGGTCGTCGCGTCCTGGATGCTGGCCTGCGGCCTGAGCGCTCTGTTCAAGACGGACCCTTGGGCCGCGCGCGGCGTCTGCGCCGTGCTGGCCGCCGGCGTCCTCGCCCTCCAATACGGAGCGGGCATGGTCGTGGAGAAATACTCGGCCGCGGCCCAGCTCGCCGCCGTCGCGGCGCAGGCCGCCCCGTCGGCGAATCAGATCGCCGAGTTGCAGCGGCAACTGGAAGAGGTCCGAGCCACAGCTGTCGATATGTCGAAAGTCGCTCCGCCGCAGGCCAATGAGTCAAGCCTCGATCTTCTGCGCGGCCCCGTCGGCGCCGAGCCGCATCCAACGGGGATGACTCCCAAACAGCAGCTCGCGCAGATGAGCGCCTCGGGCGACGCTGTAAACAAGAGCGCGCTGGCCATGCTCGACTCGATGGGGCCGCTGCTGAGCAACCCCATGATCACAAATAGCATGACGGCCCCGCAGAAGGCTAATTTCGCCGAGCTCCAGAAGATGATCTCGGTTCTTAAAACCGACTTGGCCGCGAACACGATCACCTCCCCTCAGGAGCAGCAGGCGAGGATGGCGAAAATTCAGAAGCTCGTAATGCGCATGATGAGCGCCGGCATGACCATGCCGGAGCGTAAACCGTCATCGGCGCCGGGAGCGAGGAAATGAATTTGACGGGCAGGGTCGTTCTTGTCACCGGCTCGGCGCGGCGCGTGGGGCGAGTGATCGCTCTCGCCTTCGCCGCCAAGGGCACGCGCATCGCCGCGCACTACAACACCTCCGCGGCCGAGGCGCGCAAGCTCGTCGCGGGCGTGAAGTCCCTGTCGGGCGCGGACGCCGAGGCGTTCCGCGCCGATCTTCTCGATGCGGCCGCGCCCCATAAGCTCGCCGCCGCCGTCGCCCGCCGTTTTGGGGGCATCGACATCCTTGTCAACTCCGCCTCGTTGTACGAGCGCACGCCGTTCGCGTCGACGACTCCCGAGGACTGGGACCGACACATGGCCGCCAACGCGCGCGCGCCGTACTTCCTGGCACGGGCCTGCGCCCCGTGGCTCAAGCGCTCCGGCGAGGGCTCGATTATCAACATCGCGGATTGGGCAGGGCGCAGGCCCTACGCCGATTTTGGCCCCTACTGCGCGTCGAAAGCGGCCTTGCTCTGCGTCAACGTGCTGCTCGCCAAATCGCTCGCTCCCGATATCCGCGTCAACGCGATCCTGCCGGGACCAGTTCTAGCGCCCGCGTCCATGGGCGAAAGGGCGAAGCGGACGATCGCGCAGGCGACTTTGCTCAAGCGCCTGGGAACGCCCGAGGCGGTCGCGCGCGCCTGCCTGTATCTCGCCGAGTCCGCCGATTACAGCACTGGCGCCGAGCTCACCGTGGACGGCGGCCGTCTTATCGCCTAAGAGAAGAGTCAGCGCGCGGAGGACTGAGGCTTCCCGGCAAAACCCACGTCAATCTGCGTCGCGATCTTCGGGTTTTTAAACTTCACGCCTTTCAGGAGTTTGTCCCACATCTTCGGGTCGGGCCACTCGGCTTTCACCTGGGCGGAGAACACGATGTCCCTGAGACCGATCTCGCCCAGCGACGCGTCGTAGGCGTCCTGGCGAAAGCATTGCGCGTAGCCGGTCTCGGTCTCGTGCAAGATGACGGAGTGGACCCTCGCGGTGTCGTCGCCGTTCACCTTCATCGTGTTGTCGAGCAGCGCCTGGACGGAGATGAAGATCACGCGCGTGAGCTGTTCGGCCGTCGGAGAAACGGGCAGCGAAACCCAGCGCTTGGAGTTCTCCTTCATCGCCTTGAGGTAGGCCGGCGCTTCCCTGGCCCAGAACAGCGAGGCATGATCGAAGCCGTCGAGGAAAGCCTTCACGCTGCCCTTGAGCAGGCCGAAGTCGTAGACCATCTGTCCGCGGTCAAGCCGGTCGGCGGTGAGCAGGATCTCGCAGCGGAAGCTGTGCCCGTGCACGGAGAACTTGCAGCGGTCGGAGGAGCAGTTGCGCACGATGTGCGACGCCTCGAAACGGTAAAGTTTGCGTATGATCATCTGGTCCTCCGGATCTCGACGACGACTTCACGGGTCTTCGCCATCGCGGCGGGCGTCTTGCGCACGCGGATCGTCGCGGCGGCCACGAGCGGCTGGGTCCGCAAGATCGCCGCCGCCAGGCGCTCAGCCAGGGTTTCGATCAAACGGCGTTCCCCCACTTCAGACTCGGCACGGATGAGTTTCTCGACGGCCCAGTAGTCCACGGCCCAACGGAAATCATCGCGTGCGGAGGCGGGGCGGACGTCAACCTCCAGGCCCGCGTCCACCAAGAGCTTTTGGCGGCGCGCGCGCTCGGCGGACGGCACCCCGATGCGGGAGCGGCATGCGACGCCATGGAGCCAAATCATGTCGGCCATCGGGGGATAGTCTAGCAAGGAGGGACGCGGGGAGGCGAAATGTTATAATCGCCCCATGGCAGACTCAAGGAAAATCGTCATCATCGGCTCGGGCGCGGCCGCGTATACCGCCGCCATCTATGCCGCCCGTGCGAACATGGACCCCCTTGTGTTCGGAGGTGTTTCCATGGGCGGACAACTCATGATCACCTCGGAGGTCGAAAACTTCCCCGGCTTCCCGGAGCCCATTCAGGGCCCTGAGCTCATGGAGCGCATGCAGAAGCAGGTCGAGCGCCTGGGCGTCAAGATTATCAACGAATATGTCCTCAAGACGAACCTCTCCCGCCTCCCCTTCCACGTCGAGACAACCGAGGGCAAGGCCGCCACGGCCCAGGCCCTGATCATCGCCACCGGCGCCAACGCGAAATGGCTTGGCATCGAGAGCGAGAAGCGCCTGATGGGCCACGGCGTGTCCGCCTGCGCGACCTGCGACGGCTTCTTCTTCAAGAACAAGGAGGTCGTCGTCGTCGGCGGCGGCGACACCGCCATGGAGGAGGCCAATTTCCTCACCAAGTTCGCCTCCAAGGTCGTCGTGGTCCACCGCCGCGACAGCCTGCGCGCCTCCAAGATCATGGCGGAGCGCGCACGAAAGAACCCCAGGATCTCCTTCATCTGGGACAGCGCGATCGACGAGGTCCTCGGCAGCGATCACGTGGCCGGCGTAAAGCTCAGAAACCTCAAAACGAACGCGGTCGCCGAACTCAAGGCGGACGGCGTGTTCCTGGCCATCGGCCACCGACCAAACACCTCGTTCCTCGGTGGTCAGCTTAAGATGGACGAGAACGGCTACATCGTCGCCGACGATCGCACGCGCACCTCGGTGGAGGGCGTGTTCGCCGCGGGCGACGTCATGGACCACCGCTACCGCCAAGCCGTCACCGCCGCCGGCGCTGGTTGCAAGGCCGCGCTCGAAGCCGAACGTTGGCTCGCCGATCAGGGCACGAGATGAGAATGCCCCAAACAGCGGCGCGCCGCGGCCTTCCGCCCTGGCTGAAGGTCAAACTCCCATCCGGGAAGGTCGTCGCGCGTCTCAAAGAAGCATCCCGTTCGCGAGGACTTTCCACCGTCTGCGAAGAAGCGCGCTGCCCCAACCTGGCCGAGTGCTGGGGAGGAGGGACGGCGACATTTATGGTCATGGGCGACGTCTGTACCCGGGGCTGCCGATTCTGCTCCGTCGGCACCGCCGTGAAGCCTCCGGCGCCCGACCCTGATGAGCCGACCAAATTAGCGTTGACGTTAAATGAAATGGCCGTGGAGTATGCCGTGCTGACGACGGTTTGTCGCGATGATATGCCGGACCAGGGCGCCTCTCACCTGGCGGCGTGCATCCGCGAGGTCAAATCTGTTTGCCCCGATATGAAGCTGGAGATTCTGCTCCAGGATTTCCGCGGCAATCAACGGCTCCTGGAAACGGTTCTCGACGCCGGTCCGGATGTCGTCGCCCACAACGTTGAATGCGTGGCGCGGTTAACATCAACGGTACGCGACGCGAAGGCTGGATATCGGCAATCCCTGGATGTCCTGGCGCATGCCAAGCGCTATCGGCCGCAATCGCCGACAAAAACGTCTCTCATGCTCGGTTTGGGTGAAACGGAAGGGGAACTCATCCGCGCGTTCAAGGACATTCGCGCGGCGGGGGTCGACATATTGACGCTGGGGCAATATTTGCGGCCCTCTGGGTCGCGTCACCACGTCATGGTGGAAGAATTCATACATCCAGACGAATTCAAGAAATACGCGGAGAAAGCAAAGGAGCACGGCTTTCTCCGCGTAGCCTCCGGCCCTTTCGTGCGGTCCTCGTACCGCGCCGCCGAGCTGTTTCTAAAGGGGCGCCTGGAGCCTTCTCATGCCTCTTAAGGCCGTAGCCTCCCTCGATATTAGCCGTCTTGAGATCCTCAATATCGACGGCGCCGTTGACAAAACGCTTATGCCGAAAGTTACGGATAAGCTTTTGCTCGAGATGTACCGGCTCATGTTTCAGATCCGCGCCTTTGATGAACGCGCGATTTTGCTCCAGCGCTCCGGTCGTCTTGGAACGTATCCCATGATCACCGGCCAAGAAGCGACTCAATGCATTCCGCCCTTGGCGCTGCTCCCTTCTGACTGGGTGGTCCCCACCTATCGCGGGGGTGGTGTTTATTTCGCGCGCGGCATGCAGATGCGATACGGTTTGCTGTATTGGGCCGGCGACGACCGCGGCACGCAGTTTCCTGATGGAAACTGCGACATGATATTCTCGATCCCGGTCGGTACGCACTTGACCCAGGTCGCGGGCCTCGCCTGGGGCCAGAAGCTCAAGGGCCGCAGCGGCGTGGCCCTCACCTACTGCGGCGACGGAACCTCCTCGAAGGGCGACCTCCATGAGGCGCTGACCTTCGCCGGCCAGTTCAAGCTTCCCTTGATCTGTATCATCGAAAACAACGGCTGGGCGATCTCCGCGCCTCGCAAGCGCCAGGCCGCATCGCAGACCTTGGCTCAAAAGGCGTGGGGCTACGGCGTGCACGGCCTCCAAGTGGACGGCAACGACGCGCTGGCCGTCTACGCCGCGACCGTCGAAGCCGTCGCGCGAGCCCGAAAAGGAGGGGGCGCGACCCTGATCGAATGCGAGACCTACCGCATGGGCCATCACACGACCGCCGACGACTCGACGCGCTACCGCGACGACGGGGAAGTTGCGATGTGGAAGAAGCGCGACCCGATCTCGCGCTTTAAAAAATTCCTAACGGCAAAAAAACTTTGGAACGACGAGGCGGAGGGCGCGCTGAAGACCGCCACGGACGCTTGGATCAATCAGGAAGTAACGGCTTACGAGGATTTCCCGGCGCTAAATCCTCTCAGCATGTTTGCCAACAACTACGGCACGGCGCCGAGACATTTGATCGAGCAGCGTACGGAGCTCGAGGAACTTCTCAAGTTTAAGGGGGGCGCGAATATTCTCATGGAACTGCCTCCGACGGAAGGGAGGTTCCCGTGAAAACGGCCGCCAAGCCGGCCGCGACGCGAACGCTCAACCTCGTGCAGGCCGTCAACGAAGCGCTCGACCTGGCCATGGCTAAGGACAAGCGCGTCATGATCCTGGGCGAGGACGTCGGACGCAACGGCGGCGTGTTCCGCGCCACCGAAGGGCTTTGGAAGAAATACGGGGGCGATCGCGTCGTCGATACCCCGCTCGCCGAGATCGGCATCATGGGCTCGTCCATCGGCCTCGCGATCACGGGCATGCGCCCGGTCGCCGAAATCCAGTTCGACGGCTTCATGCCGTCGGTGTTCGACCAGGTGGTCTGCCATCTCGGCCGCATCCGCTCGCGCTCGCGCGGCAGGATGTCCGTGCCCCTAGTCCTGCGCGCCCCGCACGGCGGCCTGATCCGCGCCCCGGAGCATCATTCGGAAAGCCCAGAGGCGTATTTCTGCCACACGCCCGGCATCACGGTCGTAATCCCCTCGACGCCGCACGACGCGAAGGGCCTCCTGCTCGCGGCGATCGAATCACCCGACCCGGTCGTATTCTTTGAACCGAAGCTCCTGTACCGCTCCGCCAAGGGTGAGGTGCCCGCGGGCTACTATATCGTCGAGATCGGCAGGGCGCGCGTGGTCAAAGAGGGGGCGGACATCACCTTGCTGACCTGGGGTGCCATGACCGTGACTTGTCAACGGGCCGCCGAGCTCCTTGAGAAGGAGGATGGGGCCTCAGTCGAGATACTCGACATGCGCACCCTGGCGCCTCTCGACCTCGATGCCGTGCTGGCCTCCGTCGGCAAGACCGGCCGTTGCGTCATCGCCCACGAAGCGCCGAACTCCGGCTCCTGGGCCGCCGAGTTGTCCGCATTAATCGCGGAGCGAGGATTGCTCCGCCTGTTGGCGCCCGTCGCGCGAGTCGGCGGCTGGGACATCCGCATGCCTCTTTTTAGATTGGAGCAATACTACATTCCGGATGCCGACCGCGTCGTGATGGCCGCGCGAAAAACTTTAAACTTCTAGAGGAACCATGAACTTCGAATTCAATCTGCCCGACATCGGCGAAGGCCTCGTTGAGGGGGAAATCGTCAAGTGGTTCGTGAAGATCGGGGACACCGTCGAGGAGAACCAGCCCATCGCGACCGTGCTCACCGACAAGGCGGAGGTCGAAATTCCGTCTCCCAAATCCGGCAAAATAGCGAAGCTCCACGCTCAACCCGGCCAAAAGGTGGCGGTCCACAGTCCGCTGGTGACCTACTCCGATGTTAAGGAAATTTCTTTCCCGAGCTCCCTTTGCGTCGCCGTTCCAGCTCATGAAGCCGCGACGGCGCCGGCCGCCACGCGACCGGCCCGTCTCGCCGACGAAGTTCTCGCCACGCCCATGCTGCGCAAAATGGCGAAAGACCAAGGCATCGACATCGGCCGGATCCAGGGCACCGGCCCGCAGGGCCGCGTTCTCGCATCGGATCTCAAGTCGTTCAAGGTCGGAGCGAACGCGACGTCCGCCGTCAAATCCCTAGCCACGACGTTAGGCGTGGACCTGTCAAGCATGACCGGAACCGGGCCCGGGGGCCGCATCTGCGAAATGGATGTTCGCGCGGTTGCGCCTTCGACGCGAACGGAAAGTCCGGCGCTCGCGCTCGCATCCATAACGTCTTCCGGATACCCGCCGGTGTCGATCATGCGGCAAAACGGGGACACGACTGTTCCGTTTGCGGGCATACGCCGAAAGATTGCGGAGAAGATGCAACAGTCCAAACGCACGGTCGCGCACGTGACGCATTTCGATGAATGCGAAATGACCGCCGTTCTTGCGTTACGCGAGGAATTGAAGCCCGAGGCCGCTAAAAAAGGCGTCAAGCTGACATTCTTGCCGTTCATCGCCCGAGCCCTCTCCAAAGCGTTATCTGCATTCCCGATGTTCAACTCGTCTTTGGATGAAGCGGTCGGCGAGATCGTCGTTAAACGCCGCCACAATATAGGCATCGCCGTCGCCGCGCCGCAGGGTTTAGTCGTGCCCAACATCAAGAACGCGCAGGATAAAGACATCTGGACGCTTGCCTACGAGATCTCGACGCTCGCTCAGAAAGTGCGCGCCAAGACGATCGAGGTCGCCGCCCTCCAGGACGGCTCAGTCACCATCACCAACATCGGTCCGATCGGCGGCCTGTTCGCTACACCGATCGTCAATCACCCCGAGGTCGCCATCCTCGGCCTCCTGAAGATGTCCCAGCGCCCCGTCGTGCGCGAGGGCATGATCGTTGCTCGGGACATGATGAACCTGGTGCTCTCCTTCGACCACCGCATCGTCGACGGCGCCGACGCGGCGAGCTTCATGAACACGATCATCATGCATCTCGAAAATCCCCAAACCCTTCTCTAACGAGGCGAACATGGCGATCATGACCGACGTTCTCATCATCGGCGGCGGACCAGGCGGCTACGTGGCCGCCATCAAAGCCGGCCAGCTCGGCAAGAAGGTTCTTCTCGTTGACCGCGACAAGCTCGGCGGCGAGTGCCTCAACTACGGCTGCATCCCGTCGAAGGCGTTGATCGCCGCGGCGGGCCACGCCCACAAGTCCAAGAAGTCAAAGGACGCCGGCTTCGATGATCCCAAGCATCATCTCGACTGGACCAAGGTCGTCGCCTGGAAGGATCGCATGATCGGCGGCTTCATCAAAAACATCGGCGTCCTGATCAAGGGCAACAAAGTCGAGCACATCGCTGGTTCGGCGCGATTGACGACGACCCACGCAGCCCTCGTCACGACGGCGGACGGCGCAACCGTAAGCGTCGAATTCAAGAACGCGATCATCGCGACCGGCTCCGACATCGCGACTATCCCCGGTTTCGAGATCGACGGCAAGGACATCATGGGCTCAAAGGAAGCCCTCGACCTGAAGACCCCTCCCGGGTCCCTCGTAGTCGTGGGCGGCGGCGTGATCGGCCTCGAGATCGGCACGTTCTTCGCGAAACTCGGCACGAAGGTCACGGTCGTCGAGTTTACCGGTTCATTGTTGCCGGTCATTGAGAAGGACATGGTTTACCCGGTCTCACGAAATCTCTCCAAGCTCGGCGTAGAGGTTATGCTCCTGTCCAAGGCGAAATCCTGGTCGAAGAAGGGCAGGCGCCTCGAAGTCATCGCCGAGACCCCGGAAGGCGAAAAGAAGATTCCCTGCGACAAGGTCTTGATGGCCGTCGGCCGCGTACCGCGCTCCGAGGGGCTCGGCCTCGATAAAATCGGCGTCGAGGTCGACGGACGCGGCCATATCGCGGTGGACACGGAGATGCTCACCTCCGTAGACAACATCTACGCGATCGGCGACGTCGTAGGCCAGCCCTATCTGGCCCACAAGGCCAGCCGCGAGGGCATCCTCGCCGCGCAGTCGATCACCGGCGGAGCGCTCGAACCTCGCGGACATATCCCCTGGGCCGTGTTCACCGACCCGGAGATTTCCTGGGTCGGCATGACGGATTGCGAGGCCAAGGCCGCGGGACTGACCACGGTCTCCGGGAAATTTCCGTTTGCGGCCTCCGGCCGCGCGATGGCCGTTGGAGAGACCGACGGCTTCTGCAAAGTCGTCGCCGACAGAACCACCCATCGTATTTTGGGTGCGGGCTTTGTTGGAACGAACGCCTCCGACCTCATTGGCGAGGCATGTCTCGCGGTCTCGGTCGGCGTCACCCTCGAGCAGGTGGCGCAGACCATCCATCCTCATCCGACCTTGGCCGAGACCTTCGCGGAGGCGTGCGAGGTCGCGCTCGGCCATCCCGTGCACATGCTGCGGGTCACGCGCGAAGCCCCGGTCTTCTAGGCGATGCTCGTCCGTGATTTGGGCCTCATGGAATACGCGGAGGTCTGGAAGCTCCAGCGCAAGCTCGTCTTCGAACGCATCGAGGGGGAAATTCCCGACACCGTCGTCCTGTGCCAGCACGACTCCGTCTACACGATCGGGCGATCTTCCAAGCAGCCCGTACCCAACGCCCTGCCCTACCCGATCCACAAGATCGAGCGCGGCGGGGATCTCACCTGGCATGGCCCCGGCCAACTCGTCGGCTACCCCATCTTCCACCTGCCCGGCCTCGGCCTCAAGCCGCGGTCGTATCTAGCCGCCCTTGAATCCGTGCTCATCGAGGCGATAGCGCCCTTCGGCGTCAAAGCGGCCACGCTCAAAGGCTTCACCGGGCTTTGGGTCGGGCGAAAGAAGCTGGCCTCGATGGGCATCGCGGTGCGGCGCGGCGTCGCGTACCACGGCTTTGCGCTGAACATCAATAACAGCCTGGCTCCGTTCAAGCTCATCCACCCATGCAAGCTCGAGAGCGAGATCATGACCTCCATGGCGAAGCTGCTTGGGTCCAACGTGGCCGAAGCCGAGGTGACAAGGTCCGTCGGGCGGGCGATGCTCCAATACTTCGGACGGAACGCGCGGTGAAGGGCCTCGCCATCATTCCGGAGAACACATGATCAGGCTCGTCGCTTTGTCGCTGTTGTTGGCGCCACCCGCACGAGCAGCCTTCGAAGTTCCCGGATTCGAAATGGTCTACTCCTATCCGGTCGAAACCTCGCTGGAGGAACCCGACCTTCGCCTGGCTCAGGACGTCTGGCCCGCGATGTTCGACTCCGCGACAAAAACGATCGATATCGAGCAATTCTACGTGACTCCGTCGGCCGGCGAGCCGCTCGAGCAGTCCCTTCAAGCGCTCGAACGCGCCTCCAAACGCGGAGTGCGTATCCGGGTCATCCTCGAGAAGAAGTTTGAGAAAAATTCCCTGGACGGCATCGCACGCCTGAAGTCCATCCCCCACCTCGACCTGCGCATGCTGGATTGGTCCAAGGTCAACGGCGACGGCATCATCCACGCCAAGTTCTTCATCGTGGACTCGACGCAGGCGTATGTCGGCAGCCAGAACTTCGACTGGCGCGCGCTCAAGCACATTCACGAGCTCGGCTTGAGGATCAGCGACGCGCCCATCGTCAAGAACGTCCAGCGCGTATTCGATCACGATTGGGAAGCGACGGACACGGCGAATACGAGCGCAGCGCCCTTGGATGCGAAGAGCCCCGACGCGGACCGAACCGGACGCGCCTACCTCGTCGCCAGCCCCTGGCGGAGAAACCCAAGCGGAGTGGGGGACTCTCAGTCGGAGCTGGTCACGCTCATCGGCGAGGCCAAGACGGCGATCGCCATTCAGCTTCTCGATTACAATCCGACCACCTATGGCCGGCCCAAACATTACTATCCTCCCATCGACAACGCCCTGCGCGATGCGGCCGTGCGCGGCGTGAAGGTCAAGCTTCTCGTCTCCCACTGGAACACCGACGAACAGTCCATTGTCCACCTCAAGAGCCTCTCTCTGATCCCCGGCATCGAGATCCGGATCATCACCGTGCCCGCAGCCAAGCAAGGCTACATCCCGTTCGCCCGCACCGCCCACTCGAAATACATGGTCGCCGACGGCACGGTCGCCTGGATCGGCACGAGCAACTGGGCGGGGGGTTATCTCGACAGCTCCCGCAACCTCGAAATCGTGATCAAGGACGAGGCGCTTGCCGCGCGCACGGCAAAGATTCATGCCCACCTCTGGGACTCGCCGTATACGGCCCCCCTTGAGGTGCAAAAGACCTATTCCAAACCCCGTCGTTAAGCGGATATAATCTCGCTATGAGTTCTTCCACCTCGATGACCGTCGGCGCCGCACCCAACCATTCGGCCCAATACCGACGCCGCCGATTCCTGAACTGGTTTCCGCTCGGCCTGACATACGCGACCTTCTACATGGGCCGATACAACCTCAATGTCGCGTCGACCGAAATCATGACGCGCTTCGCGCTGAGCAAGGCTCAGTTCGGGACGATCGCGACGGCCGGCTTCTGGACCTACGCGCTCGCCGTCATGTTCAACGGCCCGCTCACCGACCGCTTCGGTGGGCGGCGTGCGATTCTCATCGCCGCCGCGGGCACGGCGGTCATGAACCTCATCATCGGGCTCCTGTTCCTCAACGGCTGGCAGACCAAGATCGTCGTCGGCATGTCGCTGCTCTACGCCGTCAACCAGTACTTCCAATCCTTCGGCGCGCTATCGGTCGTCAAAGTCAACTCGACCTGGTTTCATGTTCGCGAGCGCGGCGTGTTCGGCGGCATCTTCGGCGTTATGATCAGCTCCGGCTACTTCCTGGCGATGACCGTGGGCGGCTGGATCCTGTCTTATATGAGCTGGTATATGGTCTTTCTAATACCCTCCGCCGCCGTGGCGACGATGTTCGTCGTGGACTACTTCATGGTCGCCGACACCCCGAAGCACTCGGGACACGAAGACTTCGACACCGGCGACGCTACGAGCCGGCACGCGGACAAGGACAAGCCGATCGACCTGGCGTACCTGGTCACGCATGTCTTCAAAAATAAGGTCATTCTGACTCTCACCGCCGCGGAGTTCTGCACCGGCTTCGTGCGCCAGGGCCTCCTGCTGTGGTTCGTGCCGTTCCTCAAGGAAGTGCACGCGGTCAAGCACGGCATGGGGCTGTTCACCCTGGCCACCGCCGGCATCACGATCGGCGGCATCTGCGGCGGCCTGCTCTGCGGCTACCTCTCCGACAGGGTCTTTCAGAGCCGCCGTCCGCCGGTGGCGTTCATCTTCTACCTGGGGCAGATCGCCTCTCTGTTCGCGCTCGGCCAGACGAAGGACCCCGCGCTCGCGGCCTTCCTGATCGGCTTCTCATGCATGTGGATATTCGGCGTGCATGGCATGCTCTCGGGCACCGCGTCCATGGACTTCGGCGGCACGAAGGCGGCGGCGACCGTCACGGGACTGCTCGACGGCGTCCAGTATGTGGCCTCGGGCCTCACCGGCATCTTCCTCGGCGGGGTCCTCGACAAACACGGCTGGGGCATCTGGACATACATGATCATGCCCTTCTCCCTGATCGGCGCGCTCCTGATGACCACTCTCTGGAACGCGACACCCAAGAACACCAAGGTCGTCTTAAAGGCGTGAGTTCGCAGAAGACTCTCCTCGACGCGCTCCTCGACGACGTCGCGGCCCACCCCGGGGCGATCGTCGTCTTCGACCTTGATGACACTCTGTTCTCGACGGCCGACCGTCACCTGAGGATCATGGCCGAATTCGCGGCCATGATCGAGACGCAGGACGCCCGCTCCGCCGGCATCCTGCGAGGGATCGCGCGCGAGAAGCTGCGCTACTCGATCGCCGACACCGCCAAGGACCACGGCCTCGAGGATAAGCTCGCGCTGGACCTGCGCTCCTTCTGGTTCGCGCGCTTCTTTAAGAATCCGTACCTGCTCGAGGACTCCATCATCCCCGGCGGCCCCGAGTACGCGGCCGCGGTGATCAAGCGGGGAGGCATATCTTTCTATATGACCGGACGCGATGAGGGCATGAGGGAAGGCACGCAGGCGTCGCTGCTGCGCCACGGCTTCCCGGATCCCGATGGCAAGAACGCCGTCCTCGTGCTCAAGCCGCGCTTTGACACGCCCGACTTCGCCTTCAAGAATGAAGCGCTGCGCAATCTGGGGGAAATGGGAACCGTCGTCGGCTCATTCGAAAATGAACCCGCGCATGCGAACCTGTTCGTCGAGCGCTTCCCCAAGGGGCGCCATTTCCTGCTCGAGACCAAACACTCGGGCATGTCGGTCCAACCGCATGCCTGCGTCCACCGCATCAAAGATTTCCGGCGCTGAGAAGCTTATTGCGGCGGCTGCGCCGCTGCGCTTTCTTTGCGCCATTCAAAAGGCCCTTTTGGAAAATTCATGGCAAGCTTCACGGCAGTATCAATATCGTGAGCTCCAGCCGTGCCCTCGGACACAAGCCGTTCTGCTTCTAATGTGATGGCGCCGGCAAGGTTCCCCCAGATATCTATTTTCGAAAAATCCGTTCCCTTGGATAAAGCCGACGCCGCCGCGGGATTTTCACCCGTCTTTTTTCCGTCTTGATAGAGATAAAATCCCTTTCCAGATTTCCGCCCGAGCATCCCGACGTCGACAAGTTTCCGTTGCAGCGCCGGAGGCGCAAACCGCTCCGGCCTTCCCAGCGCCTCATAGATGGCCTTCGTAATGGCCAGGTTTGTGTCCAGACCGATTAAATCCATCAATTCAAACGGCCCCATGGGCACGCCGCCGATGCTCCGGCAGCTCTCATCAATGGCGGCGCAGCTCGTCTGTGAACTAACCATACGCTGTGCCGTCACGTAGTAGGGCCGCATCACGCGATTGACGATAAATCCGGGCACGTCTTTGACATCAACCGGCGTCCGCCTCAGCCCCATCAGCAGGAACTCCCAGACCACCTGGAACACTTCCGGCGAGGTGGCCTCGGTGCGGATCATTTCCACGAGCTTCATTACGACGGGGGGGTTGAAAAAATGGACGCCGAGAGAGCGCTCCGGCGATAAGGCCTTTTTCATGATGTCCGCGACCGACAAGGATGAGGTGTTCGTAGCGAGGAGGGCGTCGGGGCAGATCGCGGACAGCTTCTCGAAGAGATCCTGCTTCAGCGTGAGAATCTCGGGCGCGGCCTCGATCACGAGGTCCGCCCCGGCGAGGTCGTCGAGATTCGCCACGGCGCAGACCGAGAAGAAGGCCCTCTCCGCCTGCTGGGTCGTGAGCTTGCCCTTGAGCACCGCCGTGTCGAAGGACTTCCTAAGACGCCCCGGCAGGGCGGAAAGTGCCGCCGGCATCGAATCGTACACCTTCACGGGAAAGCCCGATTGAGCGCACAGTTGGGCGATCCCCGCGCCCATCGTACCCGCCCCGACGACCGCCACGCGCTCAATCATCGCGTCAAAGCGCCGCCTTGAGGCGCGCGCAGCGCCAGGCCTCGATGGGCAACGCGACGGCGCCCAGCAGCGGAATCGAGGTCGTAAAAAAGCCCGCGAGCAGGCCCAAGGCGAAGGAGCGAGCGAGGAACACGCATGCCTCCTGCATCACCCATACCCCGGCGAACGCCAGGAAGAAGAAGCCGAGGTTCGCCCACAACACGCGCGCGCCGAGCAGCAACGCTCCGAACGCGCCCGTAGCCTCGCGCCGACGGGCGGCGGAGATCGCGGACAAAGCGCCCAAGGCGAAGGCCTCGAGCTTGCCCGCGGCGAGTACGAGGTAAAGCGCTCCGTTAAAGATGGGCTCGGGCATATCCGCGCGCAGCATCCAGTAGACGAAGGGGGAGGTCATGGCGCCGAACACGAGCAGCAACGGATAGGGGAGAATGAACAACGTCCCGGTCTCAACGAGACGGCCAGGATGCACGCTCTTGCCGTCGCCGAGCCACAGTTCGGCGAACAGCGTCGTCACCGCCACGGTCATCAAAGCGGTGAGCAGGGTCTTCAGCTCCTGGGCTCCCGGAGACAGAAGAGACAACACCTTCTGGCCAAACAGCCCCAGCAAAGGCGGCACAAGCAGCCAGGGCCTCTTCAATGCGCGCTCGCCGACCTCGCTGAGCAGACGGCCCACCCCTAGCCGGGGATAAACGATTCTTCGGACATCTTGGCCGCAACCGGCGTCCACGCGGGGACCATCAGGCCGCACTTCGCGGCCTGCTCCTTGATGTCGGCGGCGAAAGCCTGGCGGACCTCGTCGTTGTCGCGCTTCTTGAGCCCATACTTCCGGTAGAGCGCGTTCTTCGGCGAGTTGGCGCGGCCGAAGATGTTCATCGTCCGCGGGTACCACTTGTCAAAGGCCTTCTGCAAATCATCATGCGTCTTCAAGTCCGCGGAGAGCTTCTTCGCCCACTGGTCGCCGTGCGCCATGTGCATCTCCTCTTCCTTGAAGATGCCTTCCATGCCATCGCACCATGGCTTGTACGAGCAGTCGAGGGAGTCCTCGAGCTGGTGGCCCGCGCCGCGGTCCATGCAGAAGTTGAACATGATGAAATCGTACCACGTGTCGATAGGGTAGTAGAAGATGTTGACACGCTTGTCGTCGGCGGCGCGCATGGTTCCGAGGTCGTCTGCGTCCACGCGCAGGTTGAAGTTGTGGCTTTTGTAGTAGGCGTTCACGTCCACGCCCATCCCCTCGAGCAGGCGATACATGACGCGCGCGTGCCGGACCTCGTCCTTGACGATCTGCGCGACCTGGAGGGTCTCCTTGATGTCGGGAGACTTCTGTATCCAGGGCACGTAGCCGAAGGCGCCGGCGAGCTCGGAATCGGCTTGCATGGACATCAGATTGGTGAGGTGCTCGCGGTACTCGTCGCTCATCTCCTGGAGCTCGGTGATCTTCTGGCCCTTGGCGATCTTGGCGAGAAGCTTCTCTTCACGGACACGATTGGGTTCAAGGGTCATAGCTATTCTCCTCTGAATTGCGGCGGACGCTTCTCAAGGAATGAGGTCACGCCCTCGGCATGATCTTTGGTCTTTCCCAGTATTTCCTGAAGCTGGGCCTCATACTCCATCTGCTCCTCCAGGGAAGGCGTCTCCAGCGAGCGATTGACGGCGCGCTTCGTCAAGGCCAACGCCAACGGCGGCATCTTCACGAGCTCGGCGGCCATCGCCCGGGCTTCGTCCGGCACGAACTCCGCGGGGACGACCTTGTTGACGAGGCCGCAGGCGAGCGCCTGCTCCGCCGTGACGGGCTTCGCGAGCCACATGTGCTCCAAAGCCTTGGAATAGCCGACGAAGCGGGGAAGGCAATGGGTCATGCCGGAATCGGGAACGAGTCCAACGCGAACAAAGGCGTTGAGAAACGTCGCCTTCTCAGCGCAGACCTTCAGGTCCGTCGCCAGAATGATGCTGGCGCCCGCGCCCGCCGCCAGGCCGTTGATCGCGCCGATGATCGGCTTCTCGAGTTTGCGAATCTGAGCGACCAACGGATTAAAATGGTTCCGAAGTTCGTCGCCGAGCGAGAAGGATTTCACGCTTTGCCGTTTTTTGAGCTCACCCAAATCGGCTCCGGCGCAGAAGGCTCGGCCCGAGGCCGTGATGATGACGGCCCTGACGGCTTTGTCCGTGGACGCATCCTTGAGCGCGTCGGTGATGCCGCGCAGCATGCCCATGGTGAGGGCGTTGAGCACCTCTGGACGGTTCAGGGTGATGGTGAGAACGCCGTCTTTCACGTCGACAAGAAGCTCTTGGGCGGCGGTCTGTGTCGTCATTTTATTTTCCGGTCCAAACGGGTTTTCGTTTTTCGGCGAAGGCCTTCATGCCTTCTTTCTGGTCTTGAGTATCAAACAAGCGGAAAAACGAACGGCGCTCGAAGACCAGACCCTCCGACAACATTGCATCAACAGCGATCCGGACCGAAGCCTTCGCCGCTTGAACGGCGAGCGGCGGTTGAGCGGCGATGATCTGAGCCAACTTCTTGGCTTCGGACAGGCACGACTCCACCGGAACGACCTTGTTCACTAAACCGAAGGACAACGCTTCACGGGCGCTAAGCCGTCGCCCGGTCAGGTTCATCTCCATCGATAAAGCCTTGCCGACGGCCTTGGTTAATCGCTGCGTACCGCCCGCGCCCGCCATGACGCCGATCAAAACCTCAGGCTGAGCGAACACCGCCGTCTCGGAGGCGACGATCAGGTCGCACGCCAACGCGAGCTCGCACCCGCCGCCTAACGCGAAGCCCGAGACCGCCGCGATAATCGGCTTCTTTAATGAACCGATTTCATCCCAATGCGACAGATGACGGCCCAGCCGCTTTTCGGCGTCTTCGGCGTCGGCGATATTTTTCATCTCGTCGATGTCGGCGCCCGCGGCGAACGCGCGCGGCAGGCCCGCAAGAACCATGGCATGAATCGAAGGATCGCGCTCGAAGCCGTCCAGCGCCTCGATCACCGCATCCATGAGCGCGCTCGACAAAGCGTTCAGCGCTTGAGGACGGTTAAGCATGACGACGCCGACCGCCCCTTCGCTCGAGATGAGGATTTCAGCCGCGGCGGTCGTCATCTTAGTTCAAGTCCACCCAAACCGATTTAAGAGACGTGTAGTTCTCGAGCGCGTACTGGCCCTTCTCCCGGCCGTAGCCGCTTTGCTTCACGCCGCCCCACGGAGCGGCCGCGTCCACGAAATGGTAGCAGTTGATCCAAACCGTGCCCGCCTTGAGCTTCGCGGCGGCCTGGTGGGCCTTCTTCACGTCCTTGGTCCACACCGCGGCCACGAGACCGTAATCGGAAGAGTTCGCGCGCGCCATGACCTCGTCGAGGGTATCGAACGGCATGACGCAAACCACCGGTCCGAATATCTCCTCCCGGGCGATCTTCATCTCATCCTTAACGCCGCCGAACACCGTCGGCTGGACAAAGTAGCCTGGCCCCGCGTCCGCCATTCCGCCGGCCAAAAGCTGGGCGCCCTCTTTTTGACCGGACTCGATGTAGGAAAGAACACGGTCGCGCTGTTGAGCCGACACCAACGGGCCCATATGCGTTTTTGAATCCAACGGATTACCTTGTTTGACCGTCTTCGCCCTGTCGGCGAGAGCGGCCACCATCTTCTCATAAGCCGGCCTCTCGATAAATACGCGCGAGCCCGCGGAGCAGCACTGGCCCTGGTTGTAGAAAACGCCCATGAAGATGCCCTTGGCGGCGGCCTCGAGATCGGCGTCGGCGAACACGATGTTCGGCGACTTCCCGCCAAGCTCCATGGAGATGCGCTTCATGTTGCCGGCGGAGGCCTTTACGACCTCCCGTCCGACCTCGGTCGAGCCGGTAAAAGTCACCTTATCGATACCCATGTGCTCGGCGATCGCAGCGCCGGCGGTAGGGCCGAAGCCCGGCACGACGTTGACGACGCCGGCAGGCACTCCCGCCTCGAGCAGAAGTTCTCCCAACCATAGAGCGCTCAGCGGAGTTTGCTCGGCGGGCTTAAGCACGATCGTGTTGCCGCAAGCCAGGGCGGGGGCGAGACGCTCGACGGCCATCAAGAGGGGGAAGTTCCACGGAATGATGGCGCCCACCACGCCGACGGGTTCGCGCACCGTATAGTGGAGGAAACTCGCGCCGGGGAAGTACGGCACGGAGACCGGCGTCGTCTCGCCATGAATCTTGGTGGGCCAGCCGCCGAAGTAACGAAGCAGGCCGATTGCCAGAGGCAAGTCGCCGTTCTTCGCCTCGCGGATGGGCTTGCCGTTGTCGAGCGTCTCGAGTTGGGCGAAGGCCTCGGCGCGGGCCTCGAGCCGGTCGGCGGCCCTATGAAGCACCTTTTCGCGTTCGGCGGGGGACATTTTCGACCAGGGTCCCCCAAGGGCCTTGCGCGCGGCCGCGACGGCGCGGTCGATGTCGGCGCAATCAGCTTCGGCGACAGTCGCGAGCGTCTCTCCGGTCGCGGGGTTCAAAGTCGTGAATGTCTTGCCCGAGGCCGCGTCGGCGAGCTGGCCGTCGATGAGGAGCTTATGGACCTTGCGCGACAGGAAATCCTTCAAAAGGGGGTGAACTTCGGGCAATGCGGCGATGATCATTCGTCCTCCGGGTCTCGCAGGCGACCGCCGTTATTCAACCAAATTCTGAGACAACTCGCACCGGCGCCAGAGCAAGTTTCCCGCGACCGTCAAATGTCCTAATATGCCGGGATGAAAGAGATCCCCGCCTCACCCTGGCCCCTCCCCGAGTGGGAGGCCGTCCAGCCGTTCCCGTTTGCCGCCGCGCGGGGAGTCTTTGCGGGCATGACCAGCACCGAAGGGCGCCTCGTCCTTAAATATTTCCGCCGGCACGACGGCTCCTTGGTGGCCACGGCAAAATTCGGCGCCCTATCCGAGGGCGCCCCAGGCCTGGTGCACGGCGGGGCGCTGCTGACCGCCCTCGATGAGGCTTTGGGCGCCGCCGCCTGGATCGCCGGTCGTCCCGTCATGACCGCGCGCCTGACCGCCGAGTTCCGCAAGGGCGTGCCCCTGGGCTCGACCATGCTCGTTGAAACCCATCTGATCGGCGAGCACCGCCGCCTGGTCATCCTCGAAGGCACTCTCCGTGGCCCGGACAACATCATTTACGCCCGCGCTGACGGCCGCTTCATGGTCCTCAGTGACGCCGACCAGCGCCGCATCCTAGGACGGATGGCTGAAAAAAGATAAAATCCCCGTATGAAACTCGCCAAAAGTTTTTCACGTCTCGGAACCGAAACCGCCTTCGAAGTCCTGGCCCGCGCCCGCGCGCTTGAGGCCCAGGGACGAAAGATCGTCCACCTTGAGATCGGAGAACCCGATTTCGACACGCCCTCCAACATCCGCGACGCAGCCAAGAAGGCCATCGACGCGGGCTACACCCACTACGGCCCCTCCGCCGGCCTGCCGGACACGCGCAAAGCCATCGCTGAATACGTGAGCAGGACGCGCGGCGTCACGTATGCCCCGGAAGAGACGATCATCGTCCCCGGCGGCAAACCGATCATCTTCTTCACAATCCTCGCCTTGGTCGAGCCCGGCGACGAGGTCATCTACCCCAACCCCGGCTTCCCGATCTATGAGTCCATGATCAACTACGTCGGGGGCAAGCCGGTGCCCCTGACGATCCGCGAAGAGCTCGACTGGGATTTCGATCCCGCGGAGTTCGAGAAGCTCCTCTCTCCCAAGACCAAACTCGTCATCCTCAACTCGCCCGCCAACCCGACCGGCGGCGTGATGTCCCAGGAGACGCTGGACCGCGTCGCAAAGGCGCTCGCGAAATTTCCCGACGCTATGCTGCTCGCCGACGAGATCTACTCGCGCATCGTCTACGAGGGCAAGCATCTCTCTCTACTCTCCTACCCGGGCATGAAGGAGCGCTCGATCCTGCTTGACGGCTTCTCCAAGACGTGGGCGATGACGGGCTGGCGCCTGGGATACGGCGTCGGTCCCCAATGGCTCATCGACGCGATCGCGAAACTGTCGACCAACGACCACTCCTGCGTCCCCGCGTTCTCCCAGTTCGCCGCGATCGAGGCGCTG
>JBBTJN010000065.1:0-8056 GCA_038059415.1 Elusimicrobiota bacterium | reverse complement strand
AGGAGCCGCCCAAATGATCAAGCTCGACCGCGCCATCTGCATCTTCGACCTGGAGGCCACCGGCACCAACATCCTCGAAGACCGCATCGTCGACATCTGCATCATGCGCCGCGAACTCGACGGGACCGAGACCATATTCTCCTCGCTCGTTAATCCCGGCGTGCCGATCCCTCCCGAGTCCACGGCGATCCATCACATCACCGACGAGATGGTCGCCGACCAGCCGCGTCTCTCCGACCTCGCGTCGAAAATACTCGCGGCCTTCAAGGACGCGGATCTGTCCGGCTTCAATGTGGCTAAATACGACATCCCTCTGCTGAGCGCAGAGTTCAAGCGCTTTGGCGCGCAATGGCCCGAGGCTGGCAAGCGCGTCGTGGACTCCTTCACGATCTTCGCGCGCAAGGAGCGTCGCGACCTCACCGCCGCCTATAAGTTCTACTGCGGCAAGGACTTGTCTGGCGCCCACCGCGCGGAAGCCGACGTGCGCGCGACCGCGGAGATTCTCTGGGCCCAGGTCGAACGCTACGGCGACCTCCCGAAGGACGTCTCCGGCATTGAGGCCTGGTGCAATCAGATTGATCCAAGCCGCGTTGATGCCGAGGGAAAGTTCGTTTGGAAGAACGGGGAAGCCGCTTTTGGTTTTGGGAATAAGCATAAGGGCAAGACGCTGCGAGAAGTCGTTCGCGCTGATCGCGGGTATTTCTCATGGATGGTCGAGAAAGGAAACTTCAGCGCGGATGTCGTGCGCATCTGCCGCGAAGCGTTGGAAGGCAAGTTCCCGGAAAAGAAAGCGTAAATGACGCGCAAACCTATAGCCGTTGTTCTTCTCTCCGGCGGCCTCGATTCCACCACCGCTCTTTATTGGTCCAAAAAGAAAGGGTACTCGCCCGTGGCCCTCTCCATCCGTTATGGCCAGCGTCACGTCAAGGAATTAAATGCGGCCCGTGCCGTTGCGCGGGCCGCGAAGGTCCAGATCCGCGAAGTCTCGTTGTCGTTGCCGTGGCTCGAGGGCTCGTCTTTAACCAACACGTCCCTTCAAATCCCGGACGTATCGTTGAGAAAGATCGGACAAGGCGGCATTCCCTCGACGTATGTCCCCGGGCGAAACATAATATTTTTGTCGTTGGCCGTGTCGTTGGCGGACGCGGTTGGGGCGGAGGCGATCGTGATCGGCGCCAACGCTCTCGACTACTCCGGCTACCCGGATTGCCGATCGCCGTTCATCAACGCCTTCGGCAAGGTTGCCGCCGAGGGAACGAAGCGCGGGGCGGAAGGCAAACCGTTGAAAATACTCGCCCCTCTTCTGCGTCTCGATAAAAAGGGCGTGGTTCTCCTCGCCCAAAAAGTGAAGGCGCCGTTGCGTCTCACCTGGTCATGCTATGCGGGGAAAGCGGAACAATGCGGCGCATGCGACTCGTGCAAGCTTCGCGCGAAGGGCTTCCGCGCGGCAGGTCTCCGGGATCCTGCGGCGTGAGCGAGACGCTCAAGCTGTCGGACGAGGGCCGCGCCCGGGTCGTCGAGATATTCTCCTCTCTACAGGGCGAAGGTCCGCGCCTGGGCGAACGACAAATCTTCGTGCGCCTCGGCGGCTGCAACCTTCATTGCGACTACTGCGACGAGCCCGATACGATCCCGATACCATCGGGGTCCGTTAAATCGGCGCAGTGGGTCAAGGCGGAGATCGAGGCGTTCGCGCACGCGCGTGCGCACCGCTCGATCTCCTGGACGGGCGGCGAGCCGCTGCTTCATCCTCATTTTTTGATGCCGCTGATGCGCTGGGCGCATAAGAGAGGCCTTGAGAATCACCTTGAAACCAACGGAACCTTGCCGGTTTATATGTCGGCGCTGGCGCCGCTGTGCGACATGGTCGCGATGGACATCAAGCTACCGTCCTCGACGGGCCGCGAGACGTGGAGCGCGCACCGCGACTTCCTGCGTGTCGTCCCGCCCCGCACATTCGTCAAAGTGGTGCTCAGCGATCGCGCGACCGAGGCCGAGTGGAAGCAGGTCGTCGAGCTTGTGCGTCACGCCCCGCATCCGTTACATCTGTACCTCCAGCCCGCGATGCCGATCGGCAAGGTGAAACCGATCCCCGCCGCCCGAGCCCTGCGCTTCGAGGCGATCGCGCGCCGCGCGGTCAAAGAGGTGTTCGTGCGTCCGCAGTGGCACCGTCTCTGGAACCTGCCTTAAAATCGCGGGGAGGGCCGGCCATCCTGAATCGTCAACGTCGACGGTGGGAGATGGCCTGGAGGCTGGCTTCAAGATCCTTGATGATGTCAATGGGACTCTCGAGCCCGATGGAGAGCCGGATGCCGCCGTGTTCGCGCATGGGCCCCTCGCCCGCGTAGGCGGAGTGGGTCATGGCTGACGGCATCTCGATTAAGGTCTTGGTGTGACCGAGGCTGACGGCCAAGGTCACACAGTAGGCGTTCTGCGCGACATGATCGACGAATTTCACCCCGGAGATCTTCTTCTCGTTGAGGCGGAAATAGATCATGTTGCCGGGCGCGAATCCCCCGTCGAAATCGCGCATCTGTCTGAGGGCCAGGGCGTGCTGAGGGAAGGAATCGAGGCCTGGATAGCGGACCATCGCGACCATTGGGTGATTCTCCAGATAGCGGGCGATGTTCAGGGCGCTGTACTGTTGGCGCTTGATGCGCAGGGGAATGGTGGGCACTCCATAGGTCAGGATGTTCCACGCGGCTTTGGGCGAGAGTATGCCGCCGAAATCCTTGCGGTAGCTCGCCAGAAAAGGGAAGACCTCCTTGGAACAGCACACGGCGCCTCCGACCTCGGTGCCGAAGCCTCCGATGTTCTTGGTCAGAGAGTGGAGGGAGAGGTCGATGCCGTGCTCGATGGGACGCTGGCCGAAGGGAGTCGCGAAGGTGTTGTCGATAACCGAGTGGATGCGCCGCTTGCGGCCCTTATTGGCCTTTGCCGTGATCTCGGCAATGGAGCGCAGGTCCACCAAGTCTAAGGTTGGATTGACCGGTGATTCTAAGTAGAGGGCCCTCGTGCGGGAGTTTATGGCCCCAGCCACGGCCTGGGCGTTGGTAAAATCGGCGCGGCGGACCTTGACGCCGAGTTTCGGATACCAGTTGGTGAACAGGGAATGCGTGCAGCCGTACAGCAAGGTGTGCGCAATAACCTCGTCACCGGACTGGAGCAGGCAGCCGAGCGCCGCGGCAACCGCGGCCATGCCGGAGGCGAAGGTCAGGCAGGCGTCGGAGCCCTCCATGGCAGCCAACTGGCTCTCCAGGAGGCCGCGGGTCGGCTCCTCGAGGCGATCGTAGATGTACACCGGCGTGCCGTCCAATTCCTTGCGGAATTTCCCGAACTCATTAAAGCCGCGCGCCGCGCGCTTGACGGATTCAAGACGAAATGTCGTCGATGCGGTCAGGGGCGGCACCACATGGTGGGCGTAGTCCCAGCGCGGGGTTTTTGCCGCGCCGTGCACGATGCGGGTGGTCTTCTTGTAGGCGTCGACTCTCCTCGTCATGCCTGCGCCCTACTTCACTGAAGGCCCGAGCGGAGGATGGCCGGGCGGCAGCGTTCTCTCGGAGGCTTCGGAAGAGTCGGAAGCCACGTGGCAACTTCGGGACCTGCTCTTCAGCGCATGGCTGATGGCGCCGCAGAGGAAGCCGCTCATGCCCACGACCGCGAGCGTCCAGCCGACCACTTGACCCGTCCGCTTGACGGCGGCGCCATCCTTCTCGACCGACCGCAAAATCCAGACGCCCAGCGCCGCCACCGCCGCCATTAACGCGATGGCCACGGGGCCGCAGCCGTGGCCGCTCGCACAGGCGCCCGAGGCAGCCGCCGTCGACTCGCAGGCCGAAGCGGCCGCGGGCAAAAGAACCATTGCCGTCAAAATCATTCGTGTCATATGAGACCTCCGTTTCCGTACGCTAAGCAACGTTCCGGCCTTCCTGAAATAGTCCAAATTCTTCCATTTGAGCGACAGTCTCGCTATCAATTAATGTTCCCCTTTGGAACAAAGACTGGTGCAGGGCACGGTACCATGGGCAACCGTCCAAGGATTGTCTGGAGGGGCGTTGATTTAACGGTTTCCTACTGGTACCCTATCGCGATATGGGGCGGACCCTTGTGCTGAACCGAAGCTTCCGGGCCGTCGCCGTCGCCGATTGGCGGCGCGCGGTCACGCTTATTTACAGGGGTATGGCCGAGGCGCTCGACGAGGACCTGACGCCCTACGATTTCGAAGCCTGGGTCGCGGCTTCTTCCAATTGGGTGGAACTGCCTTCGGGCTTCGTCTCGTCGCCGACGATGCGCTTCGTCGTGCCTGAGGTGATCCGGCTCGTGCGCTACGACCGCATTCCGCACCGGGAGGTTGCGTTCACACGGCACAATGTTTTCGCGCGTGATCGCTATAAGTGTGCGTACTGCGGAAAGCGCAAACCGAGCGATGATCTTGATCTCGATCACGTCGTGCCGCGCTCGCGCGACGGCGCCAATGAGTGGACGAACGTCGTGACCTCCTGCCGGCCCTGCAATTTAAGAAAGGCGGACCGTCTCCCGGACGAGGCGGGGATGCCTCTCAGGAACCGTCCCATGCGGCCGCGCTGGACCTTGATGGGAAGCCTGGTGCCGCACCCGCGGACGCACATCCCCGCCAGTTGGAAGAAGCTGTTGTCCCAAGAGACGATGTGAACGTTAAAGCCATGGGGAAGGCGGAACTGCGCGAGGCTCTCGTCGCGCGCGAGGCCGACGACCACAAAGGCATTTTTGGGCATGTGCTTGTCGTGGCCGGCTCGCGCGGGATGGCGGGCGCGGCGATTTTGGCGACGCGCGCGGCCCTGCGCTCGGGCGCCGGCCTCGTCACGGTCGCGGTCCCGGGCGGCGTCGCGGGCGTGGTGGCGGGTGTCGTGCCGTCGGCGATGACGCTGGCCCTGCCGGAGAACGCAGCCGGCGTGTTTCGCCCGGAAGGAGTGGACCTGCTCAAGAAGTACGCGAAGGAGCGGTGCGTGATGACGATGGCCATCGGGCCCGGCATGACGACGCACGCGGACGCCGCGCGATTGACGCTGCTGGCGCTGTCGGGGGTGCCGGTCGCGGCCGTTGTGGACGCCGATGCGCTTAATAATCTGGCGCAGCAGGAGAGAGAGGGCGTCGTGCGGATGTTTATGGCGCGCAAGCAGTCATGCGTGTTCACGCCGCACCCGGCGGAGGTCGCGCGGCTTTTAGGGATGAAGAAAAGCGAGGTGTCGGCGCAGCGTCAGAAGTGCGTCGAGAAGCTCGCGCGCAGCCTCGGCGGCGTGGCCTTGCTGAAAGGACGTAAGACTTTGATTTCATCGGGCGCGCGCACGGTCGCCAACGGCACCGGTGGGCCGGGCCTCGGCAAAGGCGGCTCCGGGGATGTCCTGACCGGGCTGATCGCCGGGCTATGGGCGCAGATGCTCGCCTCCGGCCGCGTCACGGGGGACCTGCCCTTTAAGGCGGCGGCCCTCGGCGCCTGGCTGCACGGCGCCGCCGGCGACGAGGCGGAGAAGGACCTGACCGCCTGGGCCGTGACCTCGAGCGACCTCGTGGACTATCTGCCGCATGCGTTCCAAGTCCTGTGCGACTGACGCTGACCTGCGAGGAGGAGACGATCGTGCTCGGCATGCGCCTCGGCCGGAAGCTCAAGCCCGGAGTGGTCGTGCTTTTGCGCGGAGAGTTGGGCGCGGGCAAGACGACGCTCGCGCGCGGCCTCGCCCGCGGCGCGGGGTATCGCGGACGCGTGTCGAGTCCGACCTTCGCGCTCGCCCATGTTTACCGCGGCAGGCGCCTGACTTTGCACCATCTCGATCTCTATCGTGTGGCTCGCGGCGACGGCTCCGAGCTCGGCCTCGACGAGATTTTGTCCGATCCTCGCGGAGCGGTGATCGTGGAGTGGCCCGACGCCGCCGGCGGTATATGGCCCAAGGACCGCCTGGAGGTGACGCTGTCTCACGTTCCCATCGGACGTTGCGTCGTGATAAAGGCCACGGGCCCGCGCGCTCGGGCGCTGCAAAGTTCTAAAATCAGGGGATGAACATTCTGGCTGTGGACGCCACGGGCGAAGTTCTGTCCGTCGCCCTCGGTCGCTTCGAGCTCAAGCGCTCGGCCAAGAAGCACGATGAGGCATTGCTTCCCCTCGTGGAGCGTTTATTGAAGAAGGCCGCGCTCGATTGGACGGATCTGGACGCGGTCGCCGCCGCCTCGGGACCGGGGCGATTTACCGGCATCCGCATCGGAATGTCGTTCGCTGCCGCCGCCGGATTTCATTTGAGGATTCCCGCGCTTGCCATCAGCCGCCTCGCGGCCGCGGCGGGAAGATCGAAGGCGGACCGGATTTTAGGCGCGCTTCCCGGTTGGAAGGATGAGGTTTACTCTCAGGAGTATCGTCGGGGTAAGGCCCGGGGCGACGCGTCCTGGACCTCGCCTCAGGACTGGCCCGCTTTTCGCGACGCGGCCGAGTTGGGCGGACTCGAGGTCAGCTTGAGTGAGACCTCCGCCGCCGATCTTCTTCCCGTCGCGCGGGCCATGCTCGCCGCCAAAAAAATACCGCCATTCAAGCCGTTTTACCTGAAGCCCGCGAACTATGAGCGCTATCGAGGTTAGGCGCGCCGAGGCCGACGATGTCGAGGCGGTCGCGGCGCTTGCCCAGTCCCGGTCGTACACGGCGAAGTGGTCGGCGCGCGAGCTTGAGCACGAACTCGACCGTCTCGACTCCGTGTTCATCGTCGTTGACGAGAGCGGCCAGGTTCGGGGCTATGCCCTTGCGCGCGTCGTCGAACGGGACTGCCGCCTGCTCGACCTCGCGGCGGCGTCCGACGGCGGCGGCTGCGGCCGCGCGCTGATGTCGGCGCTGACGCTCGCGGCGATTGCGCGGCGCTGCGTGAAGGTGACGTTTGAGGTCTCGGCGGGGAACGTGCGCGCTCTCGCCTTCTACGCGAAGGCCGGGGCGAAGGTTGTCGGGCGCAGGCCGAAGTTCTACAATGACGGATCGGGCGCCGTGCTGATGGACCTCGACATCCCATGAATCTGCTGCTGGCGTTCCTTCTCGCATCGTCGGCCGCCGCCTCCTTGTCCGGGGGCTCCGGGACTTCCGCGGGTGCGCAGCATGAATATCTGCGCGGAACCCTGCTCGAACGGCGCGGCGCGTTCGTAGAGGCTCTGGCGGCCTATGAAAAGGCGATCTCTCTTGACCCCGGCTCGGCTTTCCTCGCCGGAGAGGCGGCCGATCTCGCGCTCGAACTGGAGGACTGGATACGGGCGGAGAAGTGGGCGCGACGGCGTCTTGAGCTCGCGCCCAAAGACGGCAAGTCGCAGATAATCCTGGCGCGCGTCTTCTGGTCGCGCGGGCAGGAAGGCGAAGCAATCGCGGCGTTCGAATCGGCGCTCAAGCTCGATCCCGCCTCGATCGACTCGATCCTGGCTCTGAGCGAACTCATCGCCCCGAAGGACCTGAAGCGCGCGCGCGCCATGCTTGAGCGCTTCCAGTCCGGAAATCCTGAACACGAGGCGAAGGTGCTTCTCGAGCTCGCGAAGTTCGATGTTCAGGAGGCCCGATATCCCGCCGCGATCGAAAAGCTGCGCCGTGCGATTTTGCTCGATGAGGCCGAGTCCGACCCCGTGCGACTAGCGCTCGGCCAGGTCTTCGAGATTTCTCACGACACCTCCGCGGCCGTCGACGAGTACCGCAAGGTGCTGGCCTCGATCCCCGACGATTATGAATTGTGGGCGCACATCGCCGAGCTTGAGGCCGCGCGCGGCGACGAAAGTGCGGCCCGCGCCGAGTTCCTTCGCCTCAAGGAGAAGCGCCACGACGACGCGGCCGCCGCCGCCTGGCTCGCGTCCGACGCCGAGAGCGCTGGGGATTTCCGCATGGCCGCGCGGTATCTGAGGGACAGCTCCGCCCTTAAGGACGATCCCACCTTGCATTTGCGACTGGGCTACTACCAGCTGCAGTCAGGCGGAGTGCGAGATGCGATGAATACCTTGCAGGAGGCGCGTAAACGCTGGCCGAAGGACGACCGCATCGCCTACTACCTGGCCCTCGGCCACGACGATC
>JBBTJN010000064.1:0-1215 GCA_038059415.1 Elusimicrobiota bacterium | reverse complement strand
CGACTACGCGGGCAACAACTGGACGCGCAACCAGACCCCGACGGTGACCTACGACACCAGCGAGCCCACCGCCGGCATCCAGGTGCCCACGCATGGCGGCTTCTACAGCGCGCTGGCCACGATCTCTGGAACGAGCGTGGACAACGTGGGCGTTTCCACGATCGCCTTGAGCATCCAGGATATCAGCGCGGCTGCGCCCAACTGCTACGCCTACACCTCCAACGCCTTTAACGCAGCCTGCCCCAACTTCTTCCCGGCGCAGGGCGTGGTGGGGGCCTGGACGTTTACCGGCATCACCTGGACGGGCAACCACCAGTATATCGTCACCTCGCGCGCCACCGACCAGGCCACTAACGAGCAGTCCACCTTTAACCCGTCCACCAGCTCCAACACCTTCACCTATGCCACGGGCACGGAAGCGCCGGTCGTGGCCATCACCAATCCCACGGCCGACCGACACAAGGACCTGCTCAGCGGCGGCTTGAGCACGATTGCCGGCACGGCGGCCATCAACGCTCCCAACGTCATCTCACGCGTGCTCGTGCGCATCCGGGAAAGCGAGGGTCTGTTTTACTACTGGAACCCCGGCTCGCTGACGTTTGACGGCGTTGCCTCCGCCGAGGTGGCTTGGACGACAGCGACGTATACAAGCAACTGGACGAGCTGGACGTTGTCGAGCGGTGTGCCTTATGTCGACGGCTCCAAGTACGACATCGAAGCGCGCGCCCGCGATATGGCGGGCAACTTCTCGGTGACCTTTACCACGGTCGTGGTCTACGACGCCACGGCGCCTGAAACCGCGGTGGGCTTCCCGGCCAATAACAGCTTCATCAACGCCCTCTCCATGACCACCGGCACGCTGGTCGATAAGACCGGTAGCGGCGCCAACCTGGGCAAGGTTCCCGACGTGCAGGTTCAGTTTAAGCGACTGTCGGGCGCCGGCTCCTGCTGGACCGGTGTGGCCTGGGCTGGTTGCCCCCAGACGCTCATCCCGCCCAACCTCATCAAGGTCTGGCAGACGTCCTGGACGATCAACACGGGCAACCTGCCCACGCCGATGACCTCGGGAACGTCTTATTACATCACCAGCTCAGGCACCGACAATGCCGCTCCCACGGGCAATGTGGAGGGCTTCGGAAGCGTACGCGGCTCGACGTTCATCTATAACGCCGATCCGCCCGTGAGCTCGATTGCCGCGCCGCTTAGCGGGGCCTA
>JBBTJN010000063.1:0-14324 GCA_038059415.1 Elusimicrobiota bacterium | reverse complement strand
GCCTCGGGCATCAGCTACATTCCTCTGCTTGCGCTCGGCCGGTAGAAGGATTCCGTCATGCCAGGACTGGCTCCTTCCCGCTCAGCATCTCCGCCGCCCGCTCGAGGTCCTCTGGGAAGACGTCCACGTAAAACCTTAGCGTCGTCGCCACGTCCGAGTGCCCGAGGTAGCGCTGCACGAGCTTCGCGTTGCCGGTGCGCTTCATAAGTTTGGTCGCGGCCGTGTGCCGCAGCGCGTGCGGCGTGAGCTGCCCCTCGATCCCGGCTTCTTTGAGCCACTTCTTAAAATCTCTTTGCGCCTGGCGCGAGCTCAGCCTGGTCCCCTCCCGCGAAACAAACAGCGGCGCCGCGGGCTCGAGGCTTTCCCCCTTCCTTCGCTTAAACCGCAGGTACTGCGTCAGGTGCTCCTGCAGGGCCTTCGGCATATAAACCGTTTTCATTCGCTCACGCTTCTCGCCCTCGCGCGTCCAGCCTTTAACGCGGATCTCGACTTTTGCCCGGCCCGCGTCCTCGGCGTTAAGGCGCAGTGCCTCGCCGATCCGCAGGCCCGTTACGAGCATGAGCTTGTAGAGCATGAAGGGGCGCTCGGCGTCCTTACGTCGAGAAAGCGCTCCTAAGAGCGCTTCCTCTTCTCGCGGGCTTAAACAGCGCGGCGTCAGGCTCACTCGCCGCTCACAGGTTTATGGCCTTCCAGCCCATCCCGCCGCAAATCCAAACCTTTCCAGAATCGTGCTCGACGGCGATATCCCCGACGCTCATGCTGGTCTTCATGATCCGCCGGCAGACGAATTTTTGCATCGTGGGGTCGCCGATCCCGCCGCCGCCGTTTTGGCAAAGCTCAAAAAGCGCGTCTAAGTCCTTGGCCTCGATCGTTCCGACGTACATGTAATAGCGGTCGAAGATATCCAGGCTAGAAGGGCCTTTCGGGTCGGGCGGCAAAATTTTTCTGACTTCGGGATTCTCGCGTTCTTGCTCGGCCAGGACGTTGGCCTGGTAGTGGACGTCGTATCTCATGATTGCTTTCCCCCCTTCTGCGTCGCGCTTGTCTCAACAACCGCGGCAAGCCGCGCCATCAGCATCCAGTCGAAAAGCCCCTTCTCGATGCTGAGCAGAATATCGCGCCCGTCCACGGTCTTTTGCGCCTTCATGGAACGGATCGCCTTCTCGAACTGCCGCCGCCGCCCGGTCTTGAGCCTATGCCAGCCCGCCGGCGGCAGGGCGAGCTCCGCGATCAGGTCTTTGAGCTGCTTCGAGAAAACAGGGCTTTTCATGCCGAGCAATATCGGCTCAAGGTAAAGCCTCAAGAGAAAGCCAAGCTCGCTTTGTATCTGCGCAAGCTCCGTGGGCTTGGTGACGGCGTGCCGGTTAATGAGCTGCGTGCTCAGCGGCGTTGAGAAATCTACCCGAAGGATAGTCTCTGGTTGGCCGCGCCTTTTGCCTTCGACCAGGTCCACCTTGCTTAGAAGGGTGAACCCGTAGCCTTCAACGTCTTTGAGGCCAAGGCCGGAAAGGTCCATGAAATAGGGCAGCGTCTTGAGATCAAAGACCTTGTCCGCCATCTGCGTCAAATCGCGGCCGCCGAAGTTGCCGCGGCCCAGGAGCTGCGCCAGCTCTCGGATCGAGACGCGGCAGAAGCAGACCACCGCCCCGTTTCTGTCCCGGTCGTATTGGCAGCCCTGCTGCGCCCAAATGTTCTTGATCGCGGCGAGCACCCGGCCGTGCTCCGCGGTTGGGATCCCCCGCTCCTTGCCGCCGGGTTTGATCCGGCCGCGGATAAGCGACACGACCGAGACCTCGCCATCCATCGATCTGAACTTTGCCTGCACCATATCGGATGGGGCCTTGTTGGTCGATAGCGTAAAAAAGCTCGAGCTCACGAACGTAGCCCACGGGATCGTGTCTTTGCCGTAGGGTACTTCCATCGCCTTTTCTTCCGTTGGGCCGTTCGGCTCTAGCGGCTGTAGGTTCTTGAACAGGGCGACCTGGGTTGCTTCGAAATGGGTGTTTAGTTTTTTTGGTTCCGGGCGCCGTTGTTCTTGGCCTTTTGCCGTGCCGCGCTTGTCCATCTGCCTTTTAAGCAGCGCCGTCATGTATTTGGCGGGATGTTTGACGTCGCCGGTGTTCATCTGGTACTTCAGCTCCCCGAATTCCTCGGCCGCGACATGCTCACCTAGGACACGGACGGCTTTCAGGTAAAAAGGCCGGCTCTTTGGGTCTTTCGTGACCGCGATGATCGCCTCGATCAGGTAGCTTTCTTGCTCTTTTCCGCCCGGTTCCATTTTCCTCGCTTAAATCGTTGTCGCAACGATTCTTATCGTTAAGTTCTTAACGTTATTCTGTAGCCTGCTTTTACCGTCTGAGCCTTGAGACCCGAAGCCCATAGCCTTGAGACCCGAAGCCCATAGCTTTCGAGGGCTTTGAGACCCGAAGCCCATACCTTTTTTGCCGCTATCTCCCAGCCTGTGGATAACTCAAAAAAGATATTAAAACTATGCCTAATTCTCTAGTTTCTTCAGCTGGTCGGCGGTTACGTTCGCCGCCTCGCCGTTGTCCAGCTGCACCAAGTAATTCGTCTCATCGGTAATCATCATGACCTTCCCGGCCTGATTGAGCAGCCCAGGCTGGTCCTGGGGCGCCTTGATGATCTGAACCCTGTCGTTGACCTCGATTGCCATTGGGCGCTCTCTTTGGGCCTGTTTTGACGGCCGGACGCCTAATTAAACGCCCAGGTGCTTGATGACCAGATCCTCAACCGTGCGCGAGACCGGAACCCCGGTGTCGACCCGGCGCTGCCAGAGCAGCTGCGAAGCCTTCCTGGAAACGTACATCGTGTGCCTGACCTTGCCGTTGTCGGTCTGGGCCTCCTCACGCACGCCCTTGCGTTCAACCCACTTGGAAACGGCCGCCGTCAATTTCGCTTTCGCCATTTAAGAACCTCCTCAGCCAAATTATCGAACTCCTCCGCCGCCAGACTTCCTGGCGCGTACTCATGAACCGCTTGCCCAACGATGCCAGCTTCGCACAGCGCGACCCGCTGGCAGATCTCCGCCTTTAGAATAGGCAGATCAAAAACCTTGAGGGCTTCCCGGACGTCGTCGCCCAGGCTCGTCCCGACAACTTTCCTTGAAACCAAGAGAAACGCCTTCACGCGCAGCCCGGCGTCTTGCTTGCCCTCCCGGATCAGGTCGACCGTGGTCTTGGCGGACCGGATATCGTAAGGGCTTGGCGTGACCGGGATGATCGCGTAGTCCGAAAGGGCGAGCGCCGCGCGCTCGATCTTGCCGTTGGCCGGCCCGCAGTCGATGATGGTGATATCGGCGGACTTGGCCTCGGCCTCGAGCTTGTCCCCGAGCTCCGCCGCGCTCCAGGCCCGCGGCACCACGCGCAAGCCGTTGAGGCTGAGCTTCTCCGGGGGCTGGCCCTCGCGGGCGTTAAGCCAGCCGATGGTCGTTCCCTGGGGATCGGCGTCCACCAAGAGCACTTTCGTCTTTTGGTGGGACAAAGATCCGGCTAGATTGATCGCGACGGTTGATTTTCCAACGCCGCCCTTTCCGTTGACCACCGATATAATCATTGAGTGAAGATTATATGACGGGGCCGCGGCGGTGTCAATGCGCCAAATAACGTCAAGGTGACTTCATGCACGAGGATTTTGCGCTCGCGCGTCAATTTGTTAGACTGGCCCTTGTGACGAAACCGAAATTCGATTATTTCCCCCTCACCGAAGGCCGGGTGATCGAGTACGAAGGAGAGTTCGACCAGGGCATCGAGGCGGGAACCTGGCGCAAGCTCGAGATCCTCAAAGTCACCTCCCAAGGCAACACGACCACGGCCGAGTGCCAATGGACTTACCGGAAAAACGGCGGCCAGGAAAGCGTCTGGAAGACGACGGTGAGCAAGGACGACGCCTGGATGCTGCGGGGCGAGGGCTTCTTGCCGATCCCGGCCCGAAAACTATTCCCCCTCGCGCTTGTTGTCGGCGCGCAATGGCGCCATGATCGCTGGTACTACTCGGTCGACGCGCTCGACTACAAGCTTTATCTCGGGGAGGACGCCGGCGTCCCCCTATTCCTCGAGAACTGCCTGCAGGTCAGCTGGCACTTTGACGAAGGCAGCGGCGAGAATATCTACGCGCCCAAAATCGGGCTCGTCAAAGCCACATCGAACGACGAGCAATATCCCTTCGGCTTTGTCATGAGCAACACGTCAATTCGCGCCGCCGGGCGTCCGTAGCAGCGCGTCGTCGATCACCCAGCCGCCGCGCTTCATCGCCTCGACGCCGGCGTAGGCCGTGGCCGCGGTCTCCGGCTTCTGGCCCGCGGGCAACCCCAGCGTCCCGGCCATGAGCATCCCCCCCGGTCCGGCTGACAGAAGAACGAGGACCGCCTTGAGCCAGCCGGCGACGTCGATCGGGCTCCAGACGACTAGAATCAGAAACGCCGCGATCGCCCCGGCGCCGCAGATCGCGAAGGCGATCCCGTTGACCCGCTCGTGGCCGGCCAGGCAGCCCGCGCAGCGCGGCACGGCCACGGCCGAATGAAGAATGCTCATGCCGCCGCCGGCGGCCGCCGCGCCCTTGTTCAGCTTCACGATCCGGCTCATCCCGTGGACCGGCGGGCGCTCGCCGCAAAACCAGCAGCTCGCGCCCATCCAATCGAGCAGCTCCTGCTCTTTGCCTACGTCCAAAGGTTTCCCCCTACTCCAAGACGACGACTTTTTGCAGGGCGTCGCAAAAGCCAACGGCGTCGACCGCGCGGATCCGCTTCTTGAGCCTGAGAGCCGCGCCCATCCCCTTGAACGCGGAGGTAAACCGCTCCAAGTCTTCCCCCTGGATCGGCGATCCCGGTTTTTCGTAGCCGTTCGACATTTGCTCGGACATCGAAATAATGTCCCATGCGATCTTTTTCTTTATTTTCATGGTTCGCCCCCCGCTGCCGCCTTATTCTAGCAAGCTCGTCGCCGCGGACCAAACGACAGTATGACGCCTTGACGCTACTTAACGTCAAGACGCCAACTGACGCCGGCGGATGGGACCGAGCAGTCGGGAAAACGCCCGCTGAACATGTCGTTCAAACGCACCATTCAAGAGACTCGTTGGCCGACTCCTAAAAACAAGGCTGATTGCGGCTAAAAGCTCGATTCGGCGCTTCCGGCTCGGCTGAATTGGGCTATTCACCGTTTTCGCCCCCAGCCCATGTCGCCGACAGGCCCGCATTGACGAAACTCAATGCGGGGGTTATACTTTGCGAGGTGGCCATCAATTTTCCGATGAAGGGTTTCATTCCGGTCTTGTTTCTGGCCCTGACGGCGGTCCCTGCCGCGGTACCGGCAGGGGCCTTGGATTCGGAGACCTCGTGGCCTGATGTGTCTCGTCCCGCCCGCGCGGTCGGCGGCGGCGAGCATGACGCGGCGGTGGTGGTGGGCGTGGAGAATTATTTCGCCGTGCCCGGCGTGCCGGGGGCCGAGGCCAACGCCAATGCCTGGTACGACTATCTCACCAAGACCCGGGACGTGGCACCCGGCCGAGTCAAGCTCTTGCGCGGCAACGACGCCACGCGCGATGAAATGCTGGAGGCGGCGCAGACGGCCGCGGCCAAAGCCGGACCTCAGGGGACGCTCTGGTTTATCTTCATCGGCCACGGCGCGCCCTCCTCCGATGGCAAGGACGGGCTCCTGGTGGGCGTGGACGCCCAGCAGAAGGCCAAGAGCCTGCAAACCCAAAGCCTCAAGCGCGGCGAGCTTCTGAAAGCCTTGGGGGCAAGCCGGGCGGGCAAGATCGTGGTCGTGCTCGACGCCTGCTTCTCGGGGCGCGGTTCGGATGGGGAGAGCATCGCGCCGGGCCTGCAGCCGCTGGTCACGGTGGCGGCCGGGGGCGTGATCGATCCTAGGATGGCGGTCTTGACCGCGGCCAAGGGCGATCAGTTCGCGGGAGCCTTGCCGGGCACGCAGAGGCCGGCCTTTAGCTACTTGGTGCTGGGCGGGCTTCGCGGCTGGGCGGGCCAAGCCAAGGTGACGGCCGGGGATTTGTGGCGCTACGCGAGCACGGCCTTGGACGCGACCTTGACCGGGCGCAATCAGACGCCGGACCTGATTGGGAAGGAAGGCGTGGTGGTGGGTGCCACGTCCGGGGAAAAGGGCCCGGACTTGGCGGCCCTGGCCAAGGCCACGGCGGGCGGCGGTTCCGCCGGCGGGGGCTTTCAGGTCACCAACCTTCCGGCCGTGCCGAAGGCGCAGGCACCCAAGGCCCTGGCCTCCGATACCGCGGGCTCTCTTAATTTCCGCAACCTGGATATAGAGGCCTTGACGAAGAAAAGCGAGACGGTCAAGCTCGACAAGAGCGACGCGGCGGCGGAAGAAAAGGCGCAGGCGTGGCGGGATTTGGCCAAGGACGTTCCGCAGTTCGCGGACAAGGCCGTTGAGCGGGCCGCGCAGTGGGACGCCTTCGCGGCCCAAGAGAAAGCCGTCGAGGAGGCCAAGCAGAAACGCATCGAAGCGCGCGATTCGGATTGGGGTAAGCTCTCGGCGCTTTTGGCATTGGACGAGGCCGTGGTGCCGGAAATCAGCAAGACGAATTGGTCCGGGGAATTTCTGAGGGCGTACTGGAAGTCGCCGGGGGTGGGGCCGGCCATGGCCAAGGCGCTGGCGGCGCATATGGAGGCGGGCGCCATGCAGGAGGCGCTCAAAAAGCTGGCGCTCAAGGCTCATGAGGAAGAAGTCCAGGCCGGCGGGGCCTCGGGAAGCGCGGCTCGGCCGCCGCGGGCGACAGCGGACAAGGCGGGGATTCAATGGGTGAGGATTCCCGGGGGCAGCTTCACGATGGGCTATGGGGGCGTTAGGGCCGATGAGAAGCCGGCGCATCAGGTGACGGTGAAATCCTTTGAGTTGACCAAGACCTTGGTGACAAACAAGCAGTACAAAGCCTGCGTGGCGGCAGGAGCCTGCTTGGCGGCCCATGTTTCCGATAGGAACTGCTATGTCTCCCATGGAAGCAATTGGGACTCGGGCAACCTGCCGGATTCATTCCAAAGCGACGACCAGCCTGTGGTCTGCGTGACCTGGGGGCAGGCAAAGGCTTACGCCCAGTGGGTGGGGGGAAGGCTGCCTAGCGAGGCCGAGTGGGAGTACGCGGCGCGAAGCGCTGGCAAGGACTGGAAATATCCTTGGGGCAATGAAGACGTGACGTGTGAGCGCGCGGTGATTAATGAGGGTGGGCTTGGTTGCGGGAAAAACTCGACCTGGCCCGTGTGCTCAAAAGCCAAAGGCAACTCCAAACAGGGCTTGTGCGACATGGCGGGCAATGCGTGGCAATGGACTCAGGACGGGGCGAACTTCTCGTACGCAGGAGCGCCGACGGATGGTAGCGCGTGGAATGATCGGGGTCCCTACCGCGTTTTTCGTGGCGGTTCTTGGCGTGACGTTGCCGCCAACGTCCGGTCGGCTAACCGCCGCGACGACGATGCGGGCCACCGCAGTTGCTACGATTACGTGGGAATTCGCCCCGCAAGGGATAGCCGGGATTAACCGGCGCGGTGTAGCACATGCAAGAGTCGTAACCATGATCAGAATTGGCAACCGGACTCAACTCGCTTCTGGGCAAGTGAACCTCCGGGAAATGTTCTCCGCAGCGCGAATCCTCCGCGCTCGGGGATTTGATGTCGCCTGCGAAGGCGAGGGAGACGGCACAATCCTCCCTCGAAACCACTGGACCCAGGCGGAAGCCGACGCTATCTACGCTGTATTTCGAGACCCCATACACAGGGCCGGGCTCTGCAGTCTGATTGAAGGCCGGACGACGGTGCCGAGCTCACCAGAAATAGCCCTGGTAACCGCACTCAACGATTATGTGGGTGACCGCAACCGGTTCTCAAGCACGTTCGAATGGTTCGTCGGCGAGTTGATGATCCGCGAGTTCGGTGCCCTTTCCGCATCCTACGGGGTAGAGGTAAAGGACCTCTATCGGCAGAAAGATGGCCAGGCAATCGGATACGATTTCGACGCTCTCTGCGTTCTGGCCGATGTCAACCTCCTGTTCTTTGAGTGCAAGACGGGTGCTTTAAAGCCCAAGTCACTCGAGAATACCCTCTCTCGGGCCATGGCACTCCATTGCACCGGGGCGGTCGTGTTTCTTGGCGCTGGCATCACACAAAGCTACCTGGAAGGGGTGCTCAAGGCGGTAACGCACCCCCTCCTTGGGAAGCCGAAGGCCTACCGGCAGCTAGAAACGGCCGGTGTCTCGGGCAGCGGCGTGTTCAACGTCTTTGATTGCTATTTCGTCCAGGCCGACCAGAGCGCGGGCTCCGTCAGGGAGAAGCTGAACACAGTAATGCGTGTCATGGCGGCCAAGAAGGCGTTCATACACGACACTGTGGGGCCCGACGCCGGCTCTTATACGAGCCTCGGTTATCCCTGCACCGAAGTCCCTCTATAGGCTGTGCGTTTAAGACGCCCCCCGCCAAGCCCTGCAACTCAGATACCCAGATCGTTGATAACCGATAGAGTGGGCTTTGCTGCACACGCCGTAGCTCGTAATTGCCTGGCCCGCCCTCTGATGGTCCCGATAAGTCGGAAAGATGTCTCTCGAACATCCCTATTATAGGGCCATTCAACGGCCCAATTCGCCGGCCCAAAAAAAGCGCCTGATTGCGGCTATTAGCCGCAATGGGCCTTTCCAAATACGCTAAAATCGGCCATTCGGCGTTTTTGGATTTCCATGATAATTAAACAGATCGAGCCCCCGCTCCACCTCCTCGCGCCGGAGGGCCGCCTCAAGAAAGCTGGCATCCGCCATTTCGACGAGCTGATCCACGACCAGCCCAAGGCCTGGCTCATCAAGCAGTTCGGCGAGAAGGGGGGAAAGTACCCGGTCAACGTCGCGCGCCTCATCCGCAACCTCATCTGGCAGATGGCTGAGCGCATCGAGCGGGGGGAGAAGCCGCCCTTTAAGGAGCTGGTCCGAACCTACTGGTATATGTACCTCAAGCCCACCCTCGCGCGCGCCGGCGCCCTTGCCTCCGAGACCGACCAATACAAGCAGCTCTCGGAGCACCTGGTCGACCTGGTCAAGGTCTACCAGGTCCTCAAGTACAAGGACATCGGCTTTCGGGATGAGAACCAGCCCAACCACAAGGTCGGCCTTTACGGCAACGTCATTCCATTTTCCGAGAAGCTCGGCCATTTCGATTACCTGGCCGAGCTGCATGAAAAGAAGCACGTCACCGTCATCGCCCTGGGCGGCCAGCCATCGGTGATGAACACCGAGTATTTCGTCGATGAGATCAAGGCCCGCCGCACGAACCTGCGGCGCTCCTTCTACCTCTACTCGATCGTCGATTTCGACCCGAGCGGCTGGATCATCCGGGACGCCTTCCTCGACAACCTGCGCTACTACGGCATCAAGAACGTCTTCTGCTCCGACCTCATCAACCCGGACATGCTCGCGCCCGAGGAGATCCTGCAGTCCCGCTACCCCGTCCGGGCCGGGCCCGACATGGAAGAGAAAAACCGCCAGTGGCTTGAGGACGTCGCCAAGAGGCGCTACGCCAACATGAAGTACCTCCTTGAGGAAAGTGGTGGAAAGACCGTCATCTACGGCCTGGAGTCGGAAGCCGTCTCGACGGCCAGGCTCGATGCCAAGCTCGAAGAGATCATGGACCCCGTGCTCGGCGGGGACGAGGACAAGCTCAAGCTCTACGAGATGAAGAACCTGGACAAGGCCATCTCGGAGCTCATTCTATTCAAGGTCACGCACCCGGATACCCCATGAAAAAAACAACGTTCGCGGCGACCGGCGTCCTAAGGCCGACCGTCGTCACCCAATACATCAACCGCGCCGCCGGCATAAGGGCGAAGAAAGACGCCGTCGCCAAGCTCATCCTCGACTTCGACGCCGTCCTGGCCGCGGTCGTCACCGAGGCCGCAAGCCTCGCCCGCCAGGGCAGGCGCACCACGATCCTTAAGCGCGACGTCCTCGCCGCGCTCGAGAAGCACCTCCGCCGCAAGGACCTGCCTTGGGACGAGACCGCGGCCGAGGTCATCAAACACAACCCGACGGACTTGGGGAAGATTTCGAAAACCATCCGCGACTGGATCAAGGAGCACGAGGACAAGGGGGGAAGGGCCGCCAAGCCCAGGCCGTGAACCTCGGCCAGCTCGCCTCAGCCATCGCCGAGCGCTTCGGTCTCCCCGAGGCCCAGGCCAAGGAGCTCGCCGCCTTCGCCTTTGGAAAGATCGCACAAACCCTGAAGGGCGGCCGCCGCGCCTACTTCAGGGACTTCGGCTCCTTCGCCAAGAGGATCCGGCCGGCCAGGCGGGTCCGCCACCCGCGGACGGGCGAGATCATCTGGATCCCGGCCGGGCCCGCCGTCCGCTTCACCGCCGCGCCCGCGCTCATCCGCGCGATCGCCATGCGCAGGCGCCGCCGGAAGTCCCGCCAGACCGCCCGCCGTAAACGGCGCAATTAAAGCGCGCTTCTGGCGATCTCGAAATTAACGCATCTCCCCGGTGAGCGAGGATGCCCCAGGAACGACGATCCGCGGTGGGACGATGCCCGAGCCTCACCCCGCCCCGCTACTTGGCCAGCTTCTCCCTGACCGAGTCCCGGAAAGGAGCCAAGGACGGCTTCAAGGCCGCCGCGCGGTCGAGCTCCGCCAGCGCCAGGGCCGGGTCGCCCCCCAGCATACTGCGCGACATCCCCAGGATAAACCAAGCGTCCGCGTCCGAGGGGTCGAGCTTGGCCGCCAGCTCCGCGTCGGACATGGCCGCACGCCATTTCTTCGTTTTAAAAAGCGCGTCCGCACGAAGCTTGAAAGCCAGAGGCCACTTCCAACCCTTGGCGATCACCCGGGAGAGATCCAGGACCGCCCCCGCGGAATCCCCCATCTGATTTAGGATGAGCGCCCGGTTGGCGTAAACCATCGGGTCCGCCGGATCGGCCCGAGCCGCCGCCTCAGCCAGACTCAGGGCCGAGGACAGCTCGCCCCCCTTGCGGGCCTTCATGGACTTCATGAGGACCTCGTAGGTCGCGGAAGGGGCCGCGTCTTGGCGGGCCTGCCATTCCTCGGGAGTCCGCGCCAGCCCCGGCGTCTGCAAGGCCATGAGGCGCGAGGCACGCTCCCGATCGGCGGTTAATTCTTCTTGAGTAGGGGCAGGGGCCGTCCCTCCCGCGGCCGCCGGCGCGGCCCCATCTTCCCGGGCCACGGCCCCGCTCCCCGGGCGCAGGCTGGGTTCTTGCGCCCCCTCCGAGGCTGCGGCCTGGCCCCCCGCCCGGCGGGCCGCGGCCAAGGCCAGGGAGCGCTTGCCCCGAGGCCACTTGTCCAGGGAGTACATGTAAAGCTCGAAGGCCGCCCAGTTCTTCGGGTCCATGTTCAGGGCGATCTTTCCGTCCGAGTGCGCCCCCGAAAAGTCCCGCTCGATGTAGCGCAAGAGCCCCCGCGTCACCAAGAGCCGCGAGGTCAGCTTCCGATCGCCGCCCGGCCGGGCCAGCGCCAGGCCGCGCTCCGCCAGCTCCGCCGCCCTGGCGTTGTCGCCCCGCTGCATGTAATAGCCCGCGGCCGAGCTCTGGACCTTGGCGTCCTTGGGCTTCTCTTGGAGGCGGGCCTCGATCTTGGCGTCGAGCTTGGCGCGCTCGGCTTCTTTCTTTTTTTCCTCGGCGGGGGTGGGTGGAACGGGGGTGGGGGCGTTGAGTTTAGCTAAATCATTGGTGGCAGTCTCAATGGGGGGATCTGGCATTGATTCTTGTTCCTCATCGTTGGAAGGCGGGGGACTAGGCGCAGCATTTAGGGAAAGGGGCACAAGCAGCGCCACCGCGATAATAAGGGGCAAATTGGTAAACTTGGACTTCAAGATGATGGACCCTGGGCTCCTCTTAAGTATGCTGCTCGTCCCACAATTTGTCAACGGGGCTGAACCCGCCGTCCAAGCATCGACTGCCTCTGTGACTTTTGAATCTATCCTACGCCGGGTGACGGCGCAGGGGAAGGACAAAAACTTTGAAGGGCTGAAGAGATTTCCTCAAATTCCCAAGGGATCTCCGACGAAGGTCGAGTGGGGCTTTTCCAAAGACGCCGAGGATGGGCACCGCAGGCTATTCTCAGTCATTCTAGATCGCTCGACCGAAACGCCAAAAGCGGCCTACGTGGAGCTTTATGTCGAGCACAAGGACATGCCGGCGCGCAAAGTGCAGAGTTTCTATTTCCTTCTCGGGCTTTACGGGTCGCTGAAAGAGTGCGGCACCACGGAGGGACCCTTGGATGAAAAAGGGAAGATGATCCCCAATGCAGCCTTCTCACCGTTCAGGTCCCTTGAAATCAAGTCCCCCGAGGCCCGCGCCCTCTTCCAGCGGGAGCTTGATTTCTGGGTCAAGGGGGTGGGCCGCAAGCCGGCCGCGGCGCATCTTGATGGCGGGGCTGAAACCCCGCATAAGGCTAAGTGAGGAGGGGCCTTAAGTTCAGCGCCATGCGCTTTAGCGTCATATGACGCTTTAACGTCACGCGCTGCCGGCCCACGATGGGCCGACGCCTAGCCGGCCGGCACCGCACGCTGGTCCTCCCGATGAGGCCCCGATCCCCGGGGGCGAAGATCACCGTTTTTCCGCTGGCCCGGTGAATTGCAGGAAAGCCCGCGGAGATAGGATTGGAATCCCGTCTATATTCTTGAGGACCAGGAGATCCTTGTCCCCGGAGACCAAAGCCTGAGCCCCGCCGCCGACCGCCGCCTCCAGATACTTGTCGTCATCTGGATCGCGGCAAATCCCGGCTCGCCGCCGCGGCTCGACGATTTCGCTAAGCTCAGTAAAAATCCGGTTCCATTTCGTAAAGATAGCGGCGCCGGAGTTGCCGGTCATGCGCAGAGTGACCTCCCGGTACTCCGCCAGAATAGGCTCCGAGACCAGAAGCGTAACCTTTCCCTGCAGCCATCGTCTTAAAATCGCATGCGGCGGACCGCTCCAAAAGATACCGGAGACCACCACATTGACGTCAAGGACGATTCTCACCGGGCGGCTCGAGCCCTCTTGACGGCTTTCTTAACGTCAGTTTTCCTCAGCCCGGCCCGCTTGGCGAATGTCCTGCTATCGGCGAAGAGCTTGTCGACTTCCGCCAACATGGGTCGTCCGATCCTTTTGAGAATTACGGTATCCCCGTCGCCGGCGACAATAAACTTAGTCCCGGGCGCCAAGGCCATCGCCTGACGAATATCGCCGGGGATTACCACTTGGCCCTTCGCCGACATCCGCGTCACATCGAGATACTCCATAGTCCCCTCCGTACTACTTATCTTACTAGTAGGATATACCATCGAGCCCCCCATGTCAAGGCCCCGCCGGTCGGTCGGCGGGGCCTGCCGCGACAAGGCCATAAGACCCAGCCCGAGATGGGACCATGTGCCCTCCCCAGGGACCGGGAAAACAGGCGATCCTTGGGATGATCGCTGATTCGGAGGTCTACCAACATGTTCTACAAAAGTCTATGGGTCGTCCTGACAATCGCCGGCTTGGCTGGAAACGCCTTCGCGGAGCGCTCCCGCTTTTGTTCCAACACGCGATGCCGGATATTGGGATACAACTTGGTCTGCAGCGGCAACGGCGTCAAGATCACGACTAACATTGAAAAAAACTGTCTAACGGGAAGGATGATGCCCATCGATGTTACGGTGGATGGAGAAACCTTCCACTTTGCGCTGCCTTGTGACAGCGGTTCCTACATCGATAGTTTCAAGACCAAGAAGGGCAGCTCCTATGCGTTGCTCACCGGGGTGTGCAGCTTGAAGGATCCGTACATTCTTCAGGTCAAGCCCAAGGATGATTGGGACTCGAATACGAGGACCTGCCTGCCGATCCTCTGCCAACCCTGACACCCCATGTTTCATGGCCGCCGCTTCGGGCGAACAACAACGGCAACAACGCGGGGAGTGGCCTCCCCGAACCCCTCCCACGGCCGCGGGGGCCGTCGCCCCCGCTCCCCCTGACCGGCCGGCCCGCGGGACCTTGCCCCTCCGGTGGGCCGCGGACAGGGCAAGGCCCCGCGCAGGCTCCGGGGCGGCTCGGCGCGCCTCGCACGCCCCTGCGCCTGCCCGGCCGCGATCCAGCCGCCGCCGGGGGCCGGCCTCCCGCCTCGCCAGGCCACGGCCCTTTATACGCGGCCACGGCCCTCGCCGCCCCCGTCATTTCGCGGGGGAAGCGGCTCAGGGGCTCGGTGCCGGCGCCCGACGCGGCTTCAACTCGCCGCCGGCCCCTGGCGCTACGCGCCAGGCATCCCGCGCCAATGAGGAAGCCAATAGCGCGGGACCGGGCCACTAACGATAATGCCGCATTATCGTTAGTGGCCCTTG
>JBBTJN010000062.1:0-6137 GCA_038059415.1 Elusimicrobiota bacterium | reverse complement strand
TTGCGCACGGCCTTCATGTACACCTCGCCGTCGCCGCAGTACAGCTTGTCGCCGACGATCGGATGGCCGACGTGCGCGAGGTGCGCGCGGATCTGGTGCAGGCGCCCGGTACGCGGCAGCGCCGAGATAAGCGAGAGGCGCCCGTTCGTCGCGAGGAGGCGGAATTCGGTGATCGCGCTTTGGCCGGCAGCGCCGCCCACGCAGCGCCTGACTCGAATAGCCTTGCCCTCCGCTCCTAATGGCGCGTCGACGACCTTGGCTGTCCAGGCGACCGCGCCGAAGACGACGGCGAGGTACTCTTTTCGGACGCCGCGCGCGACGAACTGCTCGTAGAGGCTGCGCGCGGCGCCCGCGTCGAGAGCCAGGACCATGGCGCCGCTTGTCTCTCGGTCGAGGCGGTGGGCAAGGTGCACTTTCCGTTCAAGCTGTTTGGCAAGAAGATGCGTGACGGTGTTGTGCAGGATCTTGTCGGTCGGGTGGCTCAGCGTGCCGCCGGGCTTCGAGATCACCACGATCCTTTCGTCTCGATGGAGGACCGGCATGGTCTCGTGCGGGACCGGAGGCTCTTCGACGCGCGGGTAGCGGATCAGCACGGTCTCGCCTGCGTCGACGCGCGCCGAGGCCTTGACCGGCCTGGCCCCTCTCCAACGGCGAGCGGAAGGGGCGCTTCCTCGCTTGAGGGCTCGGTCGCAGGCGCGGGAGACGAGACCGCCGTCGATGAGTTTCTGGACGGCCATGCGGGAATATTTCTCGCCCAGGCGAGCGGTCAGGAAGGCGTCCAGGCGCCGCCCCGCGTACTCCTTGAGCACACGGAATGGAACCTCGATCCAGTCGACGTCTTGGGTCGTCGCGGGGTGCATAACGGCCTTCAGTATAACACCTGCTCCGGAGCGCGACAAGGCAAGAAACGATGACAGGCGATAAAAAATTGACGGTAGAATGACTTTTTGTATACTGGCGATGATGAAGTGCCCGAATTGCGGCGTGGAAGCTCCCGCCGACGCGACGGAATGCGCAGGCTGCGGGGTCATCTTCGCCAAGTTCCTGGCCCAACGCGAGCGAGAGAAGAAGGAGGCGGCCGAGTTATTGGCGTTGATGCAGTTGCGTCCGGCCGGAAATCCGAACTACTGGCCCGGCCGCATCGCGGCGGTCGGCGTACTTCTGATTTGGTTAGGGGGTCTTTTTTGGTACTACCTGGACGCGCTCAACGATCAGGATGAACGCATCCAGTCCGACCTGCGCGCTCACTCGCGTTCGGAGACTTTGGCCGTTCCCCCGCGCTGAGCTCGGGTCTGGTACAATATCCCAGACGGACGCGGCTTCCTCCCGATGCGCACGAAAACCCTCAAAAAGAACAAGGTCCAGGTCGTCACTCTCGGCTGTTCGAAGAATCTCTATGATTCCGAGGTGCTGATGGGCCGGCTGCTCGCCAGCAAGTTCGAGGTCGAGCATGAGGCCGACTGCGATGATGCCTCGATCGTCGTGATCAACACCTGCGGATTTATCGACAACGCGAAGCAGGAGTCGATTGACACGATCCTCGACTACGCGGCGGCCAAGAAGCAGGGCAAGCTCGACAAACTGTTCGTCACGGGCTGCCTGTCCGAGCGTTATAAGGATGATCTCCAACGAGGTATCCCTGAGGTGGACGCCTACTTCGGCACGCGCGACCTGCCGCGCCTCTTGAAGGCGCTCAACGCCGACTATAGGCACGAGCTTGTCGGCGAGCGCATGATCACGACGCCTCGCCACTACGCTTACTTTAAAATTTCCGAGGGCTGCGATCGGCCATGTTCGTTCTGCGCGATCCCTCTCATGCGCGGGAAACACGTCTCGACGCCGATCGGGGATCTCGTGGAAGAAGCTAAACGGCTCGCGGCCGCGGGCACGAGAGAGCTTTTACTTATCGCTCAGGATTCGACATATTACGGTTTGGATCTTTACGGCAAACGGCGTTTGGCGGACCTCTTACGAGCCCTTTCCGAGGTCCCCGGCATTGGCTGGATACGATTGCATTACGCCTTCCCGGCGGGATTTCCCATGGACGTCTTGGACGTTATGCGCGAGCGGCCCAATATTTGCAAATACTTGGACATGCCACTTCAACACATATCCGATCGAATGCTTGCGTCGATGCGCCGCGGAACCACGAAGGCCAAAACCGAAGAGCTGGTCGCGCTTATCCGCGAGAAGGTTCCCGGCGTGGCGCTGCGCACGACCCTGATTGCGGGCTATCCCGGCGAGACGATCGCGGATCATGAGGATGCCATCGAGTGGGTCAGGAAGACCCGCTTCGACCGCCTCGGCGTGTTTCAGTACTCCCAGGAGGAGAACACTCACGCCTATTCATTCGCCGACGATGTCCCCGCGAAGGAAAAGAAGCGCCGTGCCGAGGCCGTCATGGCCGCGCAGCAGCCGATCTCTCTGGCGATAAATTCCGCGCGGATCGGCAAGGTGCTGAAGGTTCTCCTGGATCGTCAAGAAGGCAAGCACTTCATCGGGCGCACCGAGCAGGACTCGCCCGAGGTGGACAACGAGGTGCTGATTCCCGCCGCGGCGCATTCCCTGCGCGTGGGGGACTTCGCCGATATCAAGATCACGGGCGCCGAGGAATACGACCTCCTCGGCGAGCCGGTCTAGGCCTTTGCGAGGGCTGCTCGATGAAGTGGCCAGCCGCATGCTCGCAGGGGCGGCTCGTATCGCGGCGGCGCTCGCTGCGGTCCTGCTCACCGCCGTCTACTGGCTCGTCCTGGGCCCCGTAGCGCTGGCGCTGCGCCTGCTCGGCGCGGACCTGCTCGGCGTCCGCGGCAAGGCGGCGACCGCGTGGACCCCCGTCGAGAACGGAGATCCCAAGCAGCGGCTCGAGGGGGCGGGTTGAAAAACTTCGAGGCGACTCGATGAACGTTCTCGGTCTCAGCTTCGACTATCACGACGCTGCGGCGGCGCTTGTCGTGGACGGCGTGCCCGTGGCGGCGGCCCCCGAGGAGCGCTTCACGCGGCTCAAGCACGACCGCCGTCTTCCCATGCACGCGATCGCTTTCTGCCTGGCGCGCGCGGGGCTCAACGCCGGTGACCTCGACGCGGTCGTGTTTTACGAGAAGCCGTTTCGCAAGCTTTCGCGCATACTCGCCGGGACGCTCTCGACCTTCCCGTCCTCGGGCGCGCTGTTTCGTCGCGCGATGGGCGCATGGATTGACGAGCGCCTATGGGTGGGCCCGCGCCTCGAGGCGGCCCTCGGCATAGCGACCGAGAAGATACTCTACTGCGAGCATCACCTGTCGCACGCCGCGAGCGCCTTTCTCTGCTCGCCTTACGACGACGCGGCGATCCTGACCGTGGACGGCGTCGGCGAGTGGGCCACGGCCGCGATCGGCCGCGGGCGCCGTGGCGGGCCGGACGCCGCGTTCGATCTGTCCCTCGATGTCGAATTGCGCTACCCGCATTCCATAGGGCTTCTCTACTCCGCCTTCACCGCGTATCTGGGATTCGAGGTCAACGAGGGCGAGTACAAGGTCATGGGCCTGGCGCCGTACGGCGTTCCGAGTTATGCGGACGAGATTCGCAATATGATTGAGCTTTTCGCCGACGGCTCCTTCCGCCTCGACCTTGACTGGTTCGCGTTTCACCGGGACCCCGCCAGGTCCTTCTCAAAACGATTTGAGGAGACGTTCGGCCCCCCGCGCGCCCCCGGGGCGGGGGACCCCTCCGGCGACAAGCGCCTGTGCGACGTCGCGGCCAGCATCCAACTTGTGTGCGAGGAGTTGATGCTTGGCTTGGCGCGCGAGGCGCACCGCCGCACGGGATCATTAAAACTCTGCCTCGCCGGCGGCGTGGCCCTCAACGCGGTGTCCAACACGCGCCTTCTGCGGGAGACGCCGTTCAAGTCGATCTGGATCCAACCCGCCGGAGGCGACGCGGGCGGCGCGCTCGGCGCGGCCCTGTACGCCGCCCACGCGTTGGGCCCTAACCCTGTTCGTTATGAAATGAAGCGCGTGGACCTCGGGCCGGAGCACTCGGCCGCCGACGCCTCTGCGGCCCTCAAAGCCTCGGGCTTGCCGTTCGTCGAACTGCGCGGCGCGGACGAATTGTGCGACCGGGTCTCGGGCCTGCTCGCCGAGGGCAAGGTCGTCGGCTGGCACCAGGGGCGCTCCGAGTGGGGTCCTCGCTCGCTTGGCCAGCGCTCGATTCTCGCCGATCCGCGCCCCGCGGCGATGAAGGATACGGTCAACGCAAAGATCAAGTTTCGCGAGTCATATCGCCCGTTTGCGCCGTCGATCTGCGCCGGCGCCGCGGCCGAGTGGTTCGATCTTCCGGGCTTGCCCGCGCCGGACCCGTATCGCTTCATGCTCGCGACGGCGAAGACGCGCCCGGACCGGCGCGATCTTCTCGCCGCCGTCACGCACGTGGATGGAAGCTCGCGCGTGCAGACGATCGATCCTGAGCAGAGCCCTCTGTTCCACCGCCTCGCGCAGACCATGGGCCGCCGCACCGGAGTTCCCGCGGCGCTCAATACTTCCTTCAATTTGCAAGGTGAGCCTATCGTCGAGACGCCCGCCGACGCCGTGGCGACGTTTCTTTCGAGCGGCATGGACGCGCTCGCGGTCGGTCCGTTCTTGACCACCGGCCGCCCGGAAAATCCGCAACCAAGGAGGGAAACATGCGCTTCGTGCGAAACGCGATCCGACGGCTTGGTGTGGTGAACAGCCTGTTCGTCTTCCTATGGCGCACGCGCCTATGGTGGATGATCCCGATCCTGCTCGCCGCAGTCGGCGTCGGGATCATCGTCGCCCTGGCGGCCCAGCCCGCCGTCGCGCCCTTCATCTACACGCTGTTTTAGTCTTCGGCCGCGAACGGCTTCTTGACGAGCTTGCCGCCCTCCTTCGACAGGGACTCGACTTTCGTCTTCGCATCCTCGAGCCGCTTCGACAGGTCCTTGGCGAGCACGACGCCTTTCTCGAACAACTCCAGGGACTCATCGAGCCCCTTGTCGCCCGCTTCGAGTTCGCGCACGAGTTCCTCGAGCGACTCCAGCGATTTCTCGAACGTCCCGGCTTTCGGGGCCTTGGTCATGACGCCACCTCGCAATTGATTTCACCTTCGGACAGGCGCACGGCCACCGGGTCTCCCTTCTTGACCTGGCTCGCGCTCGTCAAAACTTTCCCCTTGCTCGTGGCGATTGCGTAGCCGCGCGCCAGCACGTTGAGCGGGGAGATCGCGTCGAGCCGTCCCGCGGACGAGCCCAGGCGCAGAGCTAAAGTCTCGAGGCGTCGGCGCAAGGCCTCGGGCAGGCGCAGTGACAGGTCGTCGACGCGTTGAACGCGCTGCTCCCACATGCGACGCGGATCCTGGAGAAAAGGGTGCGCGGCGGCGTACTGTAGACGCCGTCCGAGCGAGTTTACGGCGTCGCGCAGATCCTGCGCCATCGCGCTGATGAGCTCCGCGATGCGATCCATGATCGCGGCCTTCTCAGGCACGACCATCTCAGCCGCGACCGAGGGCGTAGGCGCGCGCAGATCGGCGACGAAGTCGGCGATCGTCGTGTCGGTCTCGTGGCCGACGCATGAGATCACCGGGATCGCGGATCCGACGATCGCGCGCGCGACGGGCTCCTCGTTGAACGCCCACAGGTCCTCGATGGAGCCGCCGCCGCGTCCGACGAGGAGCACCTCGGTCTCCGAGGCCAGTTCGTTGAAACCGCGGATCGCGTCCGCGATCTCAGCCGCAGCGCCCGGCCCCTGCACCTTGACGGGCCAAACCCGGATTATCACGCCCGGCCATCGGCGGCTCAGCACGTTGAGCACGTCGCGCACGGCCGCGCCTTGCCCCGAGGTCACGACGCCGATGATCTTGGGAAAGGGCGGGAGCTGTTTTTTTCGGGCTTCATCGAAGAGGCCCTCGGCCTGCAGTTTGGCCTTGAGCTGCTCGAGCGCCAGTTGGAGAGCGCCTTTCTCCCGAGGCTCGGCGGCGGAGATGATGAACTGCAACTCGCCGCGGGTTTCATAGGAGGTAACGCGGCCGCGGGCGAGGATCTTGAGGCCGTCCGTGAACTTGAATTTCACGCCGAACGACGAGCCCTTGAACAGCACGGCCTTGATCTGCGCCTTGTCGTCCTTTAGGCTCAGGTAGGTGTGCCCGGA
>JBBTJN010000061.1:0-23636 GCA_038059415.1 Elusimicrobiota bacterium | reverse complement strand
CCCATCCGATCCGGGCCGGCGGCGAGCCCCTGGCCCTGGCCTCGGCCGGCGCGCTCACCGCCGAGCACATCCTGGCCGCCGCCGACGGGGGAGTGAGCGCCGTCATCCATCCCGGCGGCGCCGCCGCGGACAAGGACGCGGCGGAGGCCGCCGACGCGCGAAACGTGACCCTCGTCTCCTCCGGCGTGCGCCACTTCAAGCACTGATAATCGCAAAGGCTCCATGTTCACGGGGTTGTGGCGCTCAAAGGGTCGCTGGAGACTTATCTCGCCGAGCGCCCTGACAACGCGACACAGCACTTGAGGAAGGGCTCAGAACAAGCTAATATCCCAACAGCTTAGCGTCGCTACGCTCTACTGGCGGGGTTACGACCGATACAATGGAGGGTAATCGCCCGAAACGGGTGACGGGAATGGCCGAAATACGCAATAATGCAGTTATGCTCGCTCTTCGGCGGCTGATCGCCTTTTCTCTGTCCATTGCGCTCAGCCTGGCGCAGGGGCAGGAAGCCTTCGCGGCGATCCGCGTGGTCGTTCCAGTCAAACCCGGCGGGGCGGTAGGTTCGGCGGCCGCGCTGGGCGGTGTTGCCGGGTTGAGTTTCGTCGGGACTGTGACTCCCGACTCTTCCCTGAGGCTCCCCCTGACCCTCACGAGCGTCCTTCCTTTGAGCGTCCCCGTCGTCCGGGCAGGCTTTCCCGTATCCCCGGCACAGCCAGTCCTCACCACCTTGGGCTCCGCATTGCGCATAGAAACCCCTGCCGACACCCAGTCCGAGACATCGCAGAGCGGGGATCGGGTCAAGCGCATCGCCGCCATGTTCGACGGCGATACGCAGAAGAACGACCGACACTTCGAGGCCGCTGATCCGCCGTCTATTCCGGAGAATACGCCGTCGAGCAGTCTCCTGCGCGCCCCGTTGCGCGATCCTGCGGGGGCGGGTGCCGCGCTCGGGCCCAAGGCCCCGCCGTCGCGCAAAGCACTGTCCTCGTTCTGGAGACTCATCAAGGCAAATCGCTTTCTGATCGCGGCCGCGGGGGGCGCCGCCATCGGCTTCTCGGGGGTCAACCTGGGTCTGCTTCCGGTCCTGAGCCTCATGCCCGGGCTTTTCTTCGGCACCTTGCCCTGGCTGGCTGCGCCTTTCATCGGCCTCAACGTGTACAAGTCTTTCGCGCATTACAGCGTCGTGAAGGAATCCCGCACTCTGCTGGGATTCCTCGTCATTACCGTGGCGGGACTGGCGATCTCGGCGGGCGTCACCATCGTGATGACGGCCTTGCTGCCTGTCGTCAACCCCGCGAGCTTCGCGGCCGCGGCCATCCCCGGCTTGGCGACCGGCGGCTTCAGCCCCATGCAGTTCATGCTTCCGATCATCGGCGTATTCACCGGCGCAGCGCTCCTTTACAAGAGCGCGCGGAGCGTGAACGCCGGCTCCTCGGAGGGACGAGAATACAAGCCCGGCTGGAGGGGAGCGCTTTCCCGCATCTACGACAAGACCGCAGGACTCGTGGTCAACGCTCACACCGCGCCCTTCCTTGAAAGAGCCGGCAAGCTGGGCGAGAAGGGGACCGACCTCATCAACAAGGTCTTCCCGAGATTCATCGACATCGTGGGCATCCCCGCCGTGGCGACTTTGCTCTCGATGACCATGGCCACAGGCGGGCTCGGCCTGCTGAACTCTTTCGGGGGCTACTACATCACCGCCCTCACCGGCTTGGCCGTCGGCTTCGTGGCGCTGTTGGCCGCCTATTTCGCTTTCGGCGCGCGCGCCAAGGACTTCAAGGAGATACTCAAAGCCGCGGCCTTCGGCTTCAGCATCTCCTCGAGCAGCGCGACGATGCCGACGGAGAAGGAGACCCTCAAGGCCCTGGGCGTCTCGTCGATGACGCGCAATACCGTGGTGCCGCTGGGCGGGGTGTTCAACATGTTCGGCACCGCTCTCTATATGGGACTGACGGCGTTCTACTCCCTTTCGATGTTCGGCGCGGCGCCGACGCTGATGCAGTATCTCAACACCGCCCTGACGGTCCTCGTTATCGCCATGGGCGCGCCCGGCATACCCGCCTCCAACATCACCATGCTCGACCCGGTCCTTCGCCAGACGGGCCTGCAGTCCGGGGCGATCAACAAGGTCTACACGATGATCCTCCCCGCCGACCGCATCCTGGACATGTTGCAAACGGCCCTCAACGTCCTGGGCGACATGCTGCCCGCCGTGGAACAGGACCGCAAGCGCCTGCGTTATGTCCGCGTGAAGAACATCAGGGAGATACGCAGGAAGCGCGATGAAGCAGCGCATTGAACCCTGACGCAACGCATGAGGCGTTGAAGGATGTCTGCCCGAACGACGTGTATGCGGGCAGGAGGGACGGGGCGGCCGTTTGCAACCACTACAGCCTCGTCGGATTTGGTGCGAAGACGTGATAACGCCGTACCGCGCGGCTCTGGGGGCGGCGGTCCTGGCGCTCTCCTTGCTTCGGGGAGCGCCTCAGCGCGCGCAGGCGGCCTCGACGTCTTCGACCTCCTTGGGCACGGAGGTGAGGTCCAAGGGCGGTCCGTCGGCCTGGACGACGATGTCGTCCTCGATGCGGATGCCGCCGAAATCGAGGAAGGTCTCGGCCTTGGCGAAGTCGACCGAGGTCTTGTGCTTGCGCCGCAGGGCCGGGTCCTTGATCAGGGCCTCGATGAAATACACGCCGGGCTCCATGGTGATGACGAAGCCGGGCTCCAGCTTGGCGACGAAGCGCACGGGAATTTTGGTGGGGTTGGGCATCTTCCGGCGCCTGCCGCCCGTGGTGTCGTGCACGTCGAGACCCAGCATATGCGTCAGGCCGTGCGGATAGAAGAGCCGGGTTGCGCCGTTCTCGACGAGGCCGTCGGTCTCGCCTTTGAGCAGACCTAAAGACTTCAGACCTTCGGCGATAATCCTCATCGAGTGGACGTGTAGGTCGGCGGAAACGATCCCGGGCCGGGCGGCGTCGATGCACGACTTCTGAGCGGCAAGCACGACCTGGTAGACGTCGCGCTGCCGGCGGGTGAAGCGGCCATTGACGGGGAAGGTGCGCGTGATGTCCGCGGCGTAACCCTTGAGTTCCGCGCCCGCGTCGATCAAGAGCAGATCGCCGCTCTTGAGAACGGCGTCGTTGCGGCGGTAGTGGAGGATGGCGGCGTTGGCCCCGGCGGCCACGATGGAAGGGTAGGCCAGGTGCTTCATTGCCGCCTTCATGCACTCCGCGTCGAAGACGGCCTGGAGCTGGTACTCGCGCATGCCGGGGCGCGCCGCGGCCATGACCGTGCGGTGGGCGGCGCCGCTGACCACGTTGGCGCGGCGCATGAGCGCGAGTTCGCCCTCCGTCTTGCAGGCGCGCAGGTCGTCAAGCGCGTCGCGCAGCGCCGCCTTCGACGCGAGCTTGCGGCGGCCGATCGCTTTCTTGAGTTCATCGGCGTACATGACGCGATCCACGCCGAAGAGAGAGCGCGCCTCGGCCGGGCTCGGCACATGGCCTTCCCAGACGCGATGATGGTTGTCGATGCGCGGCACGAAGAGGATCTCGCGGCGGCGTTCGGCATCGAGGACGAGATGGCAGCCCGGCTCCTCGACGCCGGTGAGGTAGAGGAAATCGGAGTTCTGGCGGAAGACGTAGTCGACGTCGCGGTTGCGCGACTGGGGAGTGCCGCCTGCGATGTGGATCAGGCCCGAGCCGGCGAGTTTGCGCGCGAGCGCCGCGCGCAGCGTCCGATAATGGCTCACCTCCGCATTATAGTAAGCTTTCGGCATGCTTGACGCGCTCATCTTCGACGACGATCCCGACGTAGGCGAGTTGGTCGGGGGACCGACGGAGGAGGCGCCCGACAAAGCGATCGCTCGCGTGCTCAGTCCGGCGGACCCCCCGTCATCCAATTTCGCAGTGCCCTTGACGCCCCGCCCGACCGGGGTTATAATCACGCCATGCAGCGAGAGACCGCCGACGTATTTATTGAATGGGAGAAAACCATGAAACTCATCCTTCCCGCCGCCGCGACGGCGATGTTGCTGGCAGGACCGTGGACCGCGCAGGCGCGCGCTCAAGACGACGGTCCTCGCCCCGAGTTCGCCGAGAAGATGAAGGCCCGCATAAAGGGAGAACTCGGGCTCAGCGACGAGCAATCCGCCAAGCTCGCGACGGCGATGAAGCAGCGCGCGCAGGATGAAAGACCCCTAAGAGAGAAATTCATGGACCGGACCAAGAAGCTGTCCGACTTGGTCGCAAAGGACGCCGCCGACGCCGAGATCGAAGCCGCGCTCGACTCATTGCATGCGGCGCGCAAGGAGATGATGTCCGGACAAGAGAAATTTGAGAAATCCCTGGCGTCCTTCTTGAAGCCGAAGCAGCGCGCGAAAATGATGCTCCAAATGGAGAAAAACGCGCATGGCCGCAAACAGGGGCGGCGCGGCCCGCCCAAAGAAATGGGGCGTCCCGAGCATCAGGGCGACGAACCTCAGATGCCCCCCCGCGGTGGCGGGCCGGATGATGACGCCGGCGAGTAAGTCGCAGCGGGTGGGCCGCCGCTCACGCTAGACGCCCCTACTTCATCTTAGACGGGCGGTTCGTTATCTCGACGCCGTCGGGGGTCGCGACGATCAAGACGTCGGTCCGGCCGACAAAAAGTCCGTTCTCGATGACGCCGGGGATTTGATTGAGCCGGAAGTCGACCTGATCGGCCCCATCGATTGCCACATCGATCTTGCGGTGATCGTCGCGCGGCAGAAGCGTTATGCCCTCCTTTGTGGCCAGGTCGGCGGTGGCCTGGGAGGTTGGCACTCCTTATAATGGACAGACCTTCGCGCACGCGCTTGCCTAGAGCGAGGACCACATACTTGGCCGTCGAGCCGGTTCCGAGGCCGACGATGTCTCCGTCATGGACGTAGGCGACAGCCGCTTCGGCGGCGGAGCGTTTGAGGGACTCAAGGTCGACGGCTTGCGACGGGATGGATCGCAATATCAGCCATACCCAGGCCGGACGTCAACGCAATGAGAAGGGGCACTGAGAGTGCTGGCGCGCCGATCCAACGGACCTATCCCCCTCGCCGCTCCCCTCATCTCGTCCTTGTTGTTTCGAGGGGAAACATTGACATTTGGCGCTTCCCGAGCTATAACCACCATGAGATGAAGATCAATGTCGCTTGGACTAGATGCCGGGACAATGAGTGGGGCAATCTTTTCGCCGTCGATCTCGGCCATGCGCACTTCAACGACATGTCCGGGGTGTACGTCATTTGGCGCGGCGGCGAGCATCCCGCGTATCTCTCCGTGGGCTTCGGCAATATCCGGGACACCCTCGGGCGTGCCCGCAAGGATCCCGCGATTCTAGTCGGCAATGATCGCAACGTCTATGTGACCTGGGCCAATGTCGATCCCAGCCTCAGGGAAGGGGTGGCCGCGTTCCTCTCCAAAACCCTGTTGGACAAATCGAATACCGTTTTCGCGCAAATGGCCGCCGTCGAGATCAACCTCCCCGGCGACGATGCCGTCAGCGGCGCGAAAAGTCCCGCGGGCGATAATCTTCCCGGCCAGGCGTGGCAGGACATGGTGGCCCGCAGCAACGCTCCCACCGAAATGAAGCCCGTCTCGCCGCCGATACCGGCGCAACGCCCGAAGGCCCAGTTGCAGGTCCTCACTGACATCGTCGAGATCCTCGAACGGTGCTTTCTGTACAACGCCAGCGACATTCTCCTGATCCCGGACGAGCCTCCGTTGATCCGCCAAGACGGAGCGGTGATCAAGCTTCCCGGCACCTCCGTGCTGCCCTCGGAGGAGTGCAAGAAAACGATCTACTCCATGCTCACCGAGCAGCAGCGCGCGAAATTCGAGGCGAACGGCGAACTAGACTGCTCATTTTCCTGCTCCAATATCCGCTACCGGGTGAACGTCTATCTGCAGAGCCGCGGAGTGGCCGCGGCCCTGCGCATGATCTCGGCGAAGATTCCCACGCCCGAGCAGATCGGTCTTCCTCCGGGTATTCTGAGGCTGGCCAGCATGCCGCGCGGCCTGGTGCTCGTGACGGGCCCCACGGGCTCAGGCAAGACCACGACCCTGGCCAGCATCATCGACTGGATCAACCAGAAGCAGAAGAAGCACATCGTCACCATCGAGGACCCCATCGAGTTCGTTTTTAAGAACAAGCTTGCGGTGATCGATCAGCGCGAGGTGGGGCATCACACCTCCTCGTTCGCTCAGGCGCTGAAGTACACCCTCCGTCAGAATCCCGACGTCATTCTCATCGGCGAGATGCGCGACGCCGAAACGGCGGATCTGGCGATCCGCGCCGCGGAGACCGGCCACCTGTGCTTTTCGACGCTTCACACCCAGGACGCTCCCACGACCATCGACCGCATCATCTCGGAATTCCCCGCCGAGCAGCGCATGAAGCTGTGCAACGTTTTGGCGAACGTACTGGTCGGAGTCGTCAGCCAGGTCCTGCTCCGGCGCAAGGACGGCGGGCGGGTCTGCGCGCGAGAGATCATGATCATGAATTCGGCCATCGGCTCCCTCCTGCGCGACGACAAGGTCCATCAGATCCGCAGCGCCCTCGAAAGCGGCGGTCACGACGGAATGATGACGCTCGACCAATCCCTCGCGCTTCTTGTCAAGCAGGGAACCGTCACCTTCGAAGAAGCGACCTCTTGGGCGCGCAGCCCGCGCAATCTCAAGGACATCCTCGGCTACTCGCACTAGCCCCGCCGACGGGGGCGCTCCGATGCGGTCCGCCGATCACCCTACGTCTTTATCGAACACGGGACCGTCATCCTCGCGGGCGTCCTCAACAGCCGGATTGCCGTCAAAGCGGCATGATTGTTGTATATAATAGCCGCCGATCTGCATCACTCCCATGCCTTACACGATGAACTCTCGGGATTTCGCCGTTTGAAAGGGATAATCGCGGGGACCGTGGCGTTTTTTTTAATTTTCGCAAGATCCCTCCTCGCCGTCAATCTCACCGACCCCTGCGCCGCCATAGACCAGCGCCCGTTTGGAATACATACGGCGGTCGCCTTCGGCCTGGCGGACCGCTACGCCCCGGCGCGTGCGGCCGGCGTGGCGTGGACGCGCGATCCTCCTTACGTGATGTGGCAGCTCATCGATCCGCAGCGAACCGGAGACCCAGCGCGCATGCGCTGGGCCGGCGCGGCCCGTGATCCGTCCACCGGACAAGACCGGCCGTTCGACTTCGATCAGGGCAGGCTCGACGCGGTGAAATCGGGCCTTCATCTCGTGTGGAACATTGGCATCGAACCGATCTCCGAGGGGTTCCTTCAACCCGGCACCTGGAAACCGACCGACCCGGCCGCTTATGCGAGATTCGTTCGCGCCGCCGTTAAACGATACCCGGAAGTCGAGGTCTGGCAGGTATGGAACGAAGTGGACCTGCCCGCGACCAGGCGGCTTACAGGGTTTGCCGACTTTTATCGCTTGACCCGTGACGCAATCAAGGGGGTCAACCCCGCTGCGGTCGTGGTTTTGGCGGGGTCGGCCGGCTCCTTTGAATACTATGACCGGCTGCTCACAGATCTCGGCACAGGCGGCGTCGATGTCTTCGACTTCCACTGCTACAGCGACCCGCTGGGAGGCACGTTATCGTCCGGCGGGGGCTACGCCGACATCGAGGCAATCGCCCGGCGCTACCGCGCGTTGCTTGACCGTCACGGCTTGAAGACGACGCGTCTTTGGTCGACTGAAAACGGGAGCTTCTCAGGCACCGTCAAGATCGGGCCAGAGGCCAAGGAGATCGAAAGCACGGCAACCGAGGCGGATCAGGCTCGAGACCTGCCGAAGCGCTGGATCGTGGCCCTGGCCTCCGGGGTAGAGAAGCTTTTCTGGGCCTGGGGGATGACCGAGGGCTTCGGAGCGTGGGACGATGATCTCTTCGACCATACCGGGCTCCTCTACGACGGCCATGGCGGACGGCTGGGCGCGCCGAAACTTGCCTATTGGGCCTACTGGCAGATGACACGGCAACTCGACTCTTGCCACTGGCAGCGGGTCTCGAGGATCAAGACTTCCGTGCCACAGGTGCGCGCATACCGCTGTCCGCTGGCTTCGGGAGACGATGTGGTCGTGGCCTGGTGGGACACGTTCCGGGTACCCGGCTGGACGCCGGACTTGACGACTGAGATCACGGTGCCTTGGAAGAGCGCTACGGCGATCTCGCGCGCCGCGGTGCCGTCGGCGGCCAGCGGGGCGGAGATCTCCAAGCCCGAGGACGCGTTTGCGACCGCGACGCTCGTCCCCCGCAACGGCGCCGTGACGCTGAGTCTCGGAGCCGACCCCGTTTACGTGCGGACGAAGTAATGAGGAGCATCATGAGAAATATGAACCTTGTCGCCGGCATCATCCTGACGGCATCTCCGGCCGCTTTCGCCGATCCAACGCTGCGCCTGACGGTCGCCTCGCGCACGGTTCTCGTCGTCGACTCGGTCCCATCCGCAGGCAAAGGGGCCGACATTGGAGTTTTTTCGAAGGCTTTCAAGGAAAAGATGCTCGAGGCCAAGGGCGGCGCGATCACGCTCCAGGTCGGGCGGGAGCCGGTGTACGTCATCGACGGGGCCACCTCGCTGCCCTCGCCCGTGCCCGCGGCGGCCTCGCCCTTCGGCTTCCACCCGGCCGCCATCCCGGACCCAAAGGACCCGTTCGGGCCCGCCCGAGAGATCGGGATCCGCTGGCATCGCGGGCTCTACGCCTACTGGATCTTGGTCCAGCCGACTCAGGAGGACATCGATCGGGGAGTCTTCCATTGGGAGCAGAACGACCGGGAGTGGGGTGCTGTGCCCGAGTCGATGGCCATCTTCGCCAATATCGGCCTGCCGGAGCGCAGTCAGGCCCGGGACCCGGGCAATCCGAGACTTTCCGGCTGGCGGCTCAACCAGCCCGAGGAGGCCTACATCCGCTTCGTGAAGGCCGCAGTCGAAAGATACGACGGCGACGGCATCGACGACATGCCCGGGCTGAAAGTTCCCATCCGACACTGGCAGGTCGAAAACGAGCCGGACATCTCCTCCGAGGACACGGAGGGCTACGCGCACATCTACGAGATCACTTACGACGCGATTAAGTCGGCCTGTCCGCAGGCGAAGGTGGCTCTGGGAGGCCAGACGGGCGGCGGCATCCCCGTGTTCGAGAGTTTTTTCGTGCCGGTTCTCAAGAAGCTCGGCGGCAAGCCTGTGGACATCTACGACATCCACCATTACGGAGACGCGAAACTGGATTGGCGCGGCGTCAAGGCGGTCTACGACCATGTCCGCAAGCGTCTCGACGAGTTGGGGTACGCGAAGACGGAGATCTGGATCACAGAGATGGGTACCTACAGCGGCGCGCCCGGCGACGAAAAATCGAGGGTTCCTCCCCCCCGCAACGAGCGCGAGCGTCAGCGACAACGCGACCTGGAACAGATTTCCGAACCCCCGCCGCAATTGCAGCTCCCGCCCCAGAGCGAACGCGAACAGGCGCAAGACGTGGTCAAGCGGCACGCCTACGCCCTGTCGCTCGGCGTAAAAAAAACGTTCTGGGCCTGGGGTCTGATCGAAGGATTCGTCCACGACGACGGCTTCTTCGACCATACTGGATTCTTGTACGACGGCGAGTTTGACGACGACCCCGCCCGCGGAACGACGAAACTTGCCTATCATACCTACCGGAAGATGACGGAACTGCTCGACGGAGCCGACTGGACGCGCGTCGAAATGCCGGCCCTGGGCAAAGACGTGTACGCGATCCGCGTTCCGCGCGGAACCGGGATGGTCACGGTCCTCTGGCGAGATCCGCCCTACCCGGTCTCGGCGTCGATGCCGCCGGACGCCCTCCGCCAGATGCGCCGGCGCCTCGAGGAACTAAGCGGCGGGGTCACGGACGACACCAATCTCCGCGACCGTTTCGGCGCCCTGCGGGGGATCATCGAGTTCGGCGTGGACGCCGGCGGGCCGCCCACCGTGGACGGGTGGGCGCCTCCCGGGCGGATGCAGGCGCTCGAGAAGCGCGTCCTGGACGGCGCCAAGGAGGCTCCCGCCGAGTTGGACGCGCTCATCGATGAGGCCCGCAAAGCCCTCCAAGCGACGGATCAGAAGTAGTACTGGGCGTTCAACACCGCCGAATTGGGGGACATACGACATTCATTTCCACTTGATGTTACAACCGACGCTGGGCTTTTGGTCGGTCGACGCCGGACGCCCCGCGAGCACCGCGTCGATCGCGGCCCGAAGGTCCTTGCCCGTGAGCGGCTTGCCGTTGCCCGGGCGGCTGTCATCCAACTGACCGCGGTACGCCAAGCGGCGCTGGGCGTCGAAGAGAAAAAAGTCTGGAGTGCACGCGGCCGCATAGGCCCGGGCCATCTCTTGCGATTCGTCGTACAGATAAGGAAAGATGAAGCCTTGCTCTTGGGCCTGATCTTTTAAATTTTCCGGAGAGTCTTCGGGGTATCCGGTGGCGTCGTTGGAACTCACCGCCACGATCGCGACGTCCTTGCCGGCATAGTCGCGGCCGAGTTGCGCCAACTGCGCCTGGACGTGCTGCACGTAAGGGCAATGGCGGCAGATGAACATCACAAGCAGCGCCTTGTTGTCGGCGAACGAGCGCAGAAAGATTTTCTTTCCCGACACCACGTCGGGCAGATTGAAATCAGGGGCAAGCGTACCAAGATCCAGCATCGTTGAAGGCGTAAGCGCCATAAGAAACCTCCCGTCCCTTATTCCTGCTCACCAATCTCAGCGATCGATATCTCAGGGACAGTATACCTCGGCTCAACGCTCTTCTGACCGGGCTAAGGGGCTGGGAGATTTCCAGGAATCATGGGAACAGATGGTTTGCCATGATCTGTATGGCGGTCGCCAGCAAACCCTGACGGCGCCCCGGCGCGGAAATCGTAGATGTAGATCGAACCGCCGAGCCTCTCCGTCGGAACGTAACGATTCAGCCACGAACAGTCCCCTTTCTGCCGGAGTAGATTGACCAGATGCTGCGCGCTGATCGCATACACAATCGGTTGAGGAGCGCAGATATCCGCGACGGGAATGGGGGGAAGGTTCACCCCATAGCTTCCAGGATTGACCGTGCCGAAATAAACGAAACGCACGGGAACACCGGAATGGACCTTAAGCCAATTGCGAAGAGCGGGCAGCCCTTGCCCCCAATCGATGTTGCTGTCGTCGAGATGATAGATCCCCCGCGCCGGCCCGCCCACCAGTTCGTTGAAATAGGAGAGGTAGTGCGGCGCCGCACGCGCCACGGACGACGCCTGGAAGATCAGAAGTGCGGCGAGAATCCGACGCCGAAGGGCCGGTGCCACGGGGAAGCGGACGGTTTGAGAAGCCAGGAGGATGAGGAACGGGTAGACCGGCAGTATACGGCGCAACCCAAGATTGACGCGATCAAAACAACTGGCGCCCACGAAGAGGGCGACGGCGCCGAGACCGAGAAAAACGGAACGCCTGTGTTTCGGTTCACGCTGCAGAACGAGGACGCCTGACGCGGCGAGGATAAGCAAGGTCAACGGCGTCTTGATCGCCGCGGCGTAGAGATGGTAATACCACCATGGTTTTGAGGAGAGCCTGCCGGCTAGGTAAAAGAAGTACTGGTCGTTTTTGAGTCCGTAAATTTTCGAGAATCCGGATAAGTAGGCCGCATAATCGAACCGGCCTCCCATCGCGACTCCGACCGTAAAAAAAGACGTCAACATCAGGATCGCGGCGTGCGCCAGCAGGCGTTTTTTTTCCCACGTCGAGCCGGCGCGCATCCAGATATGCGCGGCGACTCCGGCATACAGAGGGAGGATTATAATTCCCGAAAGTTTCGCCGTCAGGGCCAGACCAAGAGAAATTCCGGCCCATAGCGCTCTTGTCGAGTCGGGGGCGGACCAAAATTTCTCCAAGATAAAAAGAGCTGTAAAAACGAAGATCGTGGACGGCATGTCGTTGGCGGCGATATGGGAATGCGCGAGCAAATTCGGGCATAACGCGAACAACGCGCATGCCAATACCGCCGCCGGCATTCCTCCAAGCGCGCGGCTCCAGAGCGCCAGAACGCCCCCCAAGAAGAGAGACAGGAACAAGACGCAGTAACGGGCGACCCGCGTCATCTGGACGGGGTCGTTGCCGTATGAATTAAAGAAAGTCAAGGAAAATCTCAAGTCTCCGCCCTTCTCCGATGGATCGGGTCTAGGCGGCAGCTTGGGATCTCCGGCAAACAATCGAAGCGGCCAAGTGATCAATAGGCCGAGCAGCGGCGGTCGTTCACGGGCCGTCGTCAAATCATGGACGCGGAATGCCGCGTAGGCCGTCGCGATCGCTCCCGGCTCGTCCCACGTTGTCGATTCAGACTCAAGGCTCACGGCGCTCTGAATGAAAAAAGCCGTCAAGAATATGAAAATCAGAGCCCAGAACGCCTTATCGCGGTTACCGAATGCCAGCGGCCCGCTGTTTGCGTGCGCAAGCGCGGAGGAGGTTTTCAAAATTATCAGGAGCCGGCCGATCTGTCGATTCGGGATGCTCCCTTGCAATTTTCGAGAATGCCGCCTTCAACCGCTCGGTCAGCCAGCATCCTTTCGTATACAAACGAAATATAATATCATCCGATGATCGATTTTCATTCTAGCATACCATTGCCGATGGTGTTCCTGACGCGCAAGACGTTGAGCCCGATTCATACCGCGTGCGCACCGGCATGAACATCCTGGCAATCGGCGATACCGCCTATGAAGTCGACCGCCCCAAGACGAACTCCGACGGCTTCCCGGCAGTTTTTCCAATCCCCGCCGCCATGAATGCCTGGCTGGCCAATCATATCTCGTTGTATCGGTCTCTGGTTGTGACCCTCGCGCCCGCTGTGCCGGACATGGACCTATGGCAGACGTATATGACCCGGGATATGCCCTAGTGGAAAAGTTCGCCAAGAAACAAGGCATCCTGACGATATCTCTCGCAAGAGAATTGATTGGACATATTGCGGTGAGCATCCACTAGACCATGACCGGTCCACAGCACGATCACCTCTTGCGTGTCCTGGCGAGAGCGCTCGGCACGGACGAACTCCTGCTGGTCGGCGACCGGAGCATGATCAAGATCGTCGCGCCGGGCATGACATACATTGTCGCGCCACGCGTTCAAGAACCGGCCTGCCTGCGCAACCAATACTTTTCCCTCTCCTTCGGGTTGAAATCCGCCGACAGCAGCCATCGGCGGGTCTTAGAGCGGTTGTGCTGGGCGACGGAGAAGTATGCACAGCACTTTCCTTGGTTCGTCAAGGCCGTCGCGACGGGGAGGGTCTTCCTCAAAGACAGCCCCGCGATGCTCCGCTATCTTGCGGCCGAGCCCACCAAATACGGCTACCTGTTCCGCGAATTCGAGGCTCTTCGCAAAGACTCAGCATCTGGCAACCCCGCCGTCGGAAGCCTCCTCGACTTCGACGCTCTGCGGGGGCTGTTCGTGCGCATCGCCAACACCATTTCCTGCGAGCCGCAGGCGGAATCGCCCGATTATAGACCGCTTGATTGCCTGGGCAATCATCGCCTGCTCTTCCTCAACTTCATGAACAAGGCGAGCGGCCTGGGAGAAGAACTGTCCCGATGGGCCGCCGTGACGTGCGCGGGTCACGGCGACGTCATATGCGAGGACAAATGGCAGGACGCCCTCGAACGCGCCGACGGGCGGACCATCGTCTTCTGCTTCGGACTGCAGGCGCAACCCCACGACACGGACTGCGTCCAGGCGTTACTTCGGCAGGCGTCGAAATTCCACCATGTCGTGTTCGCAGACATGGGCCTCAACTTTGACCCACAACCGCTCCCGGACGGCCTCCTGAATGACGATCGGTTCTCCTTCTTCCTTTCCGGACCGGTCAATTACTTCGGAGCGCTGCATGAAGCTCTCCCCCCCGAGAACCGCCGTCCCTACATCCCGATCGTCTCACGCGTCATCCTGAGTTATCGCCTGCCCGTCGCGCCGCTCTATGACTTCTTCTTCTGCGCGCATAGCCATGAGCAGGACCTCGAATTCCTTTTCCAGCATGAATCGTTCTTCCGCACGAAGAAGCTCCTGATCGGAACCAAAGGCAACCCCAAGAACGGATTCCCGGAGGTCCGCAGACGTTTCCCGAAAGCAATATTCATCCCTAGGGTCTCCCAATCTGTCTATCTCAACCTGTGGCGGCTGGCCCGAAATATCGTCATCATGTACCCGGAGGACTGGAAGAAATCTTCTTTTACGATGACGACGGCTCTTCTTTCCGGGCGCGGGATCGTGACTTCTCCACACCCCACCATCGCAGACTTCCCACCGTCCTGCTTCCTCCTCTACTACAGGCGCGCCCAGCGGTTATCCGACCGACGGATGGAGGAACTCTATTGCGACGACGTCCGCTCTCAAACGGCCGCCCGCAAGGCGGAAGCCTTCGCGCGCCGGAAGCTGGAATTTTCTGACATCATTGGCGACATCGTCTTAAGGACGCTTCGCCGGCTGGCTGGCGCGTGACCTTGCTCCGAACTATTTTGAAGCGCTGAATCAACGCTCATGTGCTTCTTTCTGAAAGTCTAAAAGCGGCCTCTTTGACGCTTGTGGCCTAGGACTTTTGCCGGGCGTTTTCCCGGCCCTTCGGCCCAGACGGCCGCGCGGCGCGTTGGTATACTGCCGCCATGCGCGATTGCCGCTTCGCTCGTCTCATGTCGTTGGTCGTTTTCGCCGTCGCCCTGACGGCCGCGGCACAGGAAGTGGTCGCGCCCGTCGGGCTCGGCATCAAGCTGTTGTCCGGCTCGATTGTGGCACCGCCCGTTCTCAACGGCGCGTCGAGCCGGATCCCGCTGCAAACGCCGCCGGTCTTGACGATCGTTCCAGCCGCGGCGGTTGCGCTCACCGGCGCCTACGCACCCGTTCTCAAACCCGCGCCTGCTCTTCAAATCCTGCACGAGGCCGCCGCCGCCGAAGGCGCGCCGCACGGCGCGGGCTCGAGCTCGCTTTCGTTCGACGGGGGGAGCGTTCTTCCGGGGTCCTCCCTCTCGGAGATCAACCGGTCCGCGGTGAAAATCGCCGCGCACCTGGCGCCGAGCCGGCCGGCCTGGTCCCAGGGCGTCTTCCTCCCGAAGACGCTCGAGAAGCCTCTGGCGCACGACGCCTTGGGCGTCACCGTCCATCGCCTGCCCAACGGCCTGACGATATACCTCAGCCCCAACCGCCAGGAGCCGCGGGTGTCCTTTGAGATCGCGGTCCGCGCGGGCTCGCGCCACGACCCCCCCGAGGCCACGGGCATGGCCCACTATCTCGAGCACATGCAGTTCAAGGGCACCAGCCGCCTCGGCACCATCGACTACGCAAAAGAGAAGCTCCACCTCGACCGTATCGAGGCATTATACGACCGGCTCTTCGTCACGGTTGACGCCGCTGAGCGCGCGCAGATATACGCCGAGATCGACAAGGAAAGCCAAGCCGCCGCCGCCTACGCCGTTCCCAACGAATACGACAAGTTCGCCGCCGCCGAAGGCTTCACCGAAATCAACGCCCACACGTACTTCGAGGAAACGGTCTACAAGGGGAGCTTCCCCTCCAACAAGGCCGACGCCTGGGCGCGCGTCGAGGCCGACAGGCTGAGCGATCCCGTCTACCGGATCTTCCTGCCAGAGCTCGAAGCCGTCTACGAGGAACACAACAAGAGCCTCGACAATCCCAACAAAGCCCTCTCCGACGCCGCGTTCCAGGAGCTGTACCGCGGTCATCCTTACAGCCGCTCTATCGGCGGTTACGGCGCGCACCTGAAGAATCCCTCGATTTCGCGCATGCGCAAGTTCTTCCGCGACTACTACCGGCCAAACAACATGGCCATCGTCCTGTCCGGCGACTTCGACCGTGCGGAGATGCTGGCGCGCCTGGAGAACAACTTCGGCAAGCTGGCGCCCGCCGCGATTCCGGCGCCGCCCGCCGGCGCCCTCGAGGCCCTGAGCGGCGTGCGCCGCCGCGATATCCAGTTCCAAGCCGAGGAGGTGCTTCTGGTGGACTGGCGCCTGCCCGGCGCGAAGGACGCCGCCGAGGACGCCTTGCTCCTCGGCGGACAGCTGATAAACAACCTGCTGAACCTGCGGCTTAAGCAGCCCCAGAAAGTGAAGGACGCGGACTCGTATCAGCAATTCCTCAACGAGGCCGGCGGCTGGCTGCTCGTCGCCGCGCCGAAGGACGCTCAGACGCTAGAGCAGGCCGAGAAAATCTTGATGGACGAAGTGGCCCGCTTCAAGGCCGGCGATTTTACTGATGATGACCTAAAAACCGCGGTCACCCAGCTCGAGGTGGAGCTCAAAGGAAAGCTCGAGAATAACGGCGATCGCGCCGGCCTGATAAGCAAGGCGTTCATCGACGGACGCGAGTGGGAGGACGCCGCGGGCCGGATCGAGCGCCTGAAACGCCTGACGAAAGTCGACGTGCTGCGCGCGGTCGGCCTCTGGTTGGGCGAGGACCGCTCCGTGATCTACCGCCGCAAGGGCACACCCGTCATCGACAAGGTCCCCAAACCCGTCTTCACGAAGGTTCCCATCGACACGACCAAGCAGTCGGCCTTTTTTAAAGAAGTGACCTCGATTCCGACCAAGCCGCTGGAGCCGCACTTCCTAAAGCCCGGTCGCGACTTCACGGCCTTGAACCGCGCCTGGGGGCGTCTGATCGCGACATTAAATCCGGTCAACGACCTCTTCACTCTCGAATTCCACTTCGACCGCGGCGTCCTCAGCGAGAAGAAGCTCGATTTGGCGCTTTCCCTGCTTGGGCTGTCGGGCTCGGGCAATCTGACGGCCGAGCAGCTAGAGCGGCGTCTCGACAAACTCGGCTCGAAGATGATAGCCGTATGCGGCGAACAGGAGTGCGTCGTGCGCCTGACGGGTCTCGAGAAGAACATGAAGGAAACCTTGAGTCTGACGCTGGACCGCTTCGCGCGGCCGAACATCGAGCCGGGGACTTTTGCGACGATGGTCGAGGTCGAGAAAGGCGACCGAGCCAACCGCAAGCTCGACGCCGACGTCGTGTTCCAGGCCCTCGGAGAACTCGCATCGCGCGGAAAAAACAGCCCGTTCCTTCAAGCGCTGAGCGCGGCCGAGCTCGACGCGCTCAATGAAGGCGAGCTGCGCGGCGTCCTGCGCTCGATGTTCGACTACAAGCGGACCGTGCTCTACTCCGGCACCCGCAAGACCAAGGAAGTGGCGGACATCCTGTCGGCGGCCCAAAAGCGCGAGGTTTTCCTCGCGCCGCCGCCCGCGCGGCCGCTCGCATTGATCGCGCCGGCTCGTCCCCGCGTGGTGTTCGTCCATCACGAGAGCATGGCGCAGGCGCTGATCGGCGCCTACGCGCCGGACGGTAGCTACGACGCGCACGCGCGCCTCGACGGCCGCATCTATGAGACCGTGATGGCCGGCGGCATGGGGGGAATCTATTTTCAGGAAATCCGCGAATCAAGGGCCCTCGCGTACTCGGCGGGCGGAGGATATCGCTCCGCCGTGCGCCCCGGAAGCGACAATCGCGTCTGGTCCTATGCCGGCACCCAGGCCGACAAGGCCGTCGACACGGCGACGATGCTGCGCGATCTGATGTCCAAGCCGCCGATCACCGCCGAGCGCTTTGCCGTGGCGCTCAGCCAGACGGAGCAGTTCTACCGCACCCAAATCCCGCAGCTGCTCGCGCTTGCCCAGCAGGTCCTGGACTGGGAGCGCAAAGGCTTCCCGAGCGACCCCCGGGCCGCGGAGTTCGCCCGACTGTCGAGCTATCGGCGCGAAATGCTCGATGTCTTCCTCGCGCGCTTCTCTCAGACCCCGCTGACTTTCTACGTCGTCGGCGACCGCACGCGCGTCGACGTGGAAAAGCTCAAGCAGTTCGGGGACTTCGAGGAGCGCAAGGTCGGCGAGCTGTTCCCTTACTAGGCTCAGCGCTCCAGCAGCGTCGCGAAAATCTCCTCAAGACGATTTTCCCTCAGGTAGCCTACGGCAACCCTCTCCCCCGGGCGGAACTCGTTGAGCCTCTTCGAAAAATCCTTGAAGGATTTCACCGGCATACCCCCCAAAGCGACGATCACGTCCCCGGCCCGCAACCCCGCCTTCTCGGCCGGCGATCCGGAGGACACTCCCGAAAGCCGCGCGCCCTCCCCCCCGAAGACAAAGTCGGGAATAGCTCCCAAGGAAACCTTCCGAACGACCCTGGGCTCCTTGCCGACGGCGCTCGAGCCCGTCGGCGTCAGCCCCGGCCCCGAGGCCAGGCGCTGAAGCAACTCCCGGGTCAGGGCGGCGATACGAGACAGGCCCTGGTAGTCGAGCTTCTCGGGCGTGTCGCTGGGACGATGATAATCCTCGTGCGGACCCGAGAAGAGCTGAACGGCCGGGATGCCCGCTTGGGCGAAGCTGACTTGGTCGCTGCCGCCCGGGTCCTCGGCGACCGTGTCCGCGGCCAGGCCCACGGCATTGCCCGCTTCCTCGACAAGGCGCGCCCACTCGCGGGCGGAACCCGTACCGAACGCGACGGGCTTGCGCCCGCCCAATCGCCCCACGGTGTCTAAATTGACCGCGGCGACGATACGCAAAGGCGAACCTGCGTTTTCCTGGATGAATCTCCGGGAACCCAACCTCTCCGCTTCCTCGCCGGTGAAAGCGGCAAAGATCAAGCCGCGAGGAGCGGCGCTGCGGCCGAAAATTTCCGCGAGGGCCAAGAGGATGGACACCCCGCTGGCGTTGTCGTCGGCTCCCGGGTGGAGGCTGCCTTGGGCGCCGGGCCTGGCGTCCGGCCAACCCCGCCCCAGATGGTCGTAGTGCGCCGAGACGACCACCCATTCGCCGGCAAGACCCGGATCCGATCCCGGGAGAATTCCGATGACGTTCTTGAGCAAGATCGGGCCGGGACCGGGCGATAAATCGGCGCTCCACTCCTGGAAATACGAGTTCTCTCTCCAAGGCTTGAGCCCCGCCTCTTGCAGACGCCCGGCAAGATAGACGGCCGCCTTATCGAGGCCGGCGCCGCCCAAGCCCCGTCCCTCCATTTCATCCGAGGCAAGCCGCAGTACGTCGCCTTTCATGCGTTCCGAGTTTAACGGCAGCCGCCTCGTGAGCGGCTCGCTTGCGGCCAAGCGGATCGCAGCCGCCGCCGAGAAGCGGCGGCAGAGCCGAGGACTCTGCGCGGGCCAGGCACCTTTGGCCACGTTTTGCGACCCTTCCCCCTCGAAAGCCAAGTAGCTGTATTTCCCGTAATGGACCATCTTGCGGGCCAGAACAGGCAGAGCCTGCGCCTGCGCGGCCGTCACCCAGGTAGCGGAAAACTCCGCGTCCTCCGGCCGCCGCGCTGAAACGACGAAACCATGTCCCTCCCATGGGAAACTGCGGCCTTCCAGTCTCACCCCGCCGTCGGAGAACTCCACCGGCAGACCGTCGCCCCCTTTCAAAACGGCGTCCCGGAAACGGTTCGATCGGCCGAACAACCACACGCCTCGGCCCTTGGGCAGAGGCCCTTCGGACTCCGCGTCCGTGCGCACGGCGACGGCTCCGGGTTTCTCGGCCCGCCAGGCCTCGGCCAGGGAGCGGTACGCCGCCTGGAGAGGCTCCGGTTCTTTTTCGGCAAGCACGATGACGGACTTTTCCGCCCCCAGAGTCTGGCCGACGGTCGGCGGCGTTTCCGCGCGATCCAGCTTGCGGAACAAGTCGTAGCGCGGGTCCAGGCACACGGCGGCCGCGGGGGAGGAAATATCGACGCGCACGGTCTGCCTTTTCTCCGACATCGCAATGTTCAACAGTCGAGTCCCGCCGGAGCCCCCCTCCCCCTCGAAGGAAATCGCGACCGGAACGTCGAGTTGGAAGGCCGCGCCCTCCTGGAGTTGGGCGAGTTCCAGGCGAAGACGGCCTCCCTCCTGCGTTCGCTCAACGCGCGCATCGGAGAGTTCTATCTCGGGGGCCCCGGCGCGGTGCACCCATTGCCGGAAGAATCCTCCCAAATCCTTGCCCGACGCCTTCTCAAAATAAGGCCGCAGGTCGTCGAAGCCCGCGAAGCTAAAGAGCTTCCCTTGGTAAAAAGCCCTGAGCGCGCTCAAAAAGGCTTCATCTCCCATCGATTTCCTGAGCATATGGAAGACCATGAGGGACTTGCCATAACCCACGGCCTGGGTGGCCGAAGAGTGTCGCTCCTTGAAGCGGTCGAGAGGGAAATCATTCCCGGAATTGACGTAGTTGAGGTATCCTTCCAGCGCGTCCCGGCGGTATTGCTCGCCTTGACCCTTCTCCTCCTTGATCAGATGGTCGGCCAAGTAGGCGGTCAGCCCCTCACACCAATTCCCGCGATCATAATCCACGAAGACGCCGTTGCCCCACCAATTGTGGAGTATCTCGTGGGGATAGGAGGTATGAGGGATGAAAGGCAGGCGGAGAACTTTCGGGCCGAGCAAGGTGAAAGAGGGCATCCCGTAGCCGGTTTCCCAGAAATTCTCCACCAGGGCGAACTTGGGATAAACATAATCTCCCAAGAGGCGGCCGTACAGGTCCAGATATCCGCCCGTCACGTCGATATATTTCTGCGCCAGCTCGGGGTCCGCGCTCCTGAGCATGGCATAGATCTCGACCTCCCCAGCGCTCTTGCGGTACTCGAAAAAGGGAGCGGCGATGAGATATATCTCGTCCATGGGCTCCGGCGAGTCCCAAACGGAAACGACCTCCTTTCCTTGAACCGCCTCCCTTGTCCTGCGGCCCTGGCTGACGGATTTCCATCCCGCCGGCAGCCGGACTTCCATCCGAAAGGCCTCTGGTCCCCTGAAGAAGCGGGGGTAGAAGAAACTCGCGCCCGAAAGATACGCCCCTTGCGGGGATATGAGGCCCGGCGTCTCTTGGAAGCCGCGGGCATAATCCTCCCCACCCGAGTGCAAGGGATGATTGATCGCGCCGGAAGCCTTGAAGGTCACGTGCGCCCCGGCCGGCCAAATCCCCTGCCCCTTGGGCCGTATCTCGATCTCCTGGAGAGGGACTTCCCCGGAAAAACGAGGATGCCCTTCGCTCACGGGGCTGACTCGCACATCGAGACCCGCGGAGGATTGAATCGAGAGCTTCAGGCCCGCATGCAGGTAGGCGCGTAACGCGGACGTCGAGGAGGCAAGCGCTCCCAGGGTGACCCGGTCGTTGATTGCCAGCGAGCCGGACTGTACGGAAAGGGAGACCGACAGGTCATGGCGAATCTCCCCGGCGGCGGCAACCTCCCTTCCTCCCGCCGCCGCGATGGCGACCCCGATGGTCAGCACACGACTGAGCGTCCTCATCCCAAAGATATTTTTGAACATTGGTTTTTATACCAAATGAAGCATGCGTCGGTCCCATCCATGTTCACGGGGTTTGGGGCCGGGGATGGTCGCCCCGTTTGAGCTCGCGTAGTCGCGTGCGGCGGGATGATCCTCCGGGCCCGGCGACCGCGCGCCGGTCGCTGCGGATCATCCCGCCGCCCTACCTCTCAGCTCGACGGCGCGACCTCCGCCGACGATACCTGTGTGTACGTCAGCTTCAATGCGTTATGCCTGACGCCGACAATCGGCGGCGCCGAACCGATGTGCCTGGCGACGACGTTGACGACGGAAACGAACGAAGACCTGCGGATGATCGTGCGGCTTTATTCATGGCGATGGGGCATAGAGATGTTCTTCTGGAAGTTTAAGCGGGCGCTGGGAGCGAACTCGTGGCGAGTCTTCTCATCCTGGGATGCCATCGACCGGCTGCTGACGGCAGCGCACATGGCTTACTTGGTCTTGGTGCTCATGATGGAGTTCGCCAAGCGGGGAAGCACTGCGGCGATGCGGGAATTGATGGATCGTCTGGAAGAGGTTCTGCGCTCGCGTTTTGCTCGGCCTGTCGAGGAGATGACCCTCGGCCGATTCCTTCGGCTCATCGCCATGGATTTCCCAAATCCATGCAGGGAAGGATGATGACTCAATGTTCCCGGCATATCGCCGGAGGTCGCGCGCCGTTGAGCTGGGAGGTAGGGTGGGCGGACGCCCCGCAGGGAGCCGGCGCGCGGTCGCCGGGCCCGGAGGAGCGTCCGACCGCACGCGACTACGCGAGCTCAGGCGAGGCGCGACCGCCAAAGCCCGTGAACATGGAGTCCATCCCCCCTTGACGCCCCGTCCGGCTGGGGCTACAATCGCGTCATGAATCGAGAGACCACCAACGTCCGGCTCCGGGTCACGAGCCCCACGCTCACGGCCGTCGACATCGAGGCCAAGCTCGGCATCAAGGCCGACGAATCATGGAAGATCGGAGACCGCACCGGAACCTTCGGAGCGCTCCTGAAGGATCACGGCTACGCGCTCGACGGGGTCGCGCTCTACACCCTGAAGCTGGACGACCACCTGCGCGCGCTGACCAAGCGCATCGCCCCCGTCGCCAAAAAAATAGGAGAGATCTCCGTCTCCGCGAAGGTGGAGATCGTCTGCACGATGTTCTGCAAAACCCCCCCGCCGATCACCTTCACGCGAGACGATGTGCGCTGGTTCGCCGCCATCGGCGCGAGCCTCGACGTCGAAGTGAACCTGCTCGTCGAACGCAACCTGCCGCCCGCGCAGAAGAAGCCCGGCCTGTTCCCTCCTTCGGAATCTTAACCCCCTTCAGACTGGGCGACGACGGCCAGGTCCCAGCACTCGTTGGCGTGCTTGAGGAGGTCGGTCTCGATCTGTGCGCGGCGGACGAAGTCCTGGACTTCCTTCGACTTCCAGGCGGCGCCGACCTTTGGCCAGGCGGAGGCGAGGCTTTCGGTTTTCAGATCGGCCACGGCGAACGGCAAAGCGTTGAGCAGCTTGGCGCGTCCGTTGGGCACGACCAGGATCATGCTTTGCGGGCTCTGCGCGCGGGTGAGCATCTCCTGTTGGATGCCCCAAGGGTAGATCGCGAGCTTAGGCCCCTTGCGCGCGGATGCGGCGGCCTTGAGGCTTATAACGGCTTCCTGCCAGTCCCCGTCGGTGCAGGCAAGACCGTCCCAGGCATGAGCGGCTCGGCCCAGACGCATCATGGGGCCGGTCACGAATGTGCGCACGCCCCGCGCGGCGGCCTGCTCGTACACGGCGGCGGCGTCTTGAACGTTGATCCGAGTCGGGATAAAAACGAGCTCGGGTTCGAGCCCGCGCTTCACAAGCCGGTCGATCGCGGCCCAAGCGGGGGCATAACCGGAACCCGGGCGAAGCTTCTCGTGAACGGCCGCGGTGGCGCCGTCGATCGAGATCTGAACGCAAGCAATATTTAATTCTTCAAGCTTGTCGCATGACTTGTCGTCAAGATCGAGACCGTTCGTCTCGATCTTGATTTCGACACCTCCTTTGGCGAGGGTCTCGAAGATATCAAACGCCCATGGGCTGCCCATGGGTTCTCCTCCGCCGAAGGCAACGTAGGCGATCGCGTTCTCGACAATTTGGCGGGTTAACGAGAGCGCCTGCTCGCGGTCCATCTCGTCGGGCCAGGCCTTGTCCGGGCCCGACTCCTCGCAGCAGTGCAGGCAACGCCCCGTGCAGCGGTTGCTCAACTGCCAGGCAAGAAAGAGAGGGGCGCCGTAGTCGCCCACGGACGCCCCGCTCCGGTCCATCAGGTGAAGCGAATGTAGGGCTGGGCCATCACGCGCTCGGAAACTTCCTCAAGAGAGGGCGTCTCCC
>JBBTJN010000060.1:0-18635 GCA_038059415.1 Elusimicrobiota bacterium | reverse complement strand
AACGAGGTCCAGGTTTTCACGGCCCTCTCTGAAATTCCGTACGGCGGGTTTTCCCCAGTACGGCTTCAAGACAGCGGGTCCGCTTTGCATTCGACACGACCTTCCCCGCTCTATACCGCATCGGGTTTGTCGTGTCGTTAGTGCTCGGTCCACTACACGATCGGTTGCTCCCGTTAGCTCGCAGGCATTTCGGGACGATCCTCGCTTGTCCAAGCACGCCGCTATCCCACAGGTCCTTCGCTCCGTCAGGGTTATGTTGTCCCTCGACATCATAGCTACTACGACCTGATCCGCCAGTCTCGCTGCCAACCGATCCTTTCGCATCGAGACCTTCCCTACTTTGAGACGCCGTCCATTCCCTTGGTGCCACCATCCATGTGCCGGAGCAGACACCGACTGCGTTGGCCCGTTGCCTTCGTCGGTATCCATTGGCCTTCGCCCATGCGGGAATCGGGCTCGGCTGCTCATTTCCCCACAACCCACTTCTCGTGGGAGCCATGTCGACACTGCAATGTTCGCTCTCCGCTGCGGCCCCAAGTTTCGCTCGCCCCCCTGATGGGTCGGACTTTTCAGCCCCGAGGGCTTTTGCCTGAGCTTGCGCCAGCGACGGTCGCCCGCCATCGACGTCAGGCATTGCTGCGCAGCCAAACCGGGCAATTGCTGCGACAGGACTTTCACCTGCATGGACAACTCCGTTGTAGGCTGCACCCCGCACACAGCTTACCGACGGTCTTACGGATGCGGCATGCACGGGGTATTTCACGGTCCCTTGCAGGCGATGTAATCCCAATTCGTACATTTGTTTCTGAGGCCACTGGTCAAAACGAAACCGCGTTCGTTGCCCGCCTCGACGCCGAATCCAATGCGTCAGGCGTTCATAAACGTAGCCGTCCAAGTGATTAAATTCCCGGTCAGCGTTACCCGTCCGGAAATAATTGCCCCAACCCCTCAGCACAGGGTTCAGCCTCTCAATGACTTCATCGAGGTTCTTCGCCCTGTTGCCTCTCACGCTCGTCAATTCGTGAACGCGACATCGAACGGCCTTCTGCGCCCTGGGTGACGGCCACCTCTGCATGAAGTGCTTCAGCGGGTTACGCTGAAGACTCCTGCGTTTGCGGACCACGCATCCAAGGAATGTAAAGCCCTCTCTGCCACGTCGCAGGTCAACAAGTCGCGTCTTTTCGGAGTGCAACATCAGTCCCAGGCCCGTCATCATCTTCGTGACGCGTCTGAGTGCCGCGTTCGCCTGCGACTGCGTCTTACACATAATCACGAAGTCGTCAGCATACCGCACCAGAACGCCCAACTGTTTGCATTCGTCCCAGGCGCGGTCGAAGTGATGAAGGTAGATGTTAGCCAGCAACGGCGAGATCACGCCCCCTTGCGGCGTTCCGGCAAGCGTCTGTCTCACCGCACCATCTTCCAACACACCCGCCCTCAACCACTGGCGCATAAGTTTGAGTACTCTTCGATCCGTTATCCGTTCGCCGACCATCTCCATCAACTTGTTTTGATCGATCGAGTCAAAATAAGCCTTGATGTCAGCGTCGACGACGAAGTTGTGTCCACGGTTGCCGGCCTCTCGGACGGCCTCCAAGGCTTGCGTCGCGCTCCGTTTTGGGCGAAAGCCGTAACTGTACGGCAGAAAATCCGCCTCAAAGATCGGCTCCACGACTATCTTCGCCGCCATCTGCACCACTCGGTCTCGGACCGTCGGTATCCCCAACGGACGTTGTTTCCCATCTGCTTTCGGGATGTATCGCCTTCGGACCACGCTCGGGCGATACTTGCCTGCCTTCAGCTTTTCCTGAATGTTCCCCAGGAACGCTTCCACACCGCGCGCTTCTATGGCCGCCAACGTCTCACCATCGACTCCGGCCGCCCCGCGGTTCTTCCTCACTCGTCTCCATGCTTCCCACAGAACGTCACTCCCATGGATATGGTCATACAACGCGTGGAAACGCCGTGTCCTACTCTGCTTGGCACTCACCCACAGACTGCGTTGAAGTTTTCGCGCTTTTTCTTCGGGGTCGTTAGCCCTTGCGGGCATTCCCTCACGCTTACCCTCAATCACCGTCACGACCGAAGCAGGGCCCCTTCCCTCCAACGGCTTGTCACCGCCTTCTCCGGTACTACGAGCCCCTCGGACTCCCTCCCGACTCCCTTTGCTTTCGGCTTTCGGTCTTATGCTCAGGTTCTTTGCCTGACTGGCTGTCGGGGAGGGTCTCTCCTGTTCCCCATCTCGCTTTCCAAACGTGCCGCCGCCTATACCCCGGGTGATGTCCAGCGTTGCTTCGGATTCCTTCGCGCTGTCTGTTGCCTTCGCCGTGGCATGAGCGGCTCGGCCATCCCGAACACCTTTCGGCTGATAATCTGTCGAGGCTGTAGCGTTCACTTGATATTGCGGCCCGCTTCTTCGCTTTCCGCTTTCACGGACTTTTGTCACCCCGCTCGCACCGAACGATTTCTCGTTCGATGTGGGGCCTGCTACCAGGTGCTCCGACGCTTGCCTGGACGGGACTTTCACCCGCGAGCTTGATGGAACTTGTTCAGGACGCACCATGCCCGATTATAGGATTTACGGCGCGGCGGGCCCATTTCTCCTGCCCTGCTGTGAGATGGATCTCTGGATCAAGCACTGCTGGGAAGCCCGCGAGCTGTTAGACCAGGTTTTCGAGTCGTATTTGGGGACTGACCAAGCAGCGACACGGGCGGTTTACCGACCTTTATCCGAATTCTAACCATAGTTTTTCTGGTATATTGCCGGATGCCAGACTACCCTTATCACAGTTGATGTTTCCTTGCCGAAGAGAGAATCATGATGCCCACTTTAAAGAGGTGCGCGACGGCGACATTGTTGGGCACGGTTCTATGCCTGGGCGCCGGTTTTAGCCCGGCTGCCGCCGCGCTTCCCAGCGTCGATATCTCGACGCCCACCAACGGCTCGACGGTCAGACACGGCACGATCGGCGTCAGCGCCAATGTCTCCTCCGGCACCGCCGTCATCGTCAGCGTGCAGTTTAAGCTCGACGGCGCCAATCTGGGCGCGGCCGACGCGACCGCGCCCTATTGGGCGAGTTGGAACACCTCGGCATCGGCCAACGGCACGCATATCCTGACGGCCGTGGTCACGGATTCTCTCGGCCAAACCGCGACTTCCCCCGCGGTCTCGGTTGAGGTGGCCAATCATCTTATGCAGTTGTATATAACTTCTCCTATCAACGGTGCGGCGGTCGCGGGCACGATCAACGTCATCGGCCTCGTATCATCGGGCACCCTCGCCGACATTTCCCGAGTGCAGTTCGACATCGACGGCGCCAATCTGGGCTCGGCCGACACGACCGCGCCCTACTCGACGAGTTGGAACACCACGTCTGCGACCGACGGCCTGCACTACGTGGGGGGCAGAGTCTGGGATACTCTCGGCAGCAATGGGTCTGAATATTCGCCGGTCGGTGTCTGGGTCGCCAATGCGCTGCCGATTGTTTCTATTGGGTCGCCGGCCAACGGGTCGACGGTCAGCAGCACGATCAGTTTGTTCGCGGGCTACTCCGGCATCGCCGATATCACCAGAATTCATTTCAACCTGGACGGCAAGTACCTGGGCACGACCGACATAATGGTGGCCTTCAGGCTGGATTGGGACACCACGTCAGCGGTCAACGGCGCGCACAGCCTGACGGCCGTGGGCACGGATGTTCTGGGCCGCACCTCGACTTCCACCGCGATTTCGGTCACGGTGGCCAATGCGGCCGGCGGCTCCGCGCCTGTCATCACCAGCGCGCTGAGTTCGACCGGCACGATCGCAACGGCTTTCAGCTACCAGATTGCGGCCACCAACAGCCCCACGAGCTTCAACGCCACGGGCCTGCCGGCTGGCTTGTCTGTAAACACCGTCACGGGCCTCATCTCCGGAACGCCCACGACCGCCGCCACCTCCAGCGTGAGCATCAGCGCCGTCAACGCGAAAGGCACGGGCGCTAAAACGCTGATGTTGTACGTTTATTCCGCCTGCGACGTCAATTTGAGCGGAGCGACCAACGTGGTGGACGTGCAGTTGCAGGTCAATCAGGCTATGGGAGTTGCGGCCTGCACGTCGGATTTAAACCGCGACGGCGTCTGCAACGTCATCGACGTGCAAAGGGATGTGAATGCCGCCTTGGGAGGACCGTGTGTTTTGGGCCCGTAGATCAGGCGATACGAACAGTCCGAACTCATGAACCTGTTCATCGATGGGATTGCTTACGACGGAGTGAACGGCCGGCTGGCGCTTAAGCTGCCCAGCCTGCCTCCGCTCGAACTCAACGTGGAGGACCTGTACGTCTTCAGCGATTTTGGCAATTTTCCCAGCCTGAAAGAACTTGCGATTCGGGCGTCCGTCCCAGGTTGTACGCATAACGCCGCGCCATCGTCTCCAGCCTGATCCTGGCGCGCCGCTCCAGCATTTCCTGCTTCCTGCCCGCGTATACGTCGTTCGGGCAAACGAAAAAGCATCGAGCCAGTCTATCGAAAACCTTTCGACATACTGGCTCGAGGGCGTGCTTCTGAAAATTGGCTCCGGGAAACAGACGATATCCGAACCTGGCTTATTCAAAAAGAGAAGGAGATTCAAGCAGTACGTCTGACGTGAATGCCCGAATGCAGGAAGGAATCGGGACGATTCCCGAACGCCTGGCAAGCTCCCTTCTTTTGCCTACTCGTCCATATTTTCTATACTGCGGTTCATGGTCATTACATTTCTCTCGCCGTCCAGAGGCGCTCGCCTCGTCCTGGCCGCCGTCGCGCTGCTGACCGTTCTGCGCGCCCCCGCTACCGCGCAGCTCGACAGCGGGCTTGCCGGCGTCTGGACCGCGCAGGGACTGCTGGCCGCCAACCCGCCGTTGCCCATGCTGCGCTACTCACCCGGCGCCTGGCGGGTCACGCTGGCCCCGGCTTACTTCTTCGGCGAGCCGGCCTCCGATTCCGCCGGGGCCGGCCACACCGTGTCCGGACGGATATCCGGCGGAGGCGCCGGCGCCTCCGCGAGCTACGCCTTCGCAGAGCGCTGGGGCGTCTACGTCTGGATGCTGGGCTCCTCGGCGAAGGGACACGTCGACGCGCAGCCCCGGCCCAGTTGCGCCACCTGCGCGCGCCTGAAGCTCGATTCCATCTCTTCCTCGTATCAATTGCTGACCGCCGGCGCGGTCTACCAGGCCTCTGGCGATACAACGGAAGGCTTCACCCTCCCCGTCTTCGCCGGGCCGCTCCTCTCCCGCAGCACCTCGCGCCAGACCGTCACCCGCTTCGACCAGACCGCGACCTTGCTCGACGACTTCGAGATGGAGGTGGAGGACTTGTCCCTCGGCCTGGCGCTCGGCGCGCAGGCCGGCGTCCCCATCGGTCGCGGGTTAGAACTCAACCCCTTCGTCATGACCGGCGTTTTCTTCCGCGGCGATTGCCGCGGCTACGACGTCACGCGGCAGGGGACCAACGGCGGCTTTTCCGCGACCTCGGACTCCGGCTGCTCCGGCGCGCGGCAGATTCGGGCCGGCGAAGACCGCCTGATCGCGACAGGCGGCCTTAACGTCATGTACACTCCTTGGAACATCTCTCTCAACGCCACCGCTCCGTTCCTGGGCCGCCTGATCGCCGGCGAGGACGCCAAGATCACCCTCCTGACCCTCTCCTGGAGCTTCGGCAGCCCGCGCAAAGACGCGCGCTGAGCATTCGTGCGCTCCATGGTCCAACGGCGCTTATGGGCCCTGGGCCTGGCCGCGTGCACCGGACCGCAGGCCCGCTGAAGAGCGTCGCGGAGCTGCTCGCCGCCGTAGATGAGAGCGGCCAGGATCGGGAGATTGGAAATCTTCATGGCCGGAGTTTAGCCCCGATTCCCCTGAAAGAAAAGCCCCCCATCGCTGGAGGGCTTACTCACGGAAATTGGCTGCCCGTCGTTGGCAGTATCAGAACTTGGGCGGCCCAGGAAGGGCGATTCTAGAACTTGACGAGTTCCTTATCGCCTGAGCCGTGCAGGACCGGCGCCTGGTCCCGGTTCTGCCTGCGGGCCGCATCCTGAACCTGGGGCTTTAAGGTAGTCGTAAAGCGCCTTGGTTGTGACCCGCTCCCGAGCCGCGCTGGGATCGTGCCGTTCCCCATTCTCCAGGGCCGCAGCGGCCAAAAGCTCTCCAACGTCATCCCCGATAGGAGCAATCCGGCGAGAAGCGCGTAGTGAATGGGCATTCAAAAGAACTGCTGCAGCCCGAGGCTCACGCCGACCTGCCGCACGGGCCTCTCGGTGCGAGCGGCGTCCAGCCGCAGAATCGCGCGATAGACGCGGGGGAAGATGACCCGCGCGCCCGCTCCATAGCTGATGATCGGCCTTCCAAATCCGTCCACGCCGAAATTGCGCGCATCCCAAGTCTTGGCGGCGTCGGTGAACAGCGCGCCTTGGAGCACCCATCGCGGTCGGTCCACCAGGGTCGGGCGGGCCTCCAGGTTCAGCAGCCACATATGCTCGCCGCGGAACTGGCGGTCCAGGAAGCCGCGCGCCGTGTCCAGGCCTCCCAAATAGAACTTATGCTGGAACTCCCGCCCCGTCTTGCTGCCCAACCGCGCCTGATAAACGAGGTTCCACCTCTTGGCCGGCCGCCACCCGCCGGTGACGCCGACCTGTCCTTTCGCGAATGCGAAGCTCGAACCGAGTGCGCGATGGGCCAGTTCGACCTGAGCGAAGCCCTCGTGACCGGCGACGAAATGGCGGTCGCGATCCAGGCGCCCGACGGTCACGCTGGGTGTCACGGACACGGTCCGGCCGGAGCGAAGAGTCGTCGAACGCAGAAAGCGGTCGTTACTCGCGGCTTTGGCGGTGGTCGCGTCGTCGCGCGTGAACTCGTTCCTGTAGACCCCGATCTCCGCTCCGACTCGCAGCGACTCGCCCAATTCACGCTGCAACCGGCCGTTCCAGCGCGTCTCCTTGTTCTCGAAAAAGGCCTCCTCCACGCCCTTGTCGGTCAACAACGGGAGATTCACCGTATGAACGAGAACCTCGGTGCCCAACTTATTTCGGCGCGAAAGGAAGTATGGATGGCGGAACCATAGCACCTGGCCGGGCTTCCCGTTGAAGCGCTCGTACTGGCCGCCGACTTCCAATAGCCGGTTCAGAAAGTTGATCTCATAGAGCCCGGCGGTGAAAAGAGACGCGCCTCCGCCGCTTTTGAACTTAAAGACCGGTAGCGTGGAGAATTTGTTGCGCAGCTTCAGGCGAAGTTCAATCTTGCCATCGGATTCACCGACGGCGCCCTCCACTTCGTAGAAGTAGTCCAAGTTGCGAAGGCGGCGAAGATCCTGTTCCCAAACCGCCTTATCGAATTCCGCCCCGACCCGCGTGTCCAGAAGCGCCAGAATCACATCCGGACGCGTCTTCGCGCCCTCGACCGCGATGCGGGTGACGGGAGCCGCAGAAGAGAGCCCTCGCCCGATGAGGGTCACGAGCGCGGCGGTCACAACAAGCCGAATCGCGGTCTTTATTGCCATGCTCTGGATCTACCGGCCCAGGCCGGTGAGGGAGCGCAAACGATCGATGTCCTCATCGGCGTGCCCTTCCACGCCGGCCTCGAGCCCGGAGCGGTACAGCGGTTCTGCCGCCGCGCCATGGTGCTCGGAAGCGAGCGTCGTCACGGGGAAATCGCCTTCCAGGCCGATGCGCCCGTGGCAGATGCACACATAAGCCCTCTCGTCGCGAGCTTTGACGATGAAGTCCGTGCCGAGCGCCGAGATTCGGCTGTGCGCCGTCGTGACGGAATAGGCGGCGCCCGTCTTGACCGCGCTGAGCAGCCAGCCGTCGGAGAGCTTGACGACAACGGCTCCGCTTTCATCGCGGATGAGCGACGCCCGTCCGCCCCGGGTCAAGCTGAACCCCGCCCGGCGCGCGAAGCGGACAACGGCCTCGCCATCGGCTGAAACCGCGATGACGCTGTCCGGCTCGATAGCCACCCCGGCGGACGCGGCGCGGCCGTCGATCATCACTTCGCCGCTGACAGCGACCAAGGACGCGCCGTCATCTGGAGTTCTCATCAGGAAGACGGCGGCCAACGCGGTCGCCGCGACCGCCATCGCGGGAGCCGCCCAGCGCTTAAAGCGAGAAGGCGCCTCGGGGGCGTGAAGCGCGCTCAATATTAGGCTCTTGAGTCGCTCCGGCGGACGGCGTTCCGGCGCGGCATACGCGAGAAGCGCCGAGGCTTCGCTGAGCTCGCGCGATGGAGGAAGGTCCAAAGACTCGGCGTCCAGCGGATCGTTCTCGTCCATCATAAGTGGGCCTTCAGCGTCTCCGCCAGCTTCTGCATGCCCAATCGCACGCGCGTCTTGACCGTGCCCAGCGGCTCGCCGGTCTTCGCGGCGATCTCGGCGTGAGTCAGCCCGCCGAAGAACGCTTCTTCAAGGGCGCGGCGCTGCGGCTCCGGCAGAGCGTCCAGCGCCTGACGCACCGCCACTCGGGCCTCGGCCTGGACCATCTCTTCGACCGCCATCAACGAGTCGTCTGGCGCGCGATCGACCGTCTCGGGATCGGACTGCTCGCGTCGCTGTCGCGTCGCCCGGCGGCGAAGCCGATCCAAGCAGCGGCTGCGCGTCATCGTGACCAGCCACGCGCGCGCCGAGCCTCTCGCCGAGTCGTAACGGTCCGCCTCCCGCCAGACTTTCAACATGACCTCCTGAAGGACTTCCTCCGCCTCGTCCTCCCTGGCCAGAATGCGGCAGGCCAAGCCGAACAAGAGCGGAGCCTGCAGGTCGTAGAATCGGGAGAACGCCGACTCGTCGCGCCCGCGCGCGATGCGCGCGAGGCAATCGGCCTCCTCGGCCATTACGGCCTGCTGCTTAGATATACGCTCGTTGTCGGCTTCTGGATTCATCGCGACGCTCGATCGACACGATAGCAAATCCAGCCTCACGGCCATTTCGCGCGGCGCGGAACTCAGGTCGCGGGGACGAGTTCGATATCGGCGAACCCGGAACGCGGCGGATACGCGCCGTACAGCTTTTTCACCAGCCCATACTTGATCTTGGTCGCGACGCCGGCCTTGGCGGGATCGTACATGAAGGTCACATAGACTCTTGCGGCATCATCATCGCCGGCCTTCTTACTCTCATCACCCGCTGGGATGGAGCGCACGACGCGCCAGCGCCCAGAACGCGCCAAAGACAAGGCGTCTCAGTATGATATCGTTGCCTTCTGAATCCGTTCCATGACGCCTCGATTTACGCAAATCGTGACGCGCTGGATTCAAAGCCTCACGAACATGAATCCAAATAGCCGCCGGGCGCGTATTATGAACCAATGGATGCCAGGACCGCCCTAGGCCTTATCGCCGTTGTGTGCCTCGCCTTCGCCAACGGCGCCAACGACATCTCCAAGTCCATCGCGACCTTGGTCGGCAGCGGCGAGTCTGATTACAAGAAGGCGGTGGTCGTGACTTCCTTGGCGGTCGCCGCCGGCGCTGTCCTCGGCTCGGCGTGGGCCGTCAAGATGACCTTGCTCTTCACCAAGGGGATGCTCTCCCCCCAGGTCCAGCTCAATCAGGCCTTCGCGCTCGCCATACTGGCGGGCGCCGTGGGATGGGTTCTTCTCTCGACTCGCGTCGGCATGCCCGTCTCCACGACGCACGCCATCGTGGGCGCCACGCTCCTGACCGGTCTCTATGCCTTCGGCTTCGATCAGGTGCTTTGGGGCAGCGTGTGGAGGAAGGTTGCCGTGCCTCTCCTGCTGTCGCCGGTCATCGCCTTCGGCGCCGCCTGGCTCCTCTTTCGCGGACTGAACTGGCTTTGCCGCGAGCGCTACTGCCTCAACTGTCACTGGGCTCACTGGGCTAGCGCCGTCTCCAGCGCCTTCGCGCGCGGCCTTAACGACACGCCTAAAATCGCCGGGATCGGCTTCTTTTTCTACGCCGCGCTCGATCCCGGCGCCACGGTGGCCCCGCGCTGGTTCTTCCTCATCCTCGCCGTCGCGAACGCAGCGGGCGGGATGATCCTGGGGCTCAAGGTCACCGACACCCTGGCGCACAAGGTCGTCAAGATGGACCATCTGGAAGGCTTCGCCGCCAATCTCGCCACGACCGCCATGGTCGTCGTGACGGCACTGCACGGTTTCCCGGTCTCGACGACCCACGTATCGAGCTCCGCGATCATGGGCATGGGCCTGCGCTCGGGCGGAGGCGGCGTAAACCGCGCCATGGTCGGGCAAATCGCTCTCGCCTGGCTCGTGACTTTGCCCTCCGCCGGAGCGATTGGCGTCGCGGCCTACTGGCTTTTGACGCACGCATGAAAAGTATAATGAATATTCATCCCACGGAGAATCGACCTATGCCCGTCGACATCGAAGCCGGAGTCCGCGACTATTACGGAAAGATCCTGAAGAGCGGCGCCGACCTGAAGACCGACGCCTGCTGCTCACCCTCAGACCTGCCGCGCGCCGTGCGCGACGCGCTGACGAAGATAAACGACGAAGTCGTCTCCCGGTACTACGGCTGCGGACTGACCATCCCAAGCGAGCTGGCTGGGTTGAGCGTCCTCGACCTGGGATCCGGCTCCGGACGCGACTGCTACATCCTATCCCAACTGGTCGGGCGCGAGGGACGCGTGACCGGCGTCGATATGACCGACGAGCAGTTGGCGGTCGCCGAACGTAACCGGGCGCACCACGCGCAAGCCTTCGGCTACGGTAACGTCGAGTTCATCAAAGGGGACATCTCGCGCCTCGATGGGATCGGCCTCACGGACGCCTCGTTCGACCTGATCGTGTCCAACTGCGTGATCAACCTCGCGCGCGACAAGGAGGCCGTCCTGCGCCAGGCCCGTCGCGTATTAAAGGAGGGCGGCGAGCTGTATTTTTCGGACGTCTACGCCGACCGGCGCGTGCCCCAGGAACTGCGCGACGACCCCGTGTTGTACGGAGAGTGCCTTGGCGGCGCGTTGTATTGGAACGATTTCTTGCGGCTCGCCAAGGCGGCGGGTTTCGCCGACCCGCGACTCGTCGAATCACGGCCGCTGTCTCTCGACGCCGGGCCCATCCGGAAGCGCGCCGGCCACATCGGCTTCTACTCGGCGACCTACCGCCTGTTCAAGCTCGAGGGCCTCGAGACCGCCTGCGAGGACTATGGCCAGGCGATCAGGTACAAGGGAACGGTCCCGGACGCCCCGGAGTCGTTCCTGCTCGACGGCCACCACCGGTTCGAGAGCGGGCGCGTCATGACGGTGTGCGGCAACACCGCGCTGATGCTCGCGAAGAGCCGCTTCGGCCGTCACTTCGACTTCTTCGGCGACATGACGAAGCACTTCGGAATCTTCCCCGGCTGCGGAACGAACATGCCCTTCTCGGCGGAAGCGAGGAACGACGGTGCCTGCTGCTAAGTGGGCTGACGCCGCGACCACGGCGCAGGGCAAGACCCGCGCCGCGGTGCCGCCCGCCGCTCTGAAGACGTACACTTTGTTGTTGCTGGATGCCACGGGCGCGTACCATCGGGAAGTCTCGCGGCAGATGGAAAACAGCGGCACGCACTTCACGACTCCGATGATGCAATTGCGGGACTCAGAAAAAACTAAGGTCTTGCTTGTCACCTTAGCTGAGACCACGCCGGTGCTGGAAGCGGCCGGTCCGCAGGAGGATCTTCGCCGCGCCGGCATCGAGCCGTGGGCCTGGGTGGTGAACAGCAGCGTGGCGGCGGCCGAGAGCTGGTCGCCGTTGCTGCGCCCCCGGGCGGCCGGCGAGTTCGCGCAGATTGGGGCGGTCGCCGCGCGTCATTCCCGCCGCTACGCCGTGGTCCCGCTTCTAGACGAGGAACCGGTCGGGGCGGTGCGTCTGTTGAAGCTGGCCTCGCCGATCGTCATGACGCACGATTAACGCGGTCTGTGGTCGTTTTGTTGCTGGACCGTATGTATGCTCGCAGTCCGACTTCCCTCGCATGGCGAGAAACCTTCCCGCCAACCCCGGACGACGGCGGGAGGCGTCTCATGCGCAAAGCCCAGTTTCTGCCGTCTGCAAAGCCATCCCTTGTTTAAGGGGGTTTCGCCCTCGGACTGGGAATGCTTCCAGCGTCTCGCCATCCCTCATCGTTACCGCCCCGGCGACAACATCTTCTACCAAGGCAATCGTCCTCTCGGCCTGTATTTCGTCTGTTGCGGCCGTGTGAAACTGGTAAAGGATGGCCGCTTTGGGCGGAGCCAGATCCTCCGCATCATCGAATCGCCGAGCATATTGGGAGATAGGGCGTTCTTCTCCGAAACGCCTTACGCGTGCACGGCCACGGTCATGGACCAGGCTGAGATATGCTTTCTGGCGTCTCTCGATTTCTCGAAGCTCTTCGGCCAGAACGCGGCGATGTCGCGCCAGATCACGAAGCACTTCGCGCTCGCGTTGGGGCAGGCCGAGGAATACATGCACTGCATCGCCACCTGCACCGTTATCGAGCGCATGGCGGCTCACCTGCTCGCGTATCAGACGGGCACCGCGCGCTCTCAAAAGAGCGCCGACGGGTTTATTCTGAACGAGTCCCGCAAGGAGTTGGCGGAGATATTGGGAACGACGCCCGAAGCTGTGAGCCGCGCGCTCTCCGCGCTGCATTCGAAGCGAATGATCGTCATACAGGGGAGACATATCCGCATCAGCAACATGGAACGTTTGAGCCGAGTGTCCTGTCTGCAGGTTAAAACGTGCTGAGGTCGCTTGCGTTTCAGCAAGCGGGCTCTTATCTCTCTTCGTTGCAATGGTTGCGGGGCCTTCGTAGTATATACATGTTGCTGACAAGTGACGCGAAAAAGGAGATTATATGACTAAGGTGCAGTGGTCGGCGCGATACATCGCCGCAATCCTCTCGGTAGTTATCGCCGCGGGAGCGGCTCCCGCCGCGGCGGCGGACGTGAAGTTCGGAGGATTAATTCACGGGCAGTACGGGATGTATACCTCTAACGTCAACTCGAGCAATGTCGGCCTGAAAGGAAAGGGCGAGTTCGATATCACGCGCATCTACATCACCGGCGAGGGCAAATTCAGCCCGACCGTCAAAGCGAAGATCGTCGTTGAGAGCAACGGGACTCAGGTGAACGGCTCGACCGATGCCCATAAAGCGAACTCCGCCTTCCTTAAAAACGCCTTCATTACCTGGACGCCTCTCGAGTCATTGAGCATCGACGGGGGTATGATCGCGATGCCATGGGTCAGCTACGAGGAGAAGATTTGGGGCCGGCGTTTCGTCCAGAAGACCTCCCTGGACCAGCAGGGCCTGCTCGGCAGCGCCGACAAGGGCCTCGGAGTTCTGTATACGATTCCCAAGAGTTACGGTGATGTGCATGCGGTCTATGTCAACGGTGAGGGCTACAACGTGCAGGAAGCCGTCTCCGGTGACGGACGCTACAAGGACGCGGCCGTGCGCGCCAGCATTTCGCCGATGCCCGAGAACGAGTGGGTCGGCGGGGTGAAGCTTCACATGTACGTCCATAACGGCCAGATCGCTTCAGGCGAGGCCAAGCGGCGCGACCGTTACCTGGCCGGCGTCAGCTACCAGGGCCCCAAAGGCCACCTGATGTACAGCGCGTCGAAGTCGTACCAGGGCAATAACACCTCGAACACGGCGATCCCGTCCGTCGGCTCCAAGAACCGCCGCACCTGGGGCCAATCCCTGCATGGCTCCATCAAGGCCGGCAAGTCGGCGTCCGTGTTCGGGCGCTTCGACACCTTCTCAACCGAGGCCGCCAGGCTTTCGGCGACGGGGGCTACGACGACGCATACGGACACCTTCAACCGCGGCATCATCGGCGTGGACTACAAGCTGGCGGAGGGCGTGATGGTCTCGCTCAACGATCAGTGGTTGACCCCGATCACCGGCGTCAAGAAGAACGAGAACCAGGTCCTCGTGCAGTTTGAGGCGAAGTTCTAAGCGACGGCTGTCCTGGAGGCTGTATATGAAGAATCGCCGCGAATTCTTGAAGGACGCCCCGAACGCGATGCTCGCGGCTCTGGGGCTGACGGCCTTGGCGGTGGTATCCGCCAAGGCCGCGGACTCGGCCGACGCGAAGGCGACGGGGCCGATGGACCGCATGCGGGCGGATCTCCTGCGCGCCCTGGTTAAGCCGGCGGACCAGCGTCGATGGGCGATGGCCATCGACCTGCGCAAGTGCATCGGCTGCGAGGCGTGCACCGTGGCCTGCCGGTCGGAGAACAAGACCGGCCCCGGCGTCGCCTACCGTCCGGTCCTCGTCGAGACAGAGGGAGCCTTCCCCGACGTCAAGCGGACCTCCACGCCCAGACCCTGCATGCACTGCGAAAAGCCGGCATGCCTCACCGCCTGCTCCGCGGACGCCATCAAGAAGGCGCCGGACGGCATCGTCTATGTCGATTACGAGAGCTGCGTGGGCCTGAAGGCGTGCATCCCGGCCTGCCCGTACGGCGTGCCGAAATTCGACGAGGGCGGATATTTCACGGACAACACGCCCAAGGTTCAGGACTACGAGAAGGCGGCGGCCTACGAGATGGGCGTCAAGCGTCCTCGCAACATGGCCGACAAGGCGCCGATGGGGCGCATGCGCAAGTGCCACTACTGCTTCCACCGCCTGCAAGCGGGAGCGCTTCCCGCCTGCACGACGACCTGCATCGGCCACGCGACGTTCTTCGGAGATATCAAGGATGAGCAAAGCCTGATCTCTGAGATGTCGCGCTCGCCGCGCGTGCGCCGCCTCAATGAGTCCGCGGGAACGAAGCCGACGACGTTTTACCTGGTTTAGCTTAGGGGGCTGACATGAACGAAAAACCGACTTCGATGGGGTTGACCCGCCGCGCTTTCCTGCAGAGCACTGCATTCCTGGGCGGCAGCGCGCTGCTCTCTCCGATGCTTGACAAAGCCGGCTGCCTGATCTCCGAGTCCGCCGCCGCCGAACTGGCGGGCTACGACCTGGCCGACGCCAATAATTATATCAGCACGGTCTGCCTTCAGTGCAACACCGGCTGCGGGATCAAGGCCAAGATCATCGACGGGGTCGTCGTGAAAATCGACGGCAATCCCTACAGCCCGTGGACCATGTTCCCGCATCCCGACTACAAGACTTCCCTGGCGGAAACGGAGAAGATCGACGGCGCGCTGTGCGCCAAGGGGCAGTCCGGGATGCAGACCGCCTACGATCCCTACCGCATCACCAAGGTGCTCAAGCGCGCGGGCAAGCGCGGCGAGAACAATTGGGTCACCATCGACTTCCAGCAGGCGGTCAATGAGATCGTCGAGGGCGGCAAGCTTTTTAAAAGCGTCCCCGGCGAGGAGGGCCGCGAAGTCGAGGGATTGCGAGACCTCTACGCGCTGAAGGACCAGGGCGCGGCCAAATCCATGGCCGCCGACGCCAAGAAGGTCGGCAAGAAGAAGATGCAGGTGTTCGAGTTTAAAAGGAAATGGGCCGATTATCTTGACACGCTCATTGACCCCGACAAGCCCGACCTGGGGCCGAAGAACAACCAATTCGTGTTCGTCTGGGGGCGCCTGAAAGGCGGACGCGGCGATGTGATCAAGCGCTTTACCGGCGACTCGTTCGGCTCGGTCAACGCCATCGGCCACACGACGGTCTGCCAAGGCTCGCTGTATTTCACCGGCAAAGCCATGAGCGAGCAATGGGCCTACGATGAGAAGGACAAGAAGGTCAAATGGACCGGCGGCGACAAATTCTTCTGGGAAGCCGACGACGCCAACGCCGAGTTCGTACTCTACATCGGCGTCAATCCGACGGAAGGCAACTACCTGACCTACCGCACGCCGCGCATCATGGACGGCTTGGCCTCGGGACGCCTGAAGTTCGCGGTCGTCGACCCTCGCTTCTCCACGTTGGCCGGCAAGGCTTGGAAGTGGGTCCCCTCCAAGCCGGGCAGCGAGGGCGCCTTGGGCCTCGCCTTGATCCGTTGGATCATCGACAACAAGCGCTACGACGCGACATTCCTTGCCAACGCCAACAAGGCGGCCGCGACCGCGGACAAGGAGAGCACCTGGTGCAACGCCTCCTGGCTCGTCAAGATCGACGACAAGGGGCATGCCGGAGAATTCCTGCGCGGCTCCGAGATCGGCGTGGCTCCCGAGATCCGCAAGGACAAGGAGGGAATGGAGTACGACTTCGACCGCATGGTCGTGATGGCGGGCGCGCAGCCCAAGGCTTTTGACCCTGACGACGAGAAGAGCGTCGTCGAGGGCGAGCTGCTCTACGAGGGAACCGTTAACGGCCACAGAGTCAAGACGGCGTTTCTGCTCCTCACGGAGAGCGCGTCGCAGAAGACGATCGCGCAGTGGGCCGAGATCTGCGGCGTGGATGCCAAGGACCTCGAGGAGTTGGCTCGTGAGTTCACCAGCCACGGCAAGAAGGCCGTCGCCGACATCCATCGCGGCGTCTCCCAGCACACCAACGGCTACTACAACAGCCACGTCCTGTTCACGCTGAACCTGCTCGTCGGCAACTATGACCATCAGGGTGGGCTGATCAAGGCCGGGACCTACGATTACTCCGGCGGCAAGGCCAAGGGGCCGTTCAACTACTCGAAGCTGCACCCGGTCAAGCTGAGTCCGTTCGGCACGCCGATCATCCGCAACGAGAAATACGAGGACTCCACGCTGTTTGCCGGCTATCCGGCCAAGCGCCCATGGTTCCCGCTCGCTTCCGATATCTACCAGGAGATCGTGCCTTCCATCGGCGACGCCTATCCTTACCCGGTCAAGGCGATGATCCTGTACATGGGCTCTCCCGTCTACGCTCTGCCGGCGGGAAACACCAACATCTCGGTGCTCAAGGATCCGGCGAAGCTGCCGTTGTTTATCGCCTCGGACATCGTTATCGGCGAGACCTCGCTGTACGCGGACTACATCTTCCCGGATCTGACTTTTCTGGAGCGATGGGAGTTCCAAGGTTCGCACCCGACCGTCGCGCAGAAGGCCCAGCCGGTGCGCCAGCCGGCGATCGCCCCGCTCGTCGAGACCGTGAAGGTGGCCGGACGCGAGATGCCCATTTGTCTCGAGTCCATGTTGATCGCCGTCGCCTTGAAGCTCGAGCTATCGGGCTTCGGCAAAGACGGGCTTAAGGACGGGATGGACTACTTCCACCCCGACGACCTCTATCTGCGGCTGGTCGCCAACCTGGCCTTCGGCGAGAAGGAAGACGGCTCGGATGCCGTGCCGGACGCTTCCGAAAAGGAGATGGAGATTTTCCGCCAGGCGCGGCGCCATCTGCCCAAGAGCGTCTATGAGGAGAAGCGCTGGAAGAAGATCGTCGGCGCGGACCTTTGGCCGAAGGTGGTCTATGTCCTCAACCGCGGCGGGCGCTTCATGGACCAATCCAAGACCTATAAGGGCGGCATGGTCGCCAACAAGTACGGGAAGCTTGCCGGCATGTACTGCGAGAAGACGGCCACCACGAAGGACTCCATGACCGGCAAGAAGTTCCATGGCATAGCGACCTATGTCCCCGCGGGCCTGGACTGCCTGGGGCGGGAACTCGATGAGAGCGCGTATCCGCTGACCCTCATCACCCACCGTCGGGCCCAGCATACGAAGTCCCGCACGGTCTCGAATTACTGGCTGCTTGACGTTCAGGGCGAAAACGACATACAGATCAACCCTATCGATGCAAAGGCCCTCGGCCTGAAGGACGGGGATCTCGTCAAGGTTGTGTCATCTTCCAATCCCAAGGGGGAATGGCAGATCACCGACCAATGGGTCAAGACGATGACGGGATCCGTCCTGATCGATCCCGGCATCCGTCCCGGAGTCGTGACGTTCAGCCTCGGCATGGGCCATTGGATGTACGGCTCCACCGATGTCCAGGTGGACGGCAAGACGATCAAGGGGGACGCGCGGCGGGGCAAGGGCGTGCACGCCAACGCCGCCATGCCGGTGGACCCGCATCTTAAGAATGTGTGTCTCTCGGACTCTGTGGGAGCGAGCGCGGTGTTCTATGACTCTCGCGTCCGTCTTGAGAAGGTGTAGGTCGGGGAAAATGACGGAATACCTGAGGAGGACGATATGATGGGACTAGGAACCACGGAGATCGTCGTCATAGCCGCCGTCCTAGTCGTGCTGTTCGGCGCCAAGCGCATCCCCGAGCTCGCCAAGTCGCTCGGGTTGTCCGTGAACGCCTTCAAGAACGGCCTGAAATTCGAAGCGAAGGACGAGGCCGGCCCTAAAGAGACGCCCAGACTGGAGGACAAGGCGCTCTAAAGACGACCGCCTCGCCTCAAAACTCCGAGCCGCGCGCGCCTGCCCCGGAGGGCTTCGTGTTCAGCTGTTGTTATAACGACTGATCAGAACCGAACGAGTTCCCGGTCGCCCTGGCCGTGCAGAACAGGCTCCTGGTCCCGGTTCTGCCTGCGCGCCGCGTCCTGGACCTTAGGCTTGAGATAGTCGTAAAGGGCCTCCGTGGTGACCCGCCCGGAGGCGTCCTTGGCATCGCCGCTGAGGCCCTTGAGGAAGTAGTAGGTGAAGGTGCCGTGCCCCTGGTCCTCGAGTGTGTTCGTCTGGGAGAAGATAAAGCGAACTGAAACGCGCTTGAAAGAGAGCCGTCTATGACCGCCCGATTTTAGTCTTTCATAGGGCCTTCGACCTAGCCCAACTTCCGCAGTCAGTACAGAATAACGCTGTAATTTCCTAGATCTGGTT
>JBBTJN010000059.1:32359-50237 GCA_038059415.1 Elusimicrobiota bacterium | reverse complement strand
GAAAGGTTCTAGACACGAGCGCCAAGCCGACCTGAGAGGAGAGATGAAGGCAAGCGAGGGAAAAGTTCTCGTAGTGGATGATGAAGCACAGATTCGAAACGTATGCCAACGGGCCTTAGAGAAGCTGGGGTTCGATGTGCATGCCGCCGAGTCGGGAGACCAAGCCATCCTTCTCCTGGATCGCCACAACTACGATTTCGTGCTCACCGACGTCAGCATGCCCGGTTGCGTGGACGGGCCCAAGCTAGTCGAGGAAATCAAGAATAGGTCTTCCTCCACGGATGTCGTGATCATGACCGCCCACCCCACATTAGAGACGGCCATCAGAACTCTAAAACATGGGGCTTACGACTACCTGCTAAAACCATTTAGTCTCGAATATCTGGAATCCGTTGTGGCCCGTTGTTTCGAGAAAAGGCGTCTCTCCAAGGAATTAGATAGGGAAAAGATATTGCGCCAGGAACTGGAGGTCGCCTATTCGGAACTGCAAAAAGTGGAGCGCCTTAAGGACGCCTTCTTATCCAGACTGCAGCACGAACTCCGGACTCCCTTGGCGAAGATCATAGGGGTCACGGAGGTCGTCGCCGAAGGGGCCATGGGCGCCCTGGGGAGCGCCCGGTTCACGGAGATCCTTCGCTCAAGCACCGCCCGCATGAGGGAAGTGGTGGAGCAATTGCTTTTGTTCGCGGATACGCACTGCCAAAATCTTCTGCTCGATCGATCGCCAATGGATCTGGAACAAGCCGTCAAAGAGGTGGTCGAAAATTATGCCTCACTGTCGCGAGAAAAGAGGCTGCGCGTTGAGATTTCATTTGGAAAAATGGAGCTGCTATTGGCCGATGCCGACCTGATCAAAAGGGCTTTCAATCATCTGTTCCTGAATGCGATCCATTTCAATAAGATGGACGGAAACATCCGGATCGAAGGCAGGCAGAATGCGGACAAGGCCGTCGTCGTTTTCTCCGACACCGGAATTGGAATTCCCCAAAATCAGCTTTCCAACGTCTTCGACAGCTTCTATCAAGTCGCCGAGTATATGACCCGGAAGGTGGACGGCCTCGGCCTGGGACTGGCGATCGTGCGTAGAATTGTAGAAGCTCATGGGGGCAAGGTTTCAGTCAGAAGCCAGGAGGGCTCCGGGAGCACTTTTACGGTCAGTTTGCCGAGACATCAAATCAACCAAGACTCGAATCAGGAATCCAGCCTCCGATCCTTGCAGTAAGCGCTGCCCTTTCTATCAGCTAACGTTTTAAGACGCCGCTTGATCTCGGCGGCGATGTCCACCACCTTCGCATAATGATCCAAGTCGCGGTTTTCGTTGGTGACTATCGCGATTGTCAGCGTCATCACGGGAAACCGTTGCTCCTGCCCCTGTCGGTTCTTCGCAATGACAAAACCTCTGCCGCGGTCCTCCGGGCTATAATGCGAGGGGGCATCCCGGTCGAAGCGCTCCGCGATTTCCTTCGCCATGTCCTCCGCGTATCCGGGCTCGACAACCACGACAAAATCGTCTCCTCCCACATGCCCCACGAAGGCGGCCCCTTGCCCAACGACGCGGCCTGTTTCCGATATCAGATTAGCGACGTCTTTTATGATCTTGTCGCCGTTAGCGTAACCGTAGGCGTCATTGAAAGCCTTGAAATTATCAATATCCAAATAGAGGAACGCGAACCGCTGTTTCTCTCGAATCCGGCGACTCACCTCCTCCTCGATGGTCGGGCCCCCAGGCAGCATGGTCAGAGGATTGGCCCAAAGCGCCCTGAAATTCCTGCGGAGTATCCCTTCCACCCGAGCGGTCAATTCCGAGGCCTCGAAGGGTTTGGTCACATAATCGTCCGCTCCCGCTTCAAACCCGGATATTTTGTCCGAGAGCTCGTCTTTGGAAGTCAACATGATAATTGGAATCATGGAGGTTTGCGGGGTTCTGCGGAGTTCTCTTAGCGCTTCGCGACCGTTCATTCGCGGCATGTCCAAATCCATCAGAAGAAGATCGGGCTTGAGGTCAAGAGCCATCTTGACGGCCTCTACCCCGTCATTGGCGCAGAAGACGTCGTAAGGAGCGGAGGCGAATATCCGTTTGATTATCCTTTGAACTCCTTCGTCGTCATCGACAACAAGCAATCTTCTTTTCATCGCGAGTCCGCACAGGTTATCATTTTAGCTCTGGCAAGTATTCATGAGGCGCTGAGCCTTCTCTTCGGCCTGCAACAACTGCTTTAACTCCGACTGGCTGAGTCTCGGGGCATCCTCATGGTATGAGGATTTAACGAGCTCATAGAAATGGGCGCGAAGCTCGGGATCAGCTATCTCCGAACCGGGATTTGATGTGAGGCTGGAACGGGAGAACCCGGGCTCCTTGACCTTGGTAGCCCAATATCGGGCTTTGAGGCCCAGGGTTGTCCGCTGCATGACCTCGACCGTGGCCGCGGCTTCGCCGCAATTATGCGCAGCCTCCAGGTTGCCGGCGACAGCGTCTCTCATGAAAATGGGCGCGGAAACCTCAAAAGACGGCGGGGGTACATCAAAGGCGGGAACAGAAACTTCCAACTTGGGCACGGAAACGTTCCAGGCCCAATCGGAATCAAACTTGGCCGTGGAAGCATACAGCGCCCGACCGCTCCCCACATCGATCAAGCGAGCGTGCACTTCCAATTTGCCGCCGGAAACAAAGAGCGTCCCCGTCACGATGGCGTCCGCCGCCAACAACTCCCCCACGTTCTTTACCTGATCGCGGCGGATTGCCCCCGTGGCCATAAGATTGTGCTCCCCCATGACCTTTGAGAGCAGGCCCCGCTCAACTACATCCACCTTTCCCGATCGCACCAATTCGGTCACCAAGCGCTCGGCAACGCCATCTCCATCCAGGGATGAACCGCCATCTATGGAGGAAAAAGGAAGCACCGCGACCTTGTGGACGTTATGCTTGAGTCCGGCCTTGGCCAGCTCCTTGGCCATGGTCTTGTAGCTGCACTCGGCCTGAGCGGAAGACCCCAAGAGCATTGAAATCAAAAATACAAGAAAGGGAATCTTCTTCATAACCGCCTCCGTTGGCAGCGCCTTTTTCATTTCCCGTATCATGCTGTTCATGCCAATAGGATGGCAGACGGGGTTGTAAGGGCGTTTATGAGCCGATTAAGTCCGGCTTAATCAGGCAGGGAGGGACCGTCGGAGAGCGGGGGAGGCTTATTCTTCGAACTTGTAGCCGTGGCCCAGCACGTTGACGATATGTTTTCCGACTTTCGGGCCGACTTTTTTACGCAGGTGGGATACGTGGACTTCTACCGTCCCGGGATCATTGTAATCCGCTGGGTCGTAACCCCAAATGGTCTCAAGCAGGTAGGTAACGCTCAACACGCGGCCAGGCTTGCTGATCAGGGTGGCCAGGAGGTCGAATTCCTTACGGGTCAGAGAAATTGGCTTGCTACCGACCCTAACCGTCCTGGCCTCCGGATCAAGCTCGATGCCGGCCTTTTTAAGCTTACTTTCCATCTGGGAGGTCGCCTGGTAACGCCTAAGAACAGCCTCAATACGGGCTTTCAGGATCGGCAAGACAAAGGGTTTGACAACATAGTCATCGGCCCCTCCCTCAAACCCCGAGAGAATATCTTTGTCGTCGATCCTGGAGCCCGACATAATAATGATGGGAATCGATCTGCTCGTCGCCTCTTTCTTCAAAACTCGACAGACCGCGTGGCCGTCCAAGCCGGGCATGTCCACATCGGTGAGAATAAGATCCGGTTTGGAGTCTCGAACAAGCAAAAGGGCCTCAGAGCCATTGTCGGTCATGACCACGGAATAACCGTTTTTAATAAAATACTTTTTTACAACGGTCAGGACCGATCTGTCATCATCAACAACCAGAATCTTTTGGGCCATGGCTTGAATACGCGATCATCAATATACCTAATTTTGACGGTAGTTGGCTATCGCCGCCAAAGCAATGCCGAAAGTTCATCGGCAACGGTCGTGCCGATAAGATGGCCGGCGTTTTCAATTGCTTGGCTAGAAGCGCTTTCGTCATCCACCCCTAAAGCAGGGGTCTCTTGGGATTTCTCCACCATGACAAGCCCCGTTGCCGTTTCAACGACCTGAAGCTGAATCTTGGCCCGGCAGGACCGAAACGATCCTAAACGCGGGTCCGTAACCGGATGAGTCTGAACCTCTCCACGGAGGAGAAAATCAGGCTTTGGCGAATCGGCGTCTGGATTGATCACGGCGAAGCCGTGCGCGATGAGCCTGCTTCGCACGGCCGCCGAGGCGTTCGCTCCTCCTTCGACTGCCGCCCCTTTGCCGACAATGGCGACAGATACTTTGGGATTACCCGGCGGAGGCTCTGAAGGAATATTCTCCTGCCCATCTTCCGCCGCCCTGCGACGGGATACAAGGGCCTTAATGCGCATCTTGTGAAACCCCGCGTCCATCCATTCCGCGAGGACGTCATAGCGGCGTATATAGCCCTTGATGTCGGCCGTGATTTTTTGGCGAACGGTGATAGCGGCTTCGACCCGGGTGGAAGCCGCCACCCGCACTCCGACAACCCTTTCCACCGCTTTCTTCTGGGCTTCGGCCAATGCTCGTTGCCGTGTTCCAGAGAGATCAGCCCGATCTATCGGGGCCCAGCCTTCCGCTTCCACCCATTGCGCATCTTGAGCATCCCCTTTGATCGCGGTCGAAGAACAGCCCGCGAGAAGGATCAGGACGCTCAAGATTCCGGGAACGGCCCTCACTTAAACCGAACTCCCATCATTTCCTCGAGCCTTTTCTTGGGAAGTCGGAGGGTAACGACACAGCCGTTATCCGCGGTAAACTCGCTTTTGAGAATCTCGGCGCCCTTGATGACCGCGTTGATTTTCGTTTCCAGGCTGGAGTCCGTCTCTATCGCGCGCTGCACCGTAATGCCGCCTTCTAATTCCACGCCCTTGACCATAGACAGCATCTCGTACTGGGCCTTAACGATGGCGGCATCGCGAGCCAGGGCTTTGCGCTGGGTCTCCGTAGGCAACGTAGGATCTGAGGCCCCAATGCCGATCGCTTCAACATAACTCGAACGGTTCGGCGTTTGATCGATTACCTCTTGGACCTTTCCCGTTTTTACCCTGCTTGTTATCCCGCCGCAACCCGTTATCAGTACGGTTAACCCCATCATTGCGATTATTTTTCCATTCATATTTCCTCCCCTGACCCATTCTGCTCTCAAGTTTGATCCCAGATTTTAGCAAACTCATCATCATGCAAGGTTCATCGCTTCGCAATATATTCCATAGATAGATTATATACTGAAGACGTGAACCCCGAGAGTTATGTCACAGAATGCAGAGGAGCGACAATCACGATGGATAGAATCAACACCGCTATCGAACGTCATCGCACGACAATCGAGACGATCGCAGTTATTATGCGAATCTTCAGCTTTTCTCTTGTCAGCTGGCTCGGCCCCAAGAGCCCTTTCATGTTCATTTGGGCATTCAACACGGCCGACGCCGTAGCGCTTTCCTGGTGCGCCATCATTCGAAAAGACAAGGCCTACACTCTTCTCAACGTTTTTTGGGTCGGCGTCGGTATCGTCGGAATGATTAGAGCGCACGGCTTTTAAGAATAGTTTGAACCCTCGCTCCGTGACATCAACAGCAAGGACGACTGCGAGATGATCCTGACGATACCCGTGAGCGCCGCGGTTCGAGCGTCCCAGAACGAAAAAAGGGCGGTCCTCTCGACGAGGACCGACCTCAGGTACACCCCTGGATATCACCTACACGGCCAGTAGTTCACCTTTCTGCCCCAAATGGGGTCCCTGGATAGACAACTTCAGAACTTGGCTTATCTTAGCCAGCCCCGATTTCGCGCTTCCAGAATACCGGCCTGGTAGGCATCACGACGATGCACGATCTGAATGATCCTGACTTGCCGATCTGCGAGGCGATAAACGATTCGATAGTCTCCGACGCGCAGACTCCAATAACCGCTCAAATTGCCCATCAACGGCTTTCCGTAATCCTGCGGAGCCCGAGTCAAACGCGATTCGATCGCCTTGCGGATGCGCGCACGAACGTCCCGATTGAGAGCGGAAATATCCTCGTCCGGCACGTCCGGATGATAACGAAGCTCAAACACCCGCTACTTCCAAACTTCATCGTGAGTCAGCCAGCGCCGACCCTTGACCGATTTCATGCGCTTATCGGCCAGAAGCGACAGGCCCAGGTCTTCGATGTCCTCGCACGCCTCGCGGATCAGATCGCGCGCAGCCATAGACAACGTGGTCCCGTTCGTCTTGGAAACCGACTTGACCTTCGCATAGAGCGCGGGCTCAAGAGTCACGATCAATCGGGGGTTCTTGGTGGCCATAGACGAAGTGTATCACTAGTGACTCACTTTGTCAAGGAGGCCGAGAAGCTAGGCTGTTCTCGTCTCCCGGTTCAACGACCTGGACCCGAATGAGTGCCGTCCTCAATAAACTAGTCTCCGTCTAGAACTCGTCGCCATTCTGCACGAGTCCCGGACAAAGCTACCGCCGGACTGATAGAATAGAAGCGATGATTAGGCGACGGATGACCGTCTTCGTCCTTGGTGCCGGTGACGATGTCTGACCCTGGCCTGTCCGGCTTCGAATATCTGAGTATCTGTTCCTGCCCACTCAACAGACGTTAGAACCTGTCTGTTCCTGGGTCACGCCTCGGCAGCCGCATCCCATGAAAGCCTTTTCATCACATCTTCGTAAACATCCTTCCGGTTCATGATCCCGTAAATCCACACCTCGCGCCTCACGATCCTGTAGACGACCCTACAATCGCCGATTCGCAATGTCCAGTAGCCTGCCAGGCTTCCGCGCAAAGGCTTGCCATACGATTCCGGATGAGAAGACAATCGCTCTTGGATGGCCTTCGATAATCGTTTGCGGATATTCGCGTTAAGCCCGGAGATATCCTCGGCTACCGATTTATGATAAACGAGGACGAACATTACTTCCAGACCTGATCGTGGGTCAGCGCCTCGCTGCGCTTAAAGGTCTTGGCCCGGTCCGCGGCGAACTGAACCAGAAGAGCGTCCTCATATTCTTCAAGAGCTTCTCGGATCAAGTCGCGAACCTTCGTCGACAACGAAACACCATCTTTAGCCGCCAGCTTCTTCAATGTGAGGAAAAGCGGCTTTTCAAGGACGACGTTCACGCGCGGGCTTGTGGTTGGCATTCCCAGAGTGTACCGGAAGTGTTACACCTTGTCAAGGGTAAAGTTGGGGTCCCTGAAGGTGCAGGTCGAAGAACCGAATTAACGATTAAACGGCGCATTTCGCCGTCTGGCCGCCCTCTGGACCTTCCGAAGGCGGCAACACTCGGCACTCGGCTTCGGCTCCTCCGAAAGCGCCTGGGTGTTACCCTCGATGAATTCTCGCAAAAGACAGGCCTTTCCCGCAATGCCATCAGCCGCGCCGAGCGCGATGCTATCCGCCAGATCAACCCTCGTGTCCTCCAGCAATTATTGCGCCAACTGTCGGGCCGTCTCAAGGAGGCGTTTCCAAACGGCGACCCTTATGACTTCTTGATCCCACCTTTGACTTTTGGCGGCTGGCTGCGCAACCAAAGGTTGCGGAGGGGGATGGCGCAGAAACAACTCGCGAAAGCTCTCCGCGTCCACGTCTTTACCGTGGTCAGGTACGAGTCAGATCGAAGCGAACCGGACAGCAGCATCCGCCAGCGCCTGCGAGAGCTGTTCGGCGCGAACTTCGAGCCGCTTCTGGAGCGAGGTACTGGAACACGCGCTCGATCATCGAACCCCTAGCCGAATTCAAGGTCGTCTGGAATGTTCGTTTCCTCAGGTCGCGTCGCAAAAACATCAGCCTTGGCTGATCCGCCCCGGCGGGGGTGCGGTCCCTAACTTGCGCAGTATGTCCTCCATCAGACACCAATGCGTGAACGCGGACTGAAGCAGGTTCGCCCCGACGAAGGCGGTGAGCCACAGGAACCGCGCGTCGACCCAATGGGCCAGTGCGAGGCTCGCGAGAATGAAGACTCCCGCGATGGCGCGAATTTGGCGCTCAATAGTCATGTGGGGTCTCCCCGGCGCGCTCGCGCCGATTCTCCAGCATGAAATAAAGGACGGGCACGGCGACGCGCGAGAGCACGGTGGACGCAACCTCGCCCGCCATCAGGGCCACCGCCAGGCCCTGGAAGATAGGGTCGAAGAGAATCACGCCCGCGCCGGCGACGACGGCCGCGGCGGTGAGCAGCATCGGCCGGAAGCGCACCGCGCCCGCGTCGATCACCGCGTCGCGCAAAGACATGCCCTCGCGGCGGCGCAGCGCGATGAAGTCGACGAGAATAATCGAGTTGCGCACGACGATTCCCGCGCCCGCGATGAAGCCGATCATCGAGGTCGCCGTGAAGAACGCGCCCATCGCCCAGTGCGCGGGCAGGATGCCGACGAGGGTCAGGGGGATCGGCGCCATGATGACGAGCGGGATCGTGAAGGACTCAAACCAGGCGACGACGAGGCCATAGATGAGAAGCAGGACCAAGGCGAAGGCGATCCCCATGTCGCGGAACACCTCGTAGGTGATCTGCCACTCGCCGTCCCATTTCAGCGCGAGCTTCGACGCGTCGTCGGGCAGGCGCGTGTACCATGTCTCCAGGTCAATGCCCGCGTCTTTGGCCAACGCCTCGATACGCGGCTTGAGGTCGAGCAAAGCGTAGACCGGGCTTTCCGCGCGCCCTCCGACCTCGGCGATCACGTAGGACACGGGGCGAAGGTTCTTGTGGTGCAGGGGCGTGTCCGCGTCACCCTTTGCCTCCCGGGTGAGCGAGCCGACTGTGACCGGCGTTCCTCCCCGCGCGATCAAGGGCAGGGCGCGCACGGCGTCGAGCGTGCGTCGCTTTTCAGCCGGCAATCGCAGACCGATCTCGACGGGCTCGAGCTCGTCGTCCATGTGCGCCAGGTCCAGGGTTTCACCAGTAAGCCCGATACGCGCGGCCGCCGCGACCGCGGACGGAGCGATGCCGTTGAGCGTGGACTTCTCCCGGTCCACGACCAGGCGGCTCAGCGGTTCGGGTGAGGGGACGTAGGTGTCCACATCGGTGATGTCCGGGGTCATTTCCAGCAGTGCCTTCAGGCGGCGGGCGAAATCATCGCGCTTGGCGGCGTCCGGGCCATAGACCTCGAAGACCAAGGTGGACAGCACCGGCGGCCCCGGGGGAACCTCGGCGACCTGGACGCGTGCGCCGTATTTCTTCGCGATCTCGGCAACGGTCGGGCGCACCCCGCGTGCGATGGCGTGGCTTTGCCGGCGATCGCCCTTCGGGGTCAGCTGGACCACGAGGTCGGCCTGGTCGGGATTGGTCCTCAGGAAGTAATGACGCACGAGGCCGTTGAAGTTGTACGGCGCGCCGACGCCGAGATACGAGATAACGCGCTTGGTCTCGGGAAGCGCCCGCAAGGCGCCGGAGAGTTCCTCGGCCGCGGTCCGCGTCGCCGCCAAGGACGATCCCTCGGGCATATTCAGTACGACCTCGAAGTCGTCCTTGTCGTCGAACGGGAGCATTTTGATGATGACGGCTTTAAACGGCACTAACGCGGCGGCGGCTAGGAGCATGAGCGCCGTCGCGGCCAGGTACCAGCCTCGCGCTTTGCGATCGTCGAGCAAGCGGCCCATGACGCGCCGGTACAGCCGGTCGAGCGCGCCTTCTTCCGTGTGGCACTTCGCCGGATCGGGCTTCCAGAAGGTCAGGATCTTCACGAACGCCCACGGGGAGACCGCGAAAGCGATGAAGGCCGAGAACATCATGGCAAACGACGCGCCGATCGGGATCGGGCGCATGTACGGTCCCATAAGGCCCCCCACGAAGGCCATCGGCAAAATCGCGGCGATCACGGCCCAGGTCGCGAGCAAGGTGGGATTGCCGACCTCGTCAACCGCGTCCACCGCGAGCTTCCACAGGGGGCGACCGTCGGCCATCGAGTAGTGGCGGTGGATGTTCTCCACGACCACGATCGCGTCGTCGACGAGGATGCCGATAGAGAAAATCAGCGCGAACAAGGTGATGCGGTTGAGCGTGTAGCCCATGAGCCAGTACACCAGCAAGGTGAGAGCGAGCGTGACCGGCACCGCGATCAGCACGACCAGCGCCTCGCGCACGCCGAGAGCGAGCGCCACCAAAGCGGTCACGGAGAGCGTGGCCAACAGCATGTGAAACAGAAGCTCGTCGGATTTGTGCTTGGCGGTCTCCCCGTAATCGCGCGTGACCGTCACAGTCAGCGCCGCGGGAAGGGCCTTGCGCGCCTTCTTGACTCGGGCGAGAGCCGCGCGGGTGACCGTGGTGGCGTTGGCCCCGCGGCGCTTGGAAACCTGCAAAGTGACCGCCGTCCGGGGCGCCCGGTCGGCGGAGGTCGCGCCGAGCGCGGCACCGTCGAAAACCGAGACTTCGCGCTCCTCCTCGTCCGGCCCGTCGACGACTTTCGCCACGTCGGACACGCGCACCGGCCGCCCGTCCGAGACGCCCAGCACGACGGCGCGCAGATCGTCGGCCGTGCGGATGAAGGCGTCGGTCTCCACCTTGACGGCGCGTCCTCCCGAGTCCACCGCTCCCGCCGGCAGGCGCCGGTTCGAGGCTTTTAAGAGGCCGGCCAGATCAAGCGGGGATAGGCGGCGGCGAGCCAAAGCGTCGGGGTCGAAAAAGACGGACAGCCGGCGACGGCGACCGCCGATGATCTCGACGTCGGCCACATTCTCGACCGTGGTCACGACGCGGCGCAGTTCGGCGGCGGCCCGGCGCAGTTCAAGGGCGCTCAGGCCCTCGCCGGTCAAGGTCAACGCCAGCACAGGCACGTCGTCGATGGAGCGGGGCTTGATGAGCGGCTGTCCCGCGCCGGGGGGAAGCATGTCGAGGTTGGCGAAGGTCTTGGTGTAGACGCGCGTCATCGCGTCGTCGGGATCGGTGCCGACCTTGAAGCGCACGATGAAGAACGCGCCGTTGGTCTGCGCGGTCGCGTAGACGAATTCGACGCCCGGGATCTCCATGAGTCGGCGCTCGCCGACGGCGACGACGCGCTCCTCCACCTCGCGCGCGCTCGAGCCGGGCATGGGCACCATGATGTCGAACATCGGCACGTTGATCTGCGGCTCCTCCTCGCGGGGCAGGCGAGCGGTCGCGAGCGCGCCCAGCGCGATGGCGCCGAGCGCGATCAAGGCCGTCAGCTTGGAGCGGATGAAGGACGCGGCCAGGCGCCCGGCGGGCCCAAGCGGGGTTTGAGGGGCGTTCATCGCGATTGCTCCAAACTGCCGTTGAGTACGGCCACGGCGTCCGCGTCGAGCCGCCCTTGCGCGGCGCGTAGGGCCGCCCATTCCACGCGTTGATGGTAAACGGCTTCTAAACGAGCTTCTTGGAGACGCGCCACGGCTTCCTCGGCGCGCAGGACATCGAGCACGCTCTGGCGGCCTTCACGATAAAGGGGGCGCGCCTGTTCGAGCGAGTCACGGGCCCGAGCCAGGGCCTCGCTTAAGTCAGGTAGCGAGGCGCCCAGGCCGCGAAGCCCGGCGGCGCGGGCCAGAACCTCGCCGCGGGCCGAATCCTCGGCGCCCGCCGCGGCGGCGACGGCCGCGGCCTCATCGGCCGCGGCCCGCGTCCGGCGCGAGGAGTAGGCGGGGTCGCCGAAGAGCATGCTCGCGCGCACGCCCAGCAGACGGCTCGCCGCGCCGGAGTTCAGTCCGCCGGCGGAGTTGTTCACCGAGGCGAAGGCATCCACGATCGGAAAAAGACCGCTTCTCGCGCCGTCTCGGCGTACGCCCGCCGCCCGTGTGCGCACGCCGGCCGCTTTCAGGTCGGGGCGCGACGCCAGGGCTGCGGCGACGAGCGTCGCGTCGTCTTCGATGGGCGGGTTCCAGTCGCGCAGGCCGCCCACAATCTCGGGCGCGGTGCCGCCGAGCAGAACGCCGAGTTCGGCGCGTGTTGCCTCGCGTTCGGCCGCGGCGCGGCTGCGCCAGGCCTTGAGCCCGGACAGGACGGCGAGCGCGGCCTGGTGGTCGGAGCCGAGCACAAGCCCCTGCTTCTTGAGGCGCTCGGCGCCGTCGATGGAGCTACGCGCGGTGGCGATGCGGGCGTCGAGCTCGGAAAGAAAGGCCCGGATGCGGAGTTCGCGCAAGTAGGCCTCGGTCGTCCGCAGACACACGGCCTGGGCCGCGGCGGCGCCCGACAATTGCGCCTCATCTTCAGCGAGCGCCGCGAGTTTACTCGTCCGCGTCAGCTCAAAGCCGGTAAATAACGGCACTCCCAGCTCGAGGCTCCCATGCATAGCCGTGCGGTAGCCGGGACGGTTGAGCGTGTCGGGGGCGAAGTCGGACGCGGCCACGCGGCGCTGCTGCATGAGCGCGCCGAAGACGAAAAGTGGATCATCGCTGCGCAGGATCGCGGAGTGGGCGCTCAGGCGCGGCCAGCGGCTCCAGTACGCCTCGCGGCCTTCGGCCTGGGCCTGGGTGCGGCGCGCCTTCGCTTCGGCCGAGGCCGGAGAACGGGAAACCGCCGCTTCGACCGCGGCGCTCAGGTCCATCGCCGAAGCAGGCACGGCGCTCAGAAGCAGAAACAGCGAAAATATTTTCATGGTGCGATACCCCTCATCTGTTGGATGCGGGGCACCCTGAAAGGATTCACTGCTCCAGAAGACTTCGCAACATCCACGCGGTCTTCTCGTGAACCTGCATGCGCTGTGTCAGGAGATCGAGGGTCACCTGATCGGACGCTTTCTCAGCGACGGCGAGGACGCCGCGCGCCGTCCGAACCACCGCCTCCTGCCCTTGGACGAGCCGCCGAATCATGTCTTTTGCCCGGGGCACGCCCGTCTCCTCGGGGATGGAGGAGAGCTTCGAGAACTGCGCGTAGCTTCCCGGCGCCGTATGCCCCAGCGCCCGGATTCGTTCGGCGACCAGATCGACGGCGAGCGCCAGCTCGGTGTATTGCTGCTCGAACATCAGGTGGAGGGTCTGGAACATCGGCCCCGTGACGTTCCAATGGAAGTAGTGGGTCTTCAGATACAGCGTATAGCTGTCCGCCAAGACCTTAGACAGACCTTCCGCCAGGGCTTTACGCTGGGCAGGCTTAATGCCCATGTCGATCCGCGGGCCGTCGTTGGAAACGATCGGACTCATTTTATTTCCCATAATCAGTTCTCCTTTGTTCATCTGACTTAGACGGCTACAACGGAACCTTCGACTTCAACGGGCTGGCGCAGGCTGTTCGACACGATGCAGTGCTTCTTGGCCATGTCGAGCAGGCGGGAAGCCTTCTCGGCGTCGGCGCAGCGCACGGTCACCTTCAGCGCAATTCGCGTGAAGCGCAGGCCCTCCGGCGTCTTGTCCAGTGTGCCCTCCGCTCGGCTCTCGTAGCCGGCGTACTCAAGTTTTGACTTCGCCGCGATCGCGGCGTAAGTCGTCATCAGGCACAAACTGGCCGAAGCCAGGAGCAGGTGCTCCGGGCTCCAGACTTGATCCGTGCCGCCGAATTCGGGCGGCGGCCCGCCGGCAAGCGACGGCCGCGGCCCGGCGCCCAGCGTCCCGCGTGGGCCGCCCTCGCCGGTCAAAGTCACTTCATAGTGATGCGGGAAGGGAGCGTTCATGGCGTCCTCCTCGGGGGGAATGCCCCCTCTACCTTTTGGATGCGAGCCGCCCGAAAAGGGTTCAGTGGCGCGTCACCTAAATATTCCGCAACTTAGCGGCCAGAGCGCGACGCGCGGCGGCGGGCGGCTTGGCGGCACGATTGAGGGCATGCAATGTCCTGACTGTGCGCTCAAGGCTGGCCAACAGGCCGGCGCAGGAGCGGCAGGAGGCGCGATGACGTGCCAGCAGCTTGCGTTCGGGGGCTGGGAGTTCGCGATCAAGATAATCGAGCAGGAGTGCCACGCGGCGGCGGCAGGACAGGCGCTCGAGCTTCATCGCTTGGACTCCTTCGCGCCGAAGGCGCGCTCGAACTCGTCGCGCAGGAACAGGCGCCCCCGATGCAGGCGGGATTTGACCGCCGCCGCGCTCAGCTTGAGTATCTTCGCGGTCTCCGCCGTGGAGAGCCCTTCGACGTCTCGTAAAGTCAGCACGAGGCGGTAATCCATAGGCAGCTTCGCGAGCGCGCCGGTGACCTTCTCGACGAGCTCCTTCTTGTTGGCGGCCTCCTCCGGAGTGGGGCTCCAGTCCCGGAATTGATGCGCCTCGCCGTCATCGTGGTCGCGAGGGCGGTCGAGCAGCGGCACGAAGGGCTCGCTCGACTTTTTGCGCCGTCGCATCAGGCACAGGTTCGAGGCGATCCGGTAAAGCCAGGTGCCCAGCTCCGAATCGCCACGAAAATATTTCAGCTTCTTAAAAGCGGTCAGGAAAGTGTCCTGGTAGACGTCGTCGGCCTCCGCCGACAGGCCCACGCAGACATGCTTAGCCAGGCGATAGATGCGGTCCTCGTAGCGGCCGACCAAGCATGAGAACGCCTGAGCATCCCCGCTGCGGCTGCGTTCAATCAGATCGCGCTCCGTTATCATCGCGTTTCATTTTATGAAATTTCCAGGGAGGCGCAAAGTCCGTTGAATCCTTTTGATATCCCGGGCATCTCAATAGATGAAGCCTGAGGAGGAAGCATGACCAAGATGATTTTAGGAGTCGTCGGGGGCGGGGTCTTAGGGTACCTTTGGTACCGCGCGGTCGGCTGTTCCACGGGAACTTGCCCCTTGACCTCGAATCCCTATGTCAGCACGTTGTACGGCGCCGTGCTGGGGATACTCATGACTAGCGCGACCTTGAGTGGAGGCAAGCCGGAACTGTTCCAGCGCTTGGCCGTGACGCAAGCCGCCGAGTTGGCGACGCAGACTGGAACGCTCATCCTCGATGTGCGCACACCCCAGGAATATACGCAAGGCCGCCTCCCGAACGCCGTCCTGCTGCCCATAGACGAGTTGTCCCACCGGCAGGGGGAGCTGCCCAAGGACAAGAGGACCCCGGTGCTGGTCTACTGCGCCACGGGGCGGCGCTCGCAGGCCGCCGCCAGATTTTTGACGGAGCAGGGCTACACCGCGGTCCAAGAACTCAAGGGCGGCATCACGGCCTGGCAAGCGGAAGGCCGGCCGGTCGCTCGATGAGCGCATGGGACGGTGAGGTCCTAGAGGAGGAGGGACGGGTTTCGGCGGAGGATGCCGAGATCAAGGTTAGGAGCTCGTACGCGCTGGGGCGGGGAGTCGTGAAGAAGTAATGGAAAGTCCATGTCCGGCAAGAAGAGCCAAGATGTATCCTGTGAGCGTTGAGGGGGGAGACCTATGCTTCATGTGATCGAGAGCCTCAAGCCCGTGCGGGAAGTGCACGTCCGAATCGTCGGTTCACCGACCTGCACCCGCCTGCACCGTCAGGGTACCCGTCTCACGTTTTTTTAAAACCGGAAAAAAACAGCGGCCGCGAAAGCGAAAAATCGCTGACGCGGCCGAGTGCGACCAAATCTGGGTGACCGAGGGGACTTGAACCCCCGGCCTCAGCGTTCACAGCGCTGCGCTCTAACCAGCTGAGCTACGGCCACCACTGGCGATGATTGTACCACTTTCTCGCTTGGATTTGGCCTAGGCCCTTGGGCCCAGAGCAGCCTAGGCCCCACGTCCCATGTGAGCGTATATCGTTTTACGGCTATACTCATGTTGTGAAGGCAAGCAAGCTGAAGACCGGCCGCGCCGTCCTCAGCCTCGCGTTGGCCGCCCTTCTCTTCACCCCTCGGGCCCGCGCCTCCATTGAGAAAAACGCCTCTCGATCAAATGTTAATCCTGAGTCCATGCGCCTCATGTCGTCCGGCCTGGCGAATCTGGAGAACGGCGAAATCTCCGCAGCGATCTCGGCATTCAACGAGGCCGCGCGCAAAGAAGGCACGGTTTCGGCCTATTTCCTGCTGGGCTGGGCGCACTACCAGCGCGGCTTCAAACTCGGCTCTACCGAGACCGCCGACCGCAGCGACGCCCAGTCCGCGATCGACGCCTATGCGATGGCCCTGAGCCTCGATTCGTCGCTGAGGGAGCTGCCCGACGCCTCCCGCCTGTACTTCTCGATGGCCTTGTGCTACGAGGCCGTGCGGTCCTACGCCAAGGCGCTCGATGCGTACAAGATGGCCTTGCGCGCCGCCCCGACCAAGGCCCTAATCCCGATGAACGCCGCCCGCCTTCGCCTCAAAATGGGAGACACGCCCAAGGCGGTCTCAAACATCGAGCTCGCCCTATCCAAGGCCCTGAAGAACGGCCAGGGCAAGACCTTGCGCGACGCCGTGCGCCGCGACCCCGTTTTCGCCCCGTTGATCGCCAATGCCGCTTCCCGCAAGGCGCTCGGCATCGGCTCCGAGGAGAACGGCACGCCGGTCGCCGACCTCGGCATCCGCAGCGAAGAGATGCGCGACGCCGTCGGCGACACCGCACCGAAGGCCGTCGTCGCGGCCCAGGACACCAAGGTACTCGAGAAGATCGCCTCGGGAAACATCGAACTCAAGTTTCACCGCTATCTCTCGGCCGTCTCGGCCTACAACGAGGCTCTGTCTCTCGACCAGAAGCGCATGACCCTCGGCGCGCCGGAGACCGCCGTGATCTACGAGAAAATCGGCACGGCCTACAACGAGTTCGGCCGGCCCGAGGTCGCCATCCGCTCCCTGCAGAAATCCCTGCAACAGAACCCGATGAATTCGTCGGCGCACTACCAGATCGCCCTGGCCTACGCAATGTCCGGCAAGCCCGAGGTCGCGCTGAAAGCCCTGGACGAGTCCTTCAAATCCTGCGGCGACCCCAACGACCTGCGCCGTTTCGTGATGCAGGCCAAGATCGACACCGAGCTCGGGGCGGTGCGCGACCTCCCGACCTTCCGCTCCACCATCGCGCAGTACGCCGACCGCGTCACCTTGCGCTGATCGCTTTTAAAGGAACACCTGCCTCGCTCTTAAGTTGTACAATCAGGTATGGCTTATTCAAAGCGCGACGCACCCAACTGCGACTGGTGCCCCCATAAGAAGACCTGCTTCTACGATCTTCTCGGCACGAAGGAGTCGAAGAAGGCCTGGCGCGATATCCGCGTCGCCAATGCCTTCAAGCGCGGCGAAGTGATTTTCCACGAAGGCGCCATGCCCCAGGGCGTCTACGTCGTGTGCACCGGCAAGGTGAAGGTCTACAAGTCGAGCCGCACCGGCCAGCAGCTCACCACCCGCATCGAATCTCCCGGCGACTTTCTCGGCCACGTCACTTTGCTCGCCGACGAGGGCCAGTATACCGCCACCGGCGAGGCGCTCGAACCCAGCACCATGTCGCTGATCGACAAGACGACCTTCTTCAATTTCCTCGCGAAATACCCGCCCGCCGCGCACGTGCTGATGAGGGAACTCGCCAAGGACGTGCGCCGCGGCGAGAACAAGGCGCGCGACATCGCCTTCAAGCCCGCACGCGGCCGCCTGGCCGACATTCTGATCCGCATGATGGTCCTCAAGAAGCCGTACCCGATCGTCGCCGGCATCAAGCGCCGCGACCTCGCTGAGATGGCGGGGCTCACGATCGAGACCACGGTGCGCCTGCTCAAGGACTTCGAGAAGCGCGACGTTCTGCGCAAGAAGGAAAAGGATCTTCTGATCGTCAGCGCAGAGCGCCTGCACGCGCTCGCGGGTTCGGCGTCTTAAGACGCGAAACCCCCTGGGCCTTCGGTCCACCGGACCTAGGACTTATGACCTAGATCAATGAGTGGCCTCAAATCTTCCGGTTGACCCCTCTCATCGGAAAATTTTCTGGCGAGCGCTACACTGTGTGCATGATAAACCTACTACTGACGCTCTCGCTCTCATCTCTGAACCCCCAGCCCGCTCATACGGCCCAGTTCCGGCCCTGCGTGTGGCCCAACATCTGCAAAACCGAGACGGCCCCCGAAG